>JBIKPY010000097.1:0-7795 GCA_044357185.1 Polaromonas sp.
CAGCAATTCAGTCTGGTCAAAGGTAAAGCGCGAGGTGGCCGTAAACAAGTCCGTACCCATTCCGGCGATCCACAGGCCAAACGTCATTGCCAGCAAAGCCTTGGTCAAGGAATCGCCGGCCAACAGGACCACCATTGCCAGGCCAAGCACCATCAACGCAAAATACTCAGGCGAGCTAAAAGCAAGGCTCAGCTTTGCCAGTGGCGGGGCCACCAGCATCAGCAAAACGGTGCCTATGGTTCCCGCCACAAAAGAAGCGATGGCACTGATGCCCAGTGCTGCGCCCGCACGACCTTGGCGTGCCATCTGGTAGCCGTCCAGACAAGTCACAACCGACGAGGATTCGCCCGGCACGTTCAGCAGGATGGAGGTTGTAGAGCCACCATATTTGGCGCCGTAGTAAATGCCGGCCAGCATGATCATGGCGCCGGTCGGGTCCATCTTGAAGGTCAGGGGCAATAGCATCGCGATCGTGGCAGGCGGGCCTAGACCCGGCAGTACGCCCACGATGGTCCCCAACAAGCAGCCTAAAAAACACATGGCCAAGTTCATCGGCGTCAAAGCGACCGAAAAACCTTGCATCAATCCGTTCAGAATATCCATTGTGTGTGCGTTCTAATTTTTAAAATAATGTTCCAACGGGCAGTTGCAGTTCAAGCGCCAAAGTAAAAAGCGCGTAAAACCCGACCGCACCACCAATGGCATAAGGCAAAGCAATCCGTTGAGGACGGCCAAACATGATGGCAATGATGAACCAGATGAGCAAGCCGAAGGCAAGCATGAAACCCACAAACTTGATGATGCCGACACACACAGAAAATGCAATCCAGCAGGTCATGGCTCGCCGCATATCCTCCCAACGCACTGTTTTGGCTTTGGCGCCCTCTTTGAGCACGGCCCCGGCTACAAGCAAAAGGGATAAAACCACCATCACGATGCCATACCAGAGCGGAAAAAATCCAGCGCCAGGTCCATCTTCGGTCATGTAATCCCAGCCATAGGCCTGCGTGACGACGAACACACCCAACGCGGCCATCACCAAGCCAGCCCAGAAGTCACCCTTTCTGGTGAATGAACTCATTATTTATCTCCGGAATTTTTTCAAAATGCACGACCTCGGTATCCTAAGGGTCGTGAACACAATCTTAATGGTGCGCCTGACCTAGTTGAGCATAGCGGCCAATCTCCACCAACTCCGCAATGGTACCTCCTGGATCGCGGAACTTGATCGGAATAACGCCTGTGTCGCTGATGACACTGCACCCGAAAGACAACAAGTCTTGAGCAGACTTTTCAAGGTCATCAACTTCCACCGCAAAGTGGTGGATGCAAGGACCATCGCCAGATGCTTTGGACTCCGCCGAAGTGGTGCCTGCGTCGTACTTGATCAAAGTGAAATCGATCTCGCCGTCTGTCATGTGCCGGGACGTATGGTCACGCGTTTTTTTGGTCTCGGTGTCACGAAAGCCAAAAAGCTTGATATAAAAATCACCCACGGATTGGATGTCTTCCACCTTCAGGGAAATGTGCGTGATCCGGTTGATTTTGTGGCCGCCGCTATCGAGCTGGTACCTGCCAATTTCGACCAGTTCGGCGATGGTGCCTCCAGGCGCGCGAAATTTGACGGGGATAACTCCGGGATCGCTCACAACCACGCATCCATTGGCTTTGATCTCGGCAGTTGCCTTTTCAAGGTCTTCCACTTCGATGGCGAAATGATGGATACACGGACCTTCACCGGCCGCCTTGGACTCTGCCGAGGTGGTGCCCGCGTCGTACTGGATCAAAGTAAAGTCAATCTCGCCGTCTGTCATGTGGCGCGACGTGTGGTCACGCGTTTTCTTGGTGGTAGTGTCCTGAAAATTGAACATCTTTTGGTAAAAGTCACCTGATTTTTGAATGTCGTCAACTTTAAGGGAAAGGTGAACAATGCGGCTCAATTCGAACTCCTTGGAAATTTTGCTGATTCAAATGCAAAGAGCACCAACAGCAGGTCTCATATAGTGACTGAAGGTCATCGCTGTGTAAAATGCAACGTATCTTATGATTAATGCGTTTCGCACATGAATTTTGACTTGCCGGATTTGCGTGCTTTTGTATCTGTAGCGAAGCTTGGGAGTTTCAGCGCGGCTGCTGAAGAACTGCATTTATCGCAGCCTGCGCTTTCCAGGCGCATAGAAAAGCTCGAATCCGCATTGGGCGTAAGACTTTTTCACCGTACAACCCGTAAGGTGGACATGACGACGGTGGGCCGTGAATTTTCTCACCGTGCTGGCGACTTACTCAACAGTCTTGAGCAGTCCTTGATGGGCATACGAGACGTTGCTACGCACGTGAGTGGCGAGGTCACCTTGGCATGTATTCCTTCAGCGATCCGTTATTTTTTGCCGACCATTCTCAGTGCTTTCCACGCCCGGTACCCACGAATACTTTTGAGAATCATCGACCAGGGCGCCAACGAAGTTTTAACGACGATCTTGCGCAACGAAGCCGATTTTGGCCTCAACTACATCGGCGCCCAAGAGCCGGACTTGGTGTTTGAACCGATTTTGAAGGAGCCCTTTGTCGTGGCATGCAGGACTGAGCACCCGCTTGCACGCATGAAGAAAGTGACATGGTCTGAATTGTCTGCTTATGATTACATGTCCGTGACGAAAGACAGTGGAAATCGATTTTTACTTGATCTGGCGCTCACTGAACATCCGACACGCCCCAGGTGGTATTGCGAGGCTCAACATGTATCTACCTTGGTCAGTTTGGTGGAGGCCGGGATGGGGGTTGCAGCAGTACCCAGGTTAGCCATGCCGCCTGATGGACATCCCACTCTTGTCAGCGTACCGCTGGTGAATCCCGCGGTTAGCCGCACTGTGGGCTTGATCCACCGCAGGGGGCGATCCCTGTCGCCAGCTGCACAAGAACTCTATGATCAGCTGTTGGCCTCCAAGCACATTTTGGGCGCCAAGACCAAAGGCATGAAAGCAAACCGCCAAGGAACAGTTCGGGTCAAACCAATGCCTTTATCGCAATCACTCCCAAAGAGCGCCAAGCAATGACTCAGCGCTCAGTCGTCGACCTTGCTGTCGATATTCAGTCCATCAATTTATGCAGGCAAGAGGCTATACAAAGCTTGACGGCCCGAGCAAACGCCGTGTCGATGGCAGGCGAAGACATTCCGACGCCTTGCATATCTGTTTGCCGCGTCAATGCAGACAACGGCTTGTGTGAGGGGTGTTTTCGCACATTGGGTGAGATATCAGCCTGGGGCCGATCCACCGCCGCTAACAAGCGCGAGCTGTGGAAAACCATCATGCATCGCGTCAAGTTAGTGGCGGATTGAGGTAGTCGACTCTACAAGCTGATTTTCTTAAGCTTGACTCCACCGCTTGTTGTCATAGCAGGCTAGCGAGCCGTTGCTTGTTGATCGTTTTGAGAAAACTTGAATGATCAGTCCGCCAGAACGATGCCGGTCTTGGTTATGACGTCGCCTAAGCGCTTGCGGTCAGCAGCGATAGCTGCTGCGAACTCCCCGGGTGTCTCTGTAAAGGGGACAGCGCCTAATTTTGAGATTCGGTCGCGCGTATCGGGCTGGCTTATCGCCTTAATAATTTCAGCATGTAGTCGATTGACGATGGCAGCAGGCGTTCCGTTGGGAACGGTGATACCCCAAGCTTGAGAAATTTCATATCCTTTGACAGATTCAGCAATTGTGGGCAGGTCTGGTAATGCGGGGTTACGCTGCGCGCCCGTTGTTGCAAGCGCGCGCACCTTTCCAGTGCTGATATGAGCCCCAGCTGCGATCGGCGAGGTGATGATTAGCTGCACCTGACCTCCGATCACGTCAAGAAGAGCAGGGCCTGCACCTTTGTACGGTACGTGAGTTAACTTCACATCAGCAAGCAAATTGAACATCTCGCCAGCCAAGTGGGCTGGCGATGCAATACCCGCAGACGCATAATTGATTGATCCGGGATTCGCCTTTGCCAATTTGACTAACTCTGGGACAGTTTTGGCTGAAATTGACGGGTTGATGACCATGACATTTGATGTGATGGCGATGCGGGTGATGGGCATGAAGCTGTTGACGGGGTCATAAGGCAAGTTTTTCTTGACGCTCGGCAAGATTCCCCAAACTGCCGTCTGATTCATGAAAAGGTTGTAGCCGTCTGCAGGGGCTCGAGCGGCCTGTTCTGCACCAAGCATGCCGGCTGCCCCGGGCTTGTTATCAACAACAACGGGTTGGCCCATGCTGTCCGACATTTTCTGGGCCAGCATCCTCGCCAAAATATCAGGTGCTCCGCCGGGTGCGTCTGCAACGATCAGCCGAATGGGTTTGTCGGGATAAGACTGAGCCATGGCCTGCGTTGACATTGCCGTTATTCCAAAGGCCAATGCGCCTACAAGGCTGATGTGTTTCAAGGTCTTCATCGTCGTCTCCTATCGTTAGTGGTCAAGTTCTGCAGATCGGCTTGTCTCTAAATGAAAATCTTAGGCCTCAAGACTGGTCGCAAAAACTGGTTTTTGACCGGGCGCAGGTGAATAACCGAAATCACCGCGTTTGAGCAACACTTCGACGCCCCCTTGTGCCTTTATCTTGCTGGCTTGGTCTGCAAAAGCATTTGCGTTGACTGCCTCTGGATCTATCATGCTGCGAAGTTGCCCTTCCATTCGGACTAGGGTTTCCCGATGCTCAGGATTACCCGAAAGATCATTGATTTCACCTGGGTCATTGATCAGGTCAAAAAGTTCGGGTTTATAGCCGACATGGTGTATGTATTTCCATCGTCCCATTCGCACCATATACATGGCAGTGATGGAGCCCGCAGCATGGTATTCACTCAGAACAGCACGCTCTTGGGTAGGAAGCGCGGCTAAATCTATCAGCGAGCGGCCGGGCATCTTCTGCTCAATTGAATCGGGCTCAAGGCCTACGCTTTGCAGGATGGTGGGGTAGACGTCGACCAAGCTGACCGGCGTGTCACAGACCTGACCCGCTCCAATGCCAGGCCCTGCAATGATCATGGGTATGGCACAAGCCTCTTCGTAATGAATAGACTTGCCCCACATGTGTCGGTTGCCCAAGTTGTCGCCATGATCAGTTGAGTAGATCACGCGGGTTGAATCGGCTAATCCGGACTCCTGCAAAGCCAATAGAACTTTCCCGATGTTGTCATCCAGAAAACTCACCATGCCGTAGTAGGCCGCAAGTGCGATACGTACCTTTTCGGGCGTGAAGTAATCGTCGTAATTCATGCATTGGCGTAGCGCTGCAACCACCGGATGGGTGGGCTCATGCACGTCTTCATATAAACGCGGCATGGGCAAGCTTTCCGGAGGATATTTGTTGTAAAACTCTGGCGGTGCGACCAACGGAAAATGGGGTTTGACGAAAGAAACAAACAAACACCAGGGTTTGGTTTGTTTTTGTGCATGGCCCTTAAGCCATTCAATAGTCCCATCCCGAATACTGCGGTCGTAGGCTGCATAGGTTGACTCACCCGGACCAGCGCCGTTAGCCAAATCAGATGTGCCACCGCGTGCGGCCGGTAGTGGCGAGCGAACCAAGCCCAGCAAATCCCCTTGCCCGTCGACTACATGCAGAGGAATAATTTCTTCAACAAAACCGTTGTCGTCATCTTGGCTTCTGAAGTGAAGCTTGCCAATCGAAATGGTGTGGTGGCCAGCGGCGCGCAGGCGGTGCGCCCAACTGCGCATGCTGCCATCGTAGGGGTGTGCATTGTCCCAGCAATGATTTTCAGCAACGTGGGTTCCAGTGTGCAGACTAGCTCGAGCCGGCACACAGATCGGGCAATTTGTATAAGCTGCATCAAACCGCGTTCCGCGCGCCGCAAGCGCATCAAGGTTAGGAGTTTGAATGAATGGGTGCCCGTAACAGCCGGTCACATCACGCGTGTGTTCGTCTGACAATATAAACAAAACGTTGCTGGGGGTTTGAGGCATGAAATTTTTCAGTCAGAAATATGAAAAAAAGAAAGTAAGGCTGGTTCACAAAGCAAGTTAATTACCGGATGGCATTACGGAATTACAAAGTAATTATTTACGTCCCTGCAGCAATCGAGAATAAGGAATCCCCTTAATATCCGCTGATCTCAACCATATGAAGTTAGAGTAGTTCTGCTGGCGAACTGAATGCGTTTTGCATCTTCGAGTTGTTCTTTTTGTTTTGCAGCTTGCGCAACATGCTCGGCAAGATGAGGGGGGATGGCGACCAACCCATCTCGGTCGCCACAGATGATGTCGCCGGGATTGATTAACATTCCGCCGACTAAGACGGGGATATTGATCTGTCCAGGGCCATTTTTGTAAGGCCCTCTGAGGCAAACACCTCTTGCCCAGCACAAAAACTCATTGTTGGTAAAAAAATCCAGGTCTCGAATTGCACCGTCAACTACAAAGGCAAGTGCACCTAGTGCTCGCGCACGCGTAGCCATTAATTCGCCTACAAGAGCGCGACTAATGTCCCCACCACCATCTATGACCAAAATATCATTTGGCGCTGAAAGATCAAGCGCTTTGTGCACAAAGAGATTGTCACCGGCAGCCACTTTGACGGTTAATGCTCTGCCGATAACACGAACGTGTCCGGTGTTGTAAGAGCTCAGTCCAACAGTTCCTAACAGCCTGTCACCATAAACATCGCTGATGATTGATGTAGCTATTCCTGCTAGTGCACAGGGAAAGGCCTGCGATTCGTCTCCGGAAAATTTTTGAGAATTCTCGGTAACCACACCAAACCAGTGAATTTAAAAGCCATCGCCCAGCAAGCCGGATTTTTGCCAAAAAATGAGTTTGCGCTGTATCCAGCCAACCAATAAATACAAACTCAATCCTATAAGGCTCAGAAAAATGATCAGGGCGAATACTCTGGCTGTATTCAAATTGGTTGATGCCACACGGATAAGTTCACCAAATCCCTTGCCGCCGCCCAAAAACTCACCGGTTATCGCGCCTGCCATGACACCAACAGTTCCAATTTTCAAGCCAGTAAAAAACTGAGGCATTCCCATTGGGAGCTTCATTTTGAGAAGCGTTTGAAATCGACTCGCCCCCATGGTTTTAAACAACATACGACTATTTTCATCAGCTGAATGCAAGCCCGCTGCAGTTCCTACAATAATCGGGAATGCAGCAATAAAAGTAGCCAACGCTACTTTGGATTCAATTCCAAAGCCCAGCCAGGCGATAAAAATCGGGGCAAATGCCACCTTGGGCATGGTGTCCAGTGCGACCAAATACGGCATGACTGCACGCTCACCAAAAATTGTTTCGCCAACTAAAATTCCAAGGCTGAATCCAATAAATAAGGCAAGCAGAAATGAATAAAAGACCTCTTGGAGCGTGATATATAAAGCAGTCAGCATGTAGTCGCCAATTAACAAGTTATGGCCTACATATATGATCTGTTTAAGTGTTTCAGCTGGGGAGGGTAGAATAATTGGCGAGACTACTGACGACCAGGTAAGTGCTGTCCAGAAAAATATAAATAAAACAAACAACAGTGTCATAGAAACTGCTCTTGGAACAGAGTCAATCCAAGACGTTTTCTCAGTCCAAACAGTGTGGGCGGCGCCTGACGGTAATGCTTGCATAGTCATCTCGTAGAAGAACGTGAATCAAAGAAAAGACTGGGCGTCCAAGTTTTTACGAATACGGTCCACGAGCTCACCAAATTCGGGACTTGTCAGCATACTTAGAGTTCTCGGTCTGGGCAGGTTAACCACAATTTCTTCGACGAACCTGCCGGGCCGTGAGGACATGACAAAAACATTGTCTGAAA
>JBIKPY010000098.1:0-7496 GCA_044357185.1 Polaromonas sp.
CCAAAAAGAAGGCGGCCAGCGCGATGCGGCCTATATGCAGCTGCAGTTAGAGCGTCTCGACGTGCCGGCCAAGCCGGGCGTGGCATTTTCTTTGGTTAAAAAACTGCTGGCCTTCAATGACGTGCCAGAAAGCCCCAGCGAAACGCAGGCCAGCGGCAAGCAACGCGTCGAGGTGGTGATCCTCTCGCGCAATGACCCGGTCTCGGGTATGCGCGTGTTTCGGTCAGCGCAGCATTACGGGCTGAACATTCAGCGCGGCACCTTCAACCGCGGCGAGCCGCCCTGGCGCTATCTCAAACCATTGCACGCCAATTTGTTTTTATCCACCCACCTGAGCGACGTGCGCGCCGCGTTAGAGGCCGGCGTGCCGGCAGCGCAGGTCTACCCGCATTCAGCCCACGCGAGCGACCAGCATCCGCATGAAGTGCGCATTGCCTTTGACGGTGACGCAGTGCTGTTTTCAGACGAGGCCGAGCGCGTGTTTCAGTCGCAGGGGCTGAACGCTTTTCAGCAGCATGAGCGCGACAATGCGGCGCAGCCGCTGCTGGCCGGCCCGTTCAAGCCGCTGCTCGAGGCGCTGCACCGGCTGCAGGAAGCCGGTACCTTGCGCATGCGCATACGCACCGCGCTAGTCACTGCGCGCAGCGCGCCTGCGCATGAACGCGCCATCCGCACGCTGATGGACTGGAACATTCAGGTCGACGAAGCCATGTTTCTGGGCGGTCTGGCCAAGGGTGAATTTTTGCGCGAGTTCGAGCCGGATTTTTTCTTTGACGACCAGACCGGCCACGTCAACTCTGCCGCGCTGCACGTGCCTTCGGGTCACGTGGCCAGCGGCGTGTCAAACCCCAAGGCCTGAAGTTGAACCCGGTCTGCGCCCGGCGCACCTGTCTTTGAGCGCATGAAAAACAAACAACTGTTGCTGTTGCTTGCCTTGGCTGCAGCCGTGCTGGCTTTTGTGGCGCTTGACCTTGGACGCTACCTGAGTCTGACCTACCTGCAGCAAAGCCAGCAGGCATTCAGTGACATGTACGCAGAGTACCCCTGGCGGGTGAGCGCAGCTTATTTTGCTGTGTATGTGCTGGTGACGGCGCTCTCACTGCCGGGGGCGGTGGTGTTGACGCTGGCCGGTGGTGCTGGCCTTGGCTTGTTGTGGGGCACGCTGCTGGTGTCATTTGCGTCTAGCCTGGGTGCTACGCTGGCCATGCTGAGTGCGCGTTACCTGCTGCGCGGCGCAACTGAAAAACGCTTTGCCAGCCGGCTCGCAGGCATCAATCAGGGCGTGGAACGTGACGGCGGTTTTTATCTTTTCTCACTGCGCCTGATACCGGCAGTGCCGTTTTTTGCACTCAATTTGCTGATGGGTTTGACGCGCATGAAGACCTGGACTTTTTACTGGGTCAGCCAGCTCGGCATGCTGGCCGGAACGCTGGCTTATGTTAATGCCGGTACGCAACTGGCACAGATCGATTCGCTGGCCGGGGTTCTCTCGCCGGCCGTGCTGGGCTCGTTTGCCGTGCTCGGTTTGCTGCCACTGGCCGCACGCAAGGGCTTGGCGCTGCTGCAGCGGCGTAAAGTCTATGCGCGCTGGCAAAGCCAGCGGCCACTGAAGTTTGACCGCAACCTGATCGTCATCGGTGCGGGCGCTGGCGGCTTGGTGTCGGCCTACATCGCAGCGGCCGTGAAAGCCAAAGTCACCTTGGTTGAAGCACACAAAATGGGTGGCGACTGCCTGAACTACGGCTGCGTGCCCAGCAAGGCCTTGATACAGAGCGCGCGGCTGGCGCAGCAAATGCGGCAAGCCTCGCGTTATGGCTTGCAGGACGCGGAGCCTCAGTTCAGTTTCAAGGCAGTCATGCAACGCATAGAGAAAGTCATTGCCGACATTGCCCCGCATGACAGCGTGGCGCGTTACACCGCGCTGGGCGTTGAGGTGTTACAAGGCCATGCCCGCATCATCAACCCCTGGACTGTTGAGATCTCGCTGGCCGAAGGAGGAACGCAGCGCCTGAGCACCCGCAGCATCGTCATTGCGGCCGGCGCGCAAGCGGTACTGCCCGACATACCTGGCTTGAGCGAAGCCGACTATGTCACCAGCGACACCTTGTGGGCGCGCTTTGCCCGGCTCGATGCGCTGCCGCAGCGCCTGCTGGTGCTGGGCGGCGGGCCGGTGGGTTGCGAGCTGGCGCAGGCTTTTGCGCGGCTGGGCGCTAGCGTCACGCTGGTGGACCTGGGTGAGCGACTGCTGCCGCGTGAAGACGCCGACGTGTCAGCCCTGGTGCAGGCTGCGCTGGCTGCCGACGGCGTTCAAGTGCTCAACAGCCGGCAGGCGCTGCGCTGCGAGGCCGACCCGCAGCGCCCGGGCGGGCGGCTGCTGGTGCTGCAAGACCTGCGCAATGGCCTGGAATCGCAGCTGGCGTTTGACCAGATAATTTGCGCCATCGGCAGGCGCGCGCGCACCAGCGCTTACGGACTGGAGGCGCTGGGCATACCCGCGTCGGCCACGGTGCAAACCAACGAGTACCTGCAAACCATTTACCCCAATATCTACGCCGCCGGTGACGTGGCCGGGCCCTACCAGCTCACGCATGCAGCAGCGCACCAGGCCTGGTATGCGGTGGTGAATGCGCTGTTTGGCAGCTTTAAAAAGTTCAAGGTTGACTACCGCGTGATGCCGCAGACCACCTTTGTGGACCCCGAAGTCGCGCGCGTCGGCCTGAACGAGCAAGATGCGCTGGCCCAAGGCATCCCCTTTGAACAATCGCTGTTTGACCTGGCCGAGCTGGACCGCGCCATTGCCGACAGCCAGACCCAGGGCTTTGTGAAGGTGCTGACGGTTCCCGGCAAAGACACTATCTTGGGTGTCACCATCGTCGGCAGCCAAGCCGGCGAAATGCTGGCCGAATACGTGCTGGCCATAAAGCATGGCCTGGGCTTGAACAAAATTCTGGGCACCATCCACAGCTACCCGACACGGGCCGAGGCCAATAAATACGCTGCTGGCAGTTGGAAGCGCGCCCACCAACCCGAACGCCTGCTGGGATGGCTGCGCAAGTTTCACGACTTCATGCGCGGCTGAACCAAGGCCTCCTGCTACAGTCCTTTCATGCTTGACTTAACTGCTGATTTTTCGCCTTCTGCCACAGGCACAGTGCGACCTGAATTCGTCGAACTGCACCGCGAAGACCATGCCGCCGTGCGCGCTGAGTTGATCGCCGGTTTGCTGGCGACTGCGGCTTTCACCTCGCCTAAATACCTTTATGACGCGCTGGGCTCGCGGCTGTTTGAGGCTATTACAGAGCTGCCCGAGTACTACCCAACGCGCACAGAAGCCGCCATCTTCAAGGCGCACGCAGCGGACATGGCGGTATTGCAGCCGGCAGCCGCCACCTTGGTGGACCTGGGTGCCGGCAACTGTGCCAAGGCGGCCGGCTTGTTTGAGGCCTTTGTGCCGGCGCGTTATGTGGCGGTTGATATTTCGGTGGAATTTTTACGCCAGGCGCTGGGCAGCTTGCAAGCGCAGCATCCGGGCTTGCCTATGGTGGGCGTGGGCATGGATTTTTCGAGCGCATTTTCTTTGCCGTCTCAAGCGGGCTCAGGCCCCCATGTGCTTTTTTACCCGGGCTCGAGCATTGGCAATTTCACCCCTGAAGCGGCCTTGCATTTTTTGCAGCAACTGCGCAGCGCCTGTGAGGGCGGTGGCTTGTTGATCGGCGTTGACCTGTGCAAGCCGCGCGCCTTGCTCGAGCCCGCTTACGACGATGCACTGGGCGTGACGGCAGCCTTTAACCGCAATTTGCTGATGCACCTCAACGCCGTGATCGGCAGCGATTTCAAGCTGGCCGACTGGCAGCATGTGGCTTTTTTCAACGAAACGGATTCACGCATCGAGATGCATCTGCAGGCGCTGCGCGCTGTGGCTGTACGCTGGCCCGGCGGCGAGCGGCGATTTGCCAAAGATGAGCGCATCCACACCGAAAACTCCTACAAATGGCGGCAAACCGATTTTGCAAAATTGCTGCTCTCAGCCGGCTTTGCACAAACCCGGGCCTGGACCGATGAACGCGGCTGGTTCGCCGTGTTCTGGGCGGCGGCCTGAGGCTTGTCATGCACGCGGTCAATGCACACGTCGGGCCTTTGCGTATCGTCATCGTCAGCCCGGCGCTGGCCGATGCCAACAACGGCAACTGGCAAACCGCACAGCGCTGGCAAAGCCTGCTGACGCCGCACGATGTGCGCATTGTCAAAACCTGGCCTGACCCGGCCGCCCGCAGGGCCGGTGCACAGCCCGACGTTGTGATGCTGGCATTGCATGCACGCCGCTCAGCCGATTCGGTGGCCGCCTGGGCTGCGCGCCCTGCGGGTGCGCAGGGGCTGGCGGTGGTACTCACCGGTACCGACCTCTATAGAGACATCCAAACCGACGCAGTAGCCCAACGCTCCCTGGCACTCGCCGCGCAACTCGTTGTGCTGCAAGAGCGCGGCCCCGAGGCCATGCCGGCCGAACTGCGCAGCAAGACGCGTGTTATTTTCCAGTCCACCCCTGCGCTGGCACCCGTGCACAAGCCGCCCCCGGACACGCAATTGCGCGCGCTGATGGTGGGTCATTTGCGCCAAGAAAAATCGCCCGAAACGCTGTTTGAAGCAGCACATCTGCTGGCGGGCGAGAGCGGCCTCTTTATCGACCATATCGGTCAAGCGCTGGACGCAGATCTGGGCAAGCAGGCTGAGGCAACCGCCGCCGCATGCCCGCTGTACCGCTGGCTGGACGGTCAGCCGCACGCAGCCACGCGCCGGCATATTCAGCGCGCGCATGTGTTGGTGCACGCCAGCCGGATTGAAGGTGGCGCCCATGTGGTGATGGAGGCGGTGTGCAGTGGCACGTCGGTGCTGGCCTCGCGCATTCCCGGCAATGTCGGCATGCTGGGCGAAGACTATGCCGGCTACTTTGAGCCAGGCCATGCGCAGGGCTTGGCGGATTTGCTGAGGCGCTGCCGCGATGACGCTCAGTGGCTGGCACACTTGAAGGCGCAATGCGCTTTGCGCGCGCCGCTTTTTGCACCGGCGCAAGAGGCCGCTGCGCTGCACAGCCTGGTGCTGGCGCTGACAGCTTGAGTTAAATGCTTGAACGAAACAACATGAACAAGGTCTTTGATGCAATCGAGTGAACAGCCGGTCCTGCGCGATATTGTGCTGGTCGGCGGCGGCCACAGCCATGCTGTCGTGCTCAAAATGTGGGGCATGAAACCCATGCCGGGTGTGCGCCTGACGCTGATCTGCCGCGACAGTGACACACCTTATTCGGGCATGCTGCCGGGCTACATCGCGGGCCACTACAGCCATGATGATGTGCATATCGACCTGCGTACGCTGGCCAGCTTTGCGGGTGCACGTTTTTTCAAGGACGAGGTGATCGGCCTTGACCGCGCCAGTGGCAAGGTGCTGTGCAAAAACCGGCCGCCAGTCCCCTATGACCGGGTCAGCATCAACATCGGTTCAACGCCGCAAATGAGCCGTGTTCCAGGTGCCGCCGAGCACGCGGTGGCGGTTAAACCGATTCATCTTTTCAACGAGCGATGGCTGGCCTTGCTGGAGCGCGTACGCCGCCAGCCGGGCAAGACGCGCATTGCGCTGGTCGGTGGCGGTGCCGGCGGGGTTGAGCTCACACTGGCCCTACAGCACCGGTTGCGCAGCGAGCTGCGCATGCAGGGCCGCGATCCGAACGAGTTGAACTTTCACCTGTTCACCAGCACCCCGCACATACTGCCCACGCACAGCGCAGGGGTGCGCCGCAGCTTTGAAGCGGTGCTGACCGAGCGACAGGTGCTCATGCACTGCGGCAGTCCCGTCACCCAAGTCTCTGCCAAAGCGCTGCAAACGGCAGACGGTCAGGTGATGGCGATGGACGAGATCATCTGGGTCACCCAGGCTGCCGGCGCCCCCTGGTTACAGCAAACCGGTCTAGCCCTGGACGCAGACGGCTTTATTCAAGTCAACGCGCAATTGCAAAGCATCAGCGATGCGCGGGTTTTTGCCGCCGGTGATATTGCGAACATGGTGGACAGGCCGCTGGAAAAAGCCGGTGTGTTTGCGGTGCGCCAAGGTAAACCGCTGCTCAAGAATTTGCGACTGTCTTTGGAGGATGCAGCGCTGCGGGCTTACCGGCCGCAGCGCAGCTGGTTGGCCCTGATCAGCACCGGCGACCGCTTTGCCGTGGCCTCGCGCGGCGGCTGGGGCTTGGGTTCGGGCACGGGCCTGCTGAGCAGCTGGCTGTGGCGCTGGAAGGACCGCATAGACCGCGACTTCATGGCCAAATTCAAAAACCTGGCGCCGATGTCCGCCACCAGCGCGCAAGCTCCGGCCAGCGCTGTCAAGCTCGACGCCGAAGAAGCCGTACAAGCCATCTCCGCTATTGCCATGCGCTGCGGCGGCTGCGGCGCCAAGGTGGGTGCTACGGTGCTCTCGCGTGCCCTGGGGGCGCTTGCGCCAGTGGAGCGGGCTGACGTTTTGATCGGCCTGCACGCGCCCGACGACGCCGCCGTGGTGCGCGTGCCGCCCGGCCAGGCCATGGTGCACAGCGTGGATTTTTTCCGCGCCTTCATCGACGACCCGTATATTTTTGGAAAGGTCGCGGCCAACCATGCGTTGGGCGACATCTTCGCCATGGGTGGCCAAGCGCAGACCGCCACCGCTGTTTGCACCGTCCCTTCGGGACTGGAGGCCAAGGTCGAGGACACGCTGTTCCAGATGATGACGGGCGCGGTCGAGGTGCTCAACGAAGCCGGCTGCGCGCTGGTCGGTGGTCACACCGGCGAAGGCAAAGAACTGGCATTGGGCTTTGCCGTCAACGGCCTGGTTGATGAAAATCTGCGCGGCGTGATGGTCAAGGGCGGCATGAAAGCCGGTGACGTGTTGTTGCTGACCAAACCGATTGGCACCGGCACTTTGTTTGCAGCGCATGCGCTGCTCAAAACCCGCGGCCGCTGGATCGATGCGGCGCTGGCCTCGATGGTGCAGTCCAACCGGCTGGGCGCGGTCTGCCTGCAAAAGCATGGCGCCACCGCCTGCACCGACCTCACCGGCTTCGGCCTGCTCGGCCACCTGGTCGAGATGACCCGGCCTTCCAACGTGGACGCCGAGATCGATTTGAACGCACTGCCGCTGCTGGACGGCGCGCAAGAGACCAGCGCCGCTGGTATTTTGAGCTCTTTGCAGCCGGCCAATGTGCGGCTTCGCCGCGCGCTGCGCAACCAGGAAGCAGCTGTGGCGCACCCGAACTACCCGCTGATTTTTGATCCGCAGACCGCCGGCGGTTTGCTGGCCAGTGTGCCGGCCGCCAAAGCCCAGGCTTGTGTGGCAGCCCTGAAAACCTTGGGTTATGAGCACACGGCTGTCATCGGCCGCGTACTGGCTCAGGGTGATGCGCTGGCGCCTATTGTTTTGAAGTTCTGAAGTTCTGAAGTTGTGAAGCTTTGAGCCCGACCTTCGGGTCACCT
>JBIKPY010000042.1:0-23908 GCA_044357185.1 Polaromonas sp.
GTCAGGCGACGCCGGTGCGATGCCAGCGCGGTTCCAGGTTTGCGAAGACTGATCCATGTGCTGCTCGCTTTCTCAAAAAAATTAAAACGGTGGAACGCCCAAAGCCGTGCCAGCGCTCTCGATGGTGGCTGCAAAAGCAATGCCGATGAAGGTTCGGGCGCTGGTGGGATTAAGAATGGCCGTGACAACGCCGATCACTTCGCCCGCCATGTTGACCAGCGGCCCGCCCGAATTACCCGGGTTGGCTGCGGCGTCAAACTGAATCAGTCCCCGCAAGACCGACGCGCCTTCATTGCGAAACTCCCGGTTCATGCCTGAAATGACCCCCGCCGAAACAGAAGGACCAATGCCAAAGGGAAAGCCCACTGCCACAACTTCGTCACCCGGCATCAGCTTAGCGGTGCTGCCCAGCGTGGCCGGTTGCAAGTCGTCCGGAATCTTGACGGCTTTGATGACAGCCAGATCGTTTTCTGGTTGCACGGCGACCACGGTGGCCTCCGCTTCAAAGCCGTCGGCAAATGTGACCATGAGTTTTTTGGAGCCCTGCACCACATGCAAGTTGGTGAGGATCACACCCTCTTCACTGATGACGACGCCCGAGCCCACACCGTTTTGTTTTTCTTCACCCTTGGGATCTTTGGGGTCGTCTGAAAACCCACGCACGCGCACCACCGATGGGCCGATGGTTTGGGCCGCACGCATCGCGCGTGAGGGTAATTCTTGCGTGCTCAGCGTGTGCAGCACGGCGGCGTTGATGTCGTCTTGTGTGAGTGCTCGCTGGGAGGGCATGCTGAGCAGCAACATCCCGAAAATGGCGGTGGCCGTCAACACGCCGGCCAAAAAAAGCGCCACCTGAGGGTGACGCTGCCAGACGCGCCAACGGGACCGTGGAACCGGGGACGGCGATGCGTCAGCCGGTGAAAAAGAATCGGGGGCAGCGGACCGAAGTGAGGGACGACTGCTGTAAAGCGCGGCGCGTTTCATGCAATAAACCATATCACAGCCAGCGGTGATACAGTGGCCTTGTCATTCACGAAGACCCCTGAAGAACATGCATTTTCTTTGGCCCGATGCGCTTTGGTCCTTGCTGCTCTTGCCTATGTTGTTGCTCGGCTACAGGTGGATGCTGCGTCGCAGGCGCAAAGTGGCCGTGATTTACCCATCGCTCTCGCTTATCCTGCCGGCCATGGGAAAAGGCCAGCACTTTCGTCGCCATATTCCCCCCGCCTTGTTGCTCACTGCATTGGCTGCCGCTTTGATGGGTGCTGCGCGCCCGAGCGCCCAGGTGGTGCTCCCGGCAGACTACCTGACGCTGGTGCTGGCCATGGATGTCTCGCGCAGCATGCTGGCGCAAGATGTCAAGCCCAGTCGTATTGAGGCCTCTCAGGCTGCGGTGAAAGCTTTTTTACAAGAGCTCCCGCCGGATGTGCGTGTGGGTATTGTTTCTTTTGCCGGCAATGCACAGCTGGTGCAACAAATCACCGACAACAAAGAAGATTTGATCGCTTCTATTGACCGATTTCAGCTGCAAAGAGGCACAGCCACCGGCAGCGGTTTGCTGGTGGCGCTCAACACCTTGCTGCCGGACGCAGGCATTGATCTGGAGTCGACATTGTTCGGACGCGACTTTCGTAGTTCCGGCAACTCCGGCGCTGGGCAGTCGCTGGACCAGCGCACAGCCAAACCACCCCCCATTGAGCGCGCCCCTGTGCCGGTGGGTTCTTACACCGGTGGCGCCATCGTGCTGCTCTCGGATGGACGTCGCACCGTTGGACCTGATCCACTAGAAGCAGCCAAACTGGCTGCCAGCCGAGGGGTGCGTGTTTACACGGTGGCTTTTGGGACGGCTGAAGGTGTGATCCCGGGGATGGAAGGCTGGTCGTTTTACGCCCGTGTGGATGAAGAATCACTCCAGGCCATGGCCAAAATCACCGGCGCCGAGTTTTTTCGTGCGTCCAATGCTGCGGACTTGAAGAATATTTACGAGCACCTTTCATCCAAGTTCACCCTTGAACGTCGCGACACCGAGGTGACAGCTCTTTTTGCGGGCCTGTCCCTGTTGCTGGTGCTCAGTGCAATGGGACTGTCGCTGCATTGGTACCGTCGCTGACCAATCAACGAACTCTTTGAGCGGCCGGTGCAGGGACTGAGGCATCATCAGCGCCATGAATTCATGGATAGACACCCATTGCCACCTAGACGCGGCCGAGTTCCATGCCGACGCGCCGGCGGTGCGTGCGCGGGCCAGGCAGGCGGGTGTGGGGCGGCTGGTGATACCGGGCGTGGCGGTGGGCAATTTTCAGACGGTGCGCGAGCTGGCGCACCAGAATGGGGATGCCTATGCGCTGGGCATTCACCCGCTGTATGTGGCGCAGTCGGTCGATGCCGACCTGGCCACCTTGGCCGCTGAGCTGGCGTTTCGCCTGGACGACCCGCGGCTGGTGGCGGTCGGCGAGATCGGTCTGGATTTTTTTGTACCTGAGTTGCAGCTGAGCCCTTTGCGGGAAAAGCAGGAATTTTTTTACCGCGAGCAGCTGCTGCTCGCGCGCCGGCATGACTTGCCGGTGATCTTGCATGTGCGGCGCTCGGCCGACCGGCTGCTCAAGCATTTGCGTGAGCTCGCGCCGCCCGGCGGCTGGCACGGCATTGCCCATGCTTTTAACGGCAGTGCGCAGCAGGCCCAGGCCTTCATCGACCTGGGCTTGAAGCTCGGTTTTGGCGGTGCCATGAGTTTTGAGGCGGCGCGGCAGATCAGGCAACTGGCCACCGAGCTGCCACTGCAGGCGCTGGTGCTGGAAACTGATTCACCCGACATACCGCCGCAGTGGCTTTACCAAAGCGCAGAGGCCCGAGCTGCCGGCGCCCCGCAGGGACGCAATGAGCCGGGGGAGTTGCCGCGCATTGCCCAGGTGCTGGCCGGTTTGCGCGGCATGCCCATCGAAGCGCTGGCCCGGGCCTGCGCCGCCAATGCGCTGGCGGCATTGCCGCGTTTGAGCCAGTTGTGACAGGGGTCACAATAGCGTAGCCAGGCTGGCCCGGCGCAGTGCTTTGAAAATACAGGAAACGATTTGATGGCCCGCAATTTAGTTGGTTCTGGCGCTGCCAGCGATTTACCCGAGGTGAATTTTTCTGACTACGGGGACATTCGGTTTTTGCATTTGGGCACTGAATGGGTGCAGGGCTCGATGTTGATGGACGCGCCCTTCGATATTCAACTTGAATATGTACAGCGCATGATGGTCTGGCTCTTGTTTGTGGAGCCCCAGGCGGTCGCCGGCTTGCACAGCATGCAGTTGGGCTTGGGCTCTGCGGCGCTGACCAAGTTTTGTTACAAAAAACTGCGCATGCGCAGCACCGCCATTGAGATCAATCCGCAGGTGCTGGCCGCTTGCCGGCTGTGGTTCAAGTTGCCGGCCGACGACAGCCGCTTGCAGGTGCTGCTGGCAGATGCCGGGCGCGAGATCAAAAAAGACCTTCATCTGGGCACTGTCGATGCCTTGCAGGTCGACCTGTATGACCACGAGGCCGCCGCGCCTGTGCTGGACAGCCCCGGTTTTTATGCTGACTGCCGGCGGCTGCTGACGGACCAGGGCATGATGACCGTGAACTTGTTTGGGCGCGATACGAGCTTTGAGAGTTCGCTGGACAAAATAGCTGACGTCTTCGGGGCTGAGTCGGTGTGGGTTTTCAAGCCCACCCGTGAAGGCAACGCCGTTGTGGCAGCGCAGCGCCATGGCAGCCGACCGGGCCGCGAGAACTTGCAGCAGCGGGCCGAGGCGGTGGAGTCGCGCTGGGGTTTACCCGCATGTAAATGGCTCAGGTTGTTCAAACCGCTGGTTTGATAGGTGAAAGCCACATGACTGCGCCAGGCATTTGCATGCACAATCCAAAAGTTGTATTAATTAAAGGAGACCATCCGTGAATATTAAAAGTCAAAAAGACTTTATTTCCGGGCTCATGTTCATGGGCATCGGCTTGGCTTTTGCGTGGGGCGCCACCAAGTACTCTTTGGGCACCGGCGCCCGCATGGGGCCTGGTTACTTTCCACTCATGCTGGGCGTGATGATGGCCATTCTGGGCGCCGTCATTACCTTCAACTCGCTGGTCGTTAAACGGGCAGATGGCGACAAGATCGGCAAGTGGGCTTTCCAGCCACTGGTATTCATCATCGCATCCAACCTGCTTTTTGGTGTTTGTCTGGGGGGGCTGCCGTCCATCAAGCTGCCCGCCATGGGCATGGTTTTTGGCATCTATGTCCTGACATTTATAGCCAGCATGGCTTCACCTGGTTGGAAGTTTAAAACCACCTTCATCCTTGCCACCAGCCTGGCTGTCATCAGCTACGTGGCTTTCGTGAAAATTCTTAATCTACAGTTCCCGGTCTGGCCTGCTTTCATCACAGGCTAAGGAATAAAGATCATGGAATTACTGCTTTCAAATCTGTCGCTGGGTTTTGGTGTGGCGTTCACGCCCATCAACCTGCTGTACGCCTTCATCGGTTGCGTGCTGGGCACGCTCATTGGTGTGTTGCCTGGCATCGGCCCTGTGGCCACCATTGCCATGCTGTTGCCTGCCACTTACGCCTTGCCTCCCGTGTCGGCACTCATCATGCTGGCCGGTATTTACTACGGCGCCCAGTACGGTGGCTCGACCACTGCCATTCTGGTCAACCTGCCGGGAGAATCGTCTTCGGTGGTGACCTGTATTGACGGCTACCAGATGGCCAGAAAAGGTCGAGCCGGGCCCGCTCTGGCTGCTGCCGGTATTGGTTCGTTCTTTGCCGGCTGCGTGGGCACCCTGATTCTGGCGGCCTTTGCGCCTCCGCTGACCGAGCTGGCTTTTAAATTCGGCCCTGCCGAGTACTTTGCCCTGATGGTGCTGGGTCTGATCGGCGCTGTGGTGCTGGCTTCGGGTTCGCTGCTCAAGGCGATTGCCATGATTGTGCTGGGTTTGTTGCTGGGCTTGATCGGCACCGACGTCAACTCCGGCGTGGCGCGTTTCAGCTTTGACATTCCAGAGCTCACCGACGGCATTGGCTTTGTGGTGATTGCCATGGGCGTTTTCGGTTACGGCGAGATCATCTCTAACCTGGCCAAGCCGGAAGACGACCGTGAAGTCTTCACGGCCAAGGTCACGGGTTTGTTCCCCACCAAGGACGACTTCAAGAAAATGGCGCCGGCTGTGCTGCGCGGCACCATGCTCGGAAGTTCCTTGGGAATTTTGCCCGGCGGTGGCGCTTTGCTGTCGGCTTTTGCTGCTTATGCCTTGGAAAAGAAAATCGGCACCAAGCCCGGCGAAATCCCATTCGGCCAGGGCAACATCCGCGGTATTGCAGCGCCTGAGTCGGCCAACAATGCGGGCTCACAAACATCCTTCATCCCCTTGCTGACGCTGGGCATTCCGCCCAACGCCGTGATGGCTTTGATGGTGGGCGCTATGACGATCCACAACATCCAGCCCGGCCCGCAGGTCATGACCAGCAACCCCGAGCTGTTCTGGGGTCTGATCGCCTCGATGTGGATCGGTAACGCCATGCTGGTGATCTTGAACCTGCCGCTCATCGGCATCTGGATCAAGCTGCTGACGGTGCCTTACCGCTTCTTGTTCCCGGCCATCGTGTTGTTCTGCGCGATCGGTGTGTTCTCGACCAATAACAACACCTTCGACGTGTGGATGGTCGGCATCTTTGGTGTGGTGGGTTATCTGTTCGTTAAGCTCGGTTGTGAGCCCGCACCTTTGCTGCTGGGTTTCATTCTGGGCCCCATGATGGAAGAAAACCTGCGCCGTGCGCTGCTATTGTCGCGGGGTGACTGGAGCGTGTTTGTCACGCGTCCGCTGTCAGCCAGCCTGCTGGCCGCCGGTGCCTTGTTGCTGGTGATCGTGCTGCTTCCGTCCATCAAGAGCAAGCGTGAAGAGGCATTTGTCGAAGACTGACACGCCCCGGCTGTACAAAAACGGCGCTCTCTAGCGCCGTTTTTTTTATCCGTTGCACAATTGAGATATGAACTTTAATTTCAACAATCCCTACACATCCACCCGGCTGCCGGTTTTCGCACGCAACGTGGTCTCCACCTCGCATCCGCTGGCCGCGCAAGCCGGCTTGCGCATGCTGTTCAAGGGCGGCAATGCGGTAGACGCAGCCATTGCCGCAGCGGCGGCCATGACCATTGTTGAGCCGGTCAGCAACGGCTTGGGCAGTGATTCTTTTTGTATTTTGTGGGACGGCCGGGAACTGCACGGGCTGAACGCTTCGGGCCGGGCGCCCGCAGCCTGGACGCCTGAGTATTTCAAGAAAAAATACGGTAACGACACCTTGACTCCGCCCAAGCGCGGCATGGACTCTGTGACAGTGCCCGGTGCGGTGGCCAGCTGGGTCAGCATGAGCGAGCGCTTTGGCAAACTGCCCTTTGCTGACTTGCTGGAGCCTGCCATTGAGATCGCCGAGCGCGGCTACTTGATGGCCACCGTGGTGCAGCAAAAATGGGCCGCAGCGACTGGCGAGCTCAAAGGCTTGCCGGGCTTTGCGAAGTCGTTTTTGCCTTGGGGTCGTGCGCCGCAGGTCGGCGAGCTGTTTCAGTTCAAGGCCGCGGCCAAAGCCTTGCGCTTGATCGGGCAGACCAAGGGCCAAGCTTATTACGGCGGCGAGATTGCGCAGGCTTTAGAAAAATTCTCCAAGCAGCACGGCGGCAGTCTCACCGCCAAAGATTTTGCCGCCTACCAGCCCGAGTGGGTCAAGCCCATAGGCCGCGATTACCGCGGCTACACCTTGCACGAGATTCCGCCCAACGGGCAGGGCATTGCAGCGCTGATTGCGCTGGGTATTCTGGATAAATTTGATGTGGCATCCTTGCAGGTCGATGGCGTGGATTCGCAGCACTTGCAGATCGAAGCCATGAAACTGGCTTTTGCCGATGTCTACAAATACGTTGCTGAGCCTGCGTCCATGAAAGTGACCGCTGAGCAAATGCTGGACGATGCTTACCTGGCCAGCCGTGCCAAGCTGATCGACATGACAAAGGCGCAGGACTTTGGCGCGGGCAACCCGGTCAAGGGCGGCACCATTTACCTGACAACCGCTGACGAAGACGGCATGATGGTCAGCTTCATTCAGAGCAACTACATGGGCTTTGGCTCGGGTTGTGTGGAGCCTGAGTTCGGTATCAGCTTGCAAAACCGCGGTCACGGTTTTAGCTTGCAGCCTGGCATCAACCAGGTGGCGCCGGGCAAGCGGCCGTTTCACACCATCATTCCGGCCTTCCTGAGCAAAGACGGCCAACCCGTGATGAGCTACGGCGTGATGGGTGCCAACATGCAGCCGCAAGGCCATATGCAGACCCTGGTGCGCATGCTCGACTACAAGCAAAACCCGCAAGCTGCATGTGATGCACCGCGTTGGCGCTTTAATGCCGGGCTGGAGATCAATGTCGAGTCGGCCATGGACCCGGTCACTGTGCAGGCACTGGCCCGGCGTGGCCACCGTGTGGACGTCATCAACGACTCTTACCAGGACTTCGGCGCCGGCCAGTTCATCTGGCGCGCGGGCGACCCCAAGGTCGAGGGCTATGTGGCGGCCAGCGATCCGCGCCGAGACGGGCAGGCGGTCGGTTTTTAATGAAAAGACAAGTTCCCGGCCCAGTGCTTTTAAGGCGGCGCTGGTGATTGAGGGCAAGTCGCCGCAGTTTGTGGCTGGCATCACACTGGCGGCGCTGGGGGCCTTTGCCTTCAGCGGCAAAGCCATCATTGTCAAACTGGCTTATCGCTACGGCGTGGATCCGGTCACGCTGATCATGCTGCGCATGCTGTTTGCCTTGCCCGTGTTTGCGCTCTTGGCCTGGTGGGCCAGCCGGGGCAAGCCGCCACTGTCGCTGCGCGACGCTCTGGGTGTTCTGGGCCTGGGTTTTGTGGGCTATTACCTGTCGAGCTTTTTAGACTTTTTGGGCTTGCAATATGTCAGCGCTTCGCTAGAGCGTTTGATTTTGTACCTGAACCCGACGCTGGTACTCTTGCTCGGTTGGTTGATTTACAGCCGCCGTGCAAGTCGTCTACAGGCCCTGGGCATGGGAATCAGTTACGCCGGTGTGGTGCTGGTTTTTGGTCATGAAATGACAATCCAAGGCGCCGACGCGGCCTGGGGCGCTTTGCTGGTTTTTTTGAGTGCGGTCACTTACGCGCTGTACCTGGTGTACAGCGGTGAGTTGGTCAAGCGGCTGGGCTCGCAGCGCCTGGTGGGTTTGACTGGCACGGTGGCTTGCCTGTGCTGCATTTTGCAGTTCGCGCTGCTGCGGCCCTTGTCGCTGGAGGCTGTGGCGCCGCAGGTGATGTGGCTCTCGCTTGTCAATGCGGCGGCCTGCACCGTGGCGCCGGTGTTGATGGTGATGATGGCCATCGAGCGCATCGGCCCCGGGCTGACCGCGCAAACCGGCATGATCGGCCCCATGTCCACCATCGCCATGGGCGTGCTGATTTTGGGTGAGCCCTTCACGATGTGGGTGGCTGCGGGCACAGCCCTGGTGCTGGCCGGTATTTATGTGTTCACGCGTTCTGCGCAAACAAAAGGAACTTGACATGGACTTGGGTATCAAAGGCAGATGGGCGCTGGTGTGCGGCGCCAGTAAGGGCTTGGGTTTTGGTTGCGCGCAGGCGCTGGTGCGCGAGGGTGTGCATGTGATCATCGTGGCGCGTGGCACCGAGGCATTGCAAGCCGCTGCCGGCCGGCTACTGGCCGAAGCGGCCCGCCCGCAGGGCACCGAGGTGCTGAGCGTAGCGGCGGACATCACGACCACCGAAGGCCGCGCTGCGGTGTTCCAGCTGCGCCAGGACTTTGACATCGTCATCACCAACGCCGGCGGCCCGCCTCCCGGCGACTTCCGTCAGTGGGACCGAGACACCTGGATCAAGGCGGTGGATGCCAACATGCTCACGCCGATTGAGCTGATCAAAGCCACGGTGGACGGCATGGCCGCGCGCGGCTTTGGCCGCATCGTCAACATCACCTCCAGCGCGGTCAAAGCGCCTATCGATATTCTGGGTTTGAGTAACGGCGCACGCAGCGGCCTGACCGGCTTTGTGGCGGGCGTTTCGCGCAGCAAGCTGGCCGGGCAGGGCGTGACCATCAACTCTTTGTTGCCCGGCGCGTTTGACACCGACCGCCTGCGCGGCACCATGGCGGGTGCTGCGCAAAAAACCGGTCAAAGCATTGACGCCGTGGCCGAAGCCCGGCGCAAGAGCATTCCGGCTCAGCGCTTTGGCACGGCTGAAGAATTTGGCGCCATCTGCGCCTTTTTGTGCAGCACGCACGCGGCCTATATGACGGGCCAGAACGTGCTGGCCGACGGCGGCGCTTACCCCGGCACGTACTGAGCAGTGGCCTAAGGGCCCTGGCGGCGCGAAGACACCACAATGCCGCCGACGATCAGCCCGAAGGCCAGCGCGTGGTACAGGCTGGGCCATTCGCCCAGAAAAATTGTCGACATGAGGGCTGCAAAAAGCGGCGTGAGGTTAGAGAAAAAGCTGGCCACTGCGGGCCCCGCCCGCTCGATGCCAGCGCTCCAGGCGCGGTAGGCCAGCAAGGCCGGCCCGAGCGAGATGTAGACCAGCGCTGCCACCACCGGCCAGCTCCACTGAATGCGCGCCGGTGTCCAGGCCCATTCGCCGGCCACAAAAAGACCTGACCACAGCAGGCCGAAGAAAACCTGCGCCAACAAAAAAGCCGTCCAGTCCTGCCGGATCGACGGCGGCTCGGTGGGCCTGGCCAGCATCCAGCTGTAGCCGGCCCAGGATGCAGTGGCCAACAACACATAAAAGTCGCCGGGCACCAGGCGCATTTGCATCAACACCGCCGCATCGCCCCGGCTGAGAACAATCAGCACGCCGCCTATGGACAGCACCGCACCCCAGGCCTGTCGGGGGGAAATTTTTTCACCGTGCAACAGCCAGCCCAGGCCCAGCATCCAGATCGGAATGCTGGAGGCCACCAGCGTGACGTTCATGACGGTGGACGTGTGCAGCGCCAGGTATTGCAGCGAGTTGTAGGCCCCGACACTGAGCAGGCCCAGCAGGGCAAAACGGCGCCAGTGCCGCCACATCAGACTGTCCCGGTGCAAGACCCGGTGCGCCAGCGGCAGCAGCACCAAAAAAGTCAGCAGCCACCGAAAGAAGTTCAGGGTCATGGGCGGCACCAGATCGTTGATCATGCGGCCGATCACGGCGTTGCTGGCCCACATCAAAGGAGCAATGCTGAGCAACATAATGGTCGAGGTGCTGAGGCGGCGGGTCATGCCTGCACTGTAACAAGAGCCGGGCTTGGCCTAAACTGTAACTTTTAGCTATCAGAGGAAAAAAATGAGCACACACACCTCCCGCGCTGTGCGCATAGACGAACACGGCGGCCCCGAAAAACTCAAGTTGGTCACGCTCACGGTGGGTGAGCCCGGCCCGGGCGAGATCCGTATCCGCCACAAGGCCGTGGGCCTGAACTACATCGACGTTTACCAGCGTGCCGGCCTGTATGCCTTGCCCATGCCGCTGCAAATGGGCATGGAAGCCTCGGGCGTGATTGAAGCGGTGGGCGAGGGCGTGACCCATCTGAAGGTGGGCGACCGCGCCGCCTACGCCAGCCAGCCGCCGGGCAGCTACTGCGAGCTGCGCGTGATGCCGGCTAAGTGCGTTTGCAAACTGCCTGACGCCATTTCTTTTGAGACGGGCGCGGCCATGATGCTCAAGGGCTTGACGGTGCAGTACCTGCTCAAAGGCACACAGCCCCAGGGCGGTCTCAAGCCCGGTGATTTTGTGCTGTTTCACGCCGCTGCCGGCGGCGTGGGTCTGATTGCCTGCCAGTGGGCGCGCGCCATGGGCCTGCAATTGATAGGCACGGCAGGTTCAGACGCCAAATGCGCATTGGCCCAAGAAAACGGCGCCGCCTTCACCATCAATTACGCCAAGGAAGACTTTGTCGCCCGCGTCAAAGAAATCACCGGCGGCCCTGGCGTGAAGGTGGTTTACGACTCGGTGGGCAAGGACACTTTCCTCAAGTCCCTGGACTGCGTGCAGCCCTTTGGTCTGGTCGCCAACTTCGGCAATGCCTCGGGCAAGGTTGAACCGCTGGACCTCGGTCTGCTGGCCGCCAAAGGCTCGCTCTATGTGTCGCGCCCTACGCTGTTCACGCACATTGCCACACGCGAGCGCACCCAGGCCATGGCAGACGATCTGTTTGGCATGGTCACCAGCGGCCAAGTCAAAATCGCCATTGACCAGACCTTCCCGCTGGCCGATGTGGCCGAAGCCCACCGCTGCCTTGAAGCGCGCAAGACCACGGGCTGCACCATCTTGACGCTGTAAATTGGGAAGGGGATGGATCCCCGCGTTCGCGAGGATGACGGATAAGAGCCGTCATTCCTGCGTAGGCAGGAATCCATCTTCCGGCTGTTTTCTTCAGCGCGCGCGGCGCACGCGCAGCAGCTCGTCCAATATCAGGCAGGCGGCGCCAACGGAGATCGCGCTGTCAGCGATGTTGAAGGCCGGGAAGTGTGTGCCGGCGTAATGAAAGTCTAAAAAATCCACCACGTAGCCGTGCAGCAGGCGGTCGATCACATTGCCTATGGCGCCGCCCAAAATACAGGCCAGGGCGAACGAAAACAATTTTTGTCCCGGGTGCGAGCGCAGCATGTAAATGATGAACACCGCCGCGCCCACGCCAACGGCGGTGAAGAACCAGCGCTGCCAGCCCGAGGCTGAGGCCAGGAAAGAGAAGGCTGCGCCGCTGTTGTGCACGCGCACGATATTAAAAAAGCTGGTCACCGGGCTGGAGTCGCCGAGTTGGTAAAAGCCCAAAATCAGCACCTTGGTGAACTGGTCAGCAATCAGCAAAATGAGCGCCAGCCCAAGCCAGGGCAGCATGGCCCCGGTGGATTTAGACAAGCCGGCCTTGGCCATCAGGCAAACCGGCGGACTTCGCCGGTACCGAACAGGTTGCTGATGCAGCGGCCGCAGATTGTCGGGTGTGCGGCGTCCTGGCCCACGTCACCCGGGTAATGCCAGCAGCGATCGCATTTGGCACTGCTGCTGGTGCTCGAAGTCACGTTCAGCGCTGGGGCGGCTTGCAGTTTCAGCACAGAGGTGATGAAGACAAACTTCAGGTCCTCGCCCAGGCTACTGAGCAGCGCGTGGTCACCGGCGTCAACGCCCAGCGTGACTTCGGCCTGCAGCGATGAACCCACCTTGCCGTCGGCGCGAAGCACTTCAATGTCCTTGTTGACAATGTCGCGCAGCTCGCGGATGCGGGCCCACTTGGCCAGCAGGGCGGTATCGGGCGCACCGAACTCGGTGTAGGTTTCCATGAAGATCGACTCGGACGCGCCGAACACGGCCCAAGCTTCTTCGGCGGTGAAGCTCAAGAAAGGGGCCATCCAGCGCAGCATGGCGTGCGTGATCTGGTGCAGCGCTGTCTGGGCGCTGCGCCTGGCCAGCGACTTGGGCGCGCTGGTGTAGAGCCGGTCTTTCAAGATGTCGAGGTAGAACGAGCCCAGGTCTTCGCTGCAGTAAATCTGCAGCTTGGAGACCACCGGGTGGAACTCATACACCTCGTAGTGCGCCAGGATGTCGGCTTGCAGCTCGGCTGCGCGGCTGAGCGCGTAGCGGTCGATCTCCAGCATCTGCGCCAGCGGCACGCTGTCGGTGGCCGGGTTGAAGTCGCTCACATTGGCCAGCAAAAACCGCAGCGTGTTGCGGATGCGGCGGTAGGCGTCTACCACGCGCGCCAGGATCTTGTCGTCAATGCCCAGGTCGCCCGAGTAGTCGGTCGAGGCGCACCACAGGCGGATGATTTCGGCGCCCAGCTTGTCATTGACTTCCTGCGGCGCCACCACATTGCCTTCGCTCTTGCTCATCTTGCGGCCCTTGCCGTCCACGGTGAAACCGTGCGTTAGCAGGCCCTTGTAGGGCGCGTGGTCGTACATGGCGCAAGAGCTCAGGAGTGAGGAGTGGAACCAGCCGCGGTGCTGGTCATGGCCTTCGAGGTACAGGTCAGCCGGCCAGGCGGACTGCGCCGCATGGCTGTGGCGCAGCACGTGGTCGTGCGTGGTGCCGGAGTCAAACCACACGTCCAGGATGTCGGTGCACTTAAGGTAGTCGGGTGCGTCAGCGCCGATGATGGATTCTGGTGTGGCCTTGCTCCAGGCCTCGATGCCGCCGGCTTGCACCATGGAGGCAGCCTGGTCCATGATCTCCATGGTGCGCGGGTGCAGCTCGCCGGTGGCGGTATGGATGAAAAACGGCAGCGGCACGCCCCAGTTGCGCTGGCGGCTGATGCACCAGTCGGGCCGGCCGGCGATCATGTCGCGCAGGCGGGTCTTGCCGTTCTCGGGGTAAAACTGCGTTTCGTCGATGGCGGCGAGGGCCAGCTGGCGCAAGCTTTTGCTGGCTTTGTCTTTGGCGAAAACGCCTTCGTTGCCCTTGCTCTCGGCGTCCATGCGGATGAACCACTGCGCTGCCGCGCGGTAAATCACCGGCGTCTTGTGGCGCCAGCAATGCGGGTAGCTGTGGGTGATGTCGTGCGTGGCAAACAGGCGGCCGTGCTCGCGCAGTTTGTCAATGACCAACGGTGCGGCTTTCCAGATGTTCAGGCCGCCAAAGAAAGGCAGTTCGTCCACATAGCGGCCGTTGCCCTGCACCGGGTTGAGGATGTCGTCATAGGCGATGCCGTTGGCCACGCAGGAGTTAAAGTCTTCCACCCCGTAGGCGGGCGAGGAGTGCACGATGCCGGTGCCGTCGTCGGCTGTTGCGTAGTCGGCCAGAAAGACCGGCGACAGGCGCTTGTAGCCGTAGACGCCGTGCTCGTTGGCCACGTCGTGCAGCGGATGCTTGAAGTTGATGAGGCTCAGTTTTTCGCCCAGCGTGGTGGCCAGCACGGTGCCCGTGAGCGCGTAGCGCGCCAGGCATTTTTCGACCAGCACCGAGGCCAGCACCAAGAGGCCGCGTTCGGTCTCGACCAGCGCATACTCGAGCGCCGGGTTCAGGTTCAGCGCCTGGTTGGCCGGAATGGTCCAGGCGGTGGTGGTCCAGATGACGGCGAAGGCTTCTTTGCTCAGGCTGTCGAGGCCAAAGGCGGCCGCCAGTTTGTCGGGCTCAGCGCAGGCAAAGCCGACGTCCAGCGTCTGCGACTTTTTATCGGCGTATTCGATCTCAAACTCAGCCAGCGAGGAGCCGCAGTCAAAACACCAGTACACGGGCTTGAGGCCGCGGTAGATAAAGCCGCGCTCCATGATGCGTTTGAGCGCGCGGATCTCATTGGCCTCGTTGCCGAAATCCATGGTGCGGTACGGGTTGTCCCACTCGCCCAGCAAGCCCAGGCGCTTGAAGTCGGCCATCTGGCCGGCGATTTGCTCGCTGGCGAACGCCCGGCTCTTGGCTTGCACCTCGTCGCGTGAAAGGTTGCGCCCGTGCAATTTTTCGATGGCGTTTTCGATCGGCAAGCCGTGGCAATCCCAGCCCGGCACATAAACCGCATCCATGCCCTTGAGCTGGCGCGCCTTGACGACCATGTCCTTGAGTACTTTGTTGACCGCGTGGCCGATGTGGATCTTGCCGTTGGCGTACGGTGGGCCGTCGTGCAGCACAAACTTCGGCCGGCCTTGGCGCACATCGCGCAGCTTTTTGTAAATGCCTTTGTCTTCCCAGGCCTGGACCCAGCCCGGCTCGCGCTTGGGCAGGTCGCCGCGCATCGGGAAAGGCGTGTCGGGCAGGTTCAGGGTGCTGCGGTAATCGGTTTCGTTGTCAGACATGGCGGTGTGGGGGAAAGCTTCTAGGCTGGAAATTAAGCCCCGGTGAGGGGCTTGCTGCGTTAAGTCCTCGGTGGCGCACTCGGCCATCGGCAGGGGCGAGATGGTCTAAATTCGGTCGCTCGTGGTTTGCCGACTGCTTGGGGTGTGCTTGGAGGCAAAGTAAGCCCGTGCAAGCTCACAGTCCCGGGCAATGCCTTGTTGCAGCGCCTCCAGACCGTCGTATTTGAGCTCGTCGTGCAGTTTGTGCAACAGTTCCACTTGGACGATTTTACCGTAGGCACTGTCGAGCCCGGTCTGGCTGCGCCAGCTCAGGCAGTGCACTTCCAGCAGCACGCGACCGGCGTCTTCTACCGTGGGGCGTATGCCCAGGCTGGCCACGCCGTCTACCGGCTCAGGGCCCAGGCCGTGGGTGCGCACCACAAAAATCCCTGTGGCTGCGGGCTTGTCGTGGCGAAATGCAATGTTCATTGTGCGAAAGCCCAGCTCGCGGCCCAGCTTTTTGCCATGCACCACATGGCCGGAGACGCTGTAAGGCCGGCCTAGCAGGCCACTGGCAGTGTCCATCTGGCCCTGGGCCAGGGCCAGGCGCACGGCCGAGCTGGACACGCGCTCGCCATGAACTTCGTAGCTGTCCATGCGGGCGACTTCAAAGCCGGCCGTGGCACCGGCTGCATCCAGCATGGCGTAGTCGCCGGCGCGTTGGCTGCCGAACCGGAAATCATCACCGACCAGCACGTAGCACACCTGCAGGCCCGTGACCAGCACGTCTTCAATGAAGGCGGCCGCGCTTTGCGAGGCCAGCCGGGCGTTGAAGGGCAGCACCACGGCCTGGTCGATGCCGCAGCGTGCCAGCTCGGTGAGCTTGTCGCGCAGGGTCGAGATGCGGGTGGGGGCGGTCCGGGGCGAAAAGTACTCACGCGGATGGGGCTCGAAAGTCATCACCCGGGCCGGCAGGCCGCGGTGCCGGGCTTCGTTTTTGAGTACCGCCAGCATGGCCTGATGGCCACGGTGCACCCCGTCAAAGTTGCCGATGGTCAGCGCGCAGGGCTGGGACAGCGCCGGGTGCTGGTGGCCGCGAAAGATTTTCATTGCCCACATTATCGTTTTTTGTGGCCGGCCACCCGTGCGGCCGGCATGGCCCCGGGCTGCGCGCCGGCGCGCTGACATCAATTGCCTGTATATTGGTGCATTAACGGCAGGGTTCTCAGACCATGTGACCTTGACCGGGCCTGATGCTCAATGCCGGTTTCCATCGCCCATGGAGGTTCGTTTGAAAGTCTTGAAGCTGTCCGCACAGGGATTGCCACAATCGTGGATCAGCCTGGAGCAAGCCGTGTTGCATTACGCCACCGGTGATGTGCGCTGGGAGGCCGGCGCGCAAGTGGCTGTGTTTCGCGGCGGTCACAACGCCCGCACCGGCGAGCAGTCTTGCATCACGGTCAACAGCATCATCGGCACACGGGGCGTGCCCAATATCAACCCGTTTGATCTGATGCCGGGCCTGACCAACGGCAAGTTGTTTGTGCGTGACCGCAATATCTGCGCCTACTGCGGCAACCATTTTCATGAAGAAGATCTGACGCGCGAGCACATCATTCCCTTTGCCCAGCAAGGCATCGACAACTGGATGAACGTGGTCACCGCTTGCCGCGCCTGCAATCACCGCAAAAGCAGTCGCACGCCCGAGCAGGCCAACATGCCGCTGCTGTTCACGCCCTATGTGCCCAGCTTGTGGGAAGACTTCATCTTGCGCAACCGGCGTATTCTGGCTGACCAGATGGAGTTTTTAATGGCGCACGTGCCGCGCTCTTCGCGGCTGCTGGGCTGAGTTTTTTCTGCGCTTCAGGCAAACACGCCAGCCGTGTCTTGCATCCGGGCCGACACCTCGCCTAAGTGGTGAAGGGAGTCGCCGAAAGTGATCTCCAGCTGCGTGAGTTTTTTAAAACAGTGGCTCACGATGTACTCGTCGGTCACGCCAATGCCCCCATGCAACTGCACTGCCTGCTGGCCGACGAAGCGCATGGACTGCCCGATCTGGTACTTGGCGCGGGCCATGGCCGCGCGACGCTCCAGGGCCGGCTCTTGCAGCTTGAGGCTGGCGTAGTAACTCATAGAGCGGGCCAGCTCCAGCTGCATCTTGATGTCGGCCACGCGGTGGCGCAGTGCCTGAAAACTGCTGATCGCCACGCCGAACTGTTTGCGCTGGTTCATGTAGTCCACGGTGATGGCCAGCGTGCGGTCCATCACACCCACGGCCTCCGCGCAGGCGGCAGCCAGCCCGATGTCCACCGCGTGCTCCAGCGCAGCCAGCCCGTCCATGGTGATGAGCGTGGCCTCTGCCTTGGAGAGTTGCAACTCGGCGGCGCGGCTGCCGTCTTGCGTGACATAGCCGCGCGTGCTGACACCGGGCGCCGTGCGCTCGACCAGAAACAGCGCCTGCCGGCCGTTGGCCATGGCAGGCACCACCAAGGCATCGGCCAGGTCGCCAGCGGGCACCACGGACTTACTGCCGCTGATGTGCCAAGTGCCTTCTTTTTCTTTGGTGGCCAGGCTGGCGCACAGGTCCAGCCGGTAGCGCGCGGCGCGCTCCTGGTGCGCGAGCACCACCAGCGCCTGCCCGGCGGCAATCCGGGGCAGCCAGACCGTTTTGACGGCGTCCGGCGCCCAGGCATTGATCACAGCGCCGGCTATCAGTGCGTGTGCCAGCGGCTCCAGCACCAGGCCGCGGCCCAACTCTTCCATGGCCACCATGGCCTCGACCGGGCCCATGCCCATGCCGCCGTGCGTCTCTGGGATGTACAGGCCGCACAGGCCGAGTTCGGCGAGTTCCTTGTAAGCCTCGCCTGAGAAGCCACCGGCCCTTACGATGCTGCGGCGGCGCTCGAAGTCGTAGCCCTTGCCAACCCATTTGTTCACTGCCTCGCGCAGTTGCGTTTGATCGTCAGAAAAATCAAAATCCATGGTCTTGTCCTTCAGCCCAGCACAGTCTGCGCGACGATGTTGCGTTGCACTTCGTTGCTGCCGCCGTAAATCGTGGTTTTGCGCATATTGAAATAAGTCGATGCCAGCGGCGCACAGTGCAGCGCCCCGCCCGGGAAACCGCCCAAGCCACCGTGGATCTGGTCGCCTTGCCAGCCGGCGTCCATCGCTTCGGCCATGAAGGGCAGGCTGAAAGGGCCGGCGGCCAGCATCATGAGTTCGGTGTAGCGCTGCTGCAGTTCGCTGCCGCGGATCTTCAGCAGGCCGGCAATGTCCAGCGAGTTCTTGCCGGTTTTTTCGGCCGACAGCACGCGCAACACCAGCATCTCAAGCGCCACCATGTCCACCTCGAGCTTGGCGATCTCGTCGCGAAAACGCGGCTCGTCATAAATGCCTTCGGCTTTGGCGATCCGTTTTAATCGCTCTAGTTCGCGCTTGGCGCGGTTGACGTCGGCAATGTTGGTGCGCTCGTGGCTGAGCAAATGCTTGGCGTAAGTCCAGCCCTTGTTTTCTTCGCCGATCAGATTATCAGCGGGAACTTCCACGTTCTCGAACCACACCTCGTTGACTTCGGCCTCGCCGTCGAGCAGCACGATGGGCCGCACCGTCACGCCAGGGGATTTCATGTCGATCAGCAAAAAAGAAATGCCGGTTTGAGGTTTACCTTCGCTGCTGGTGCGCACCAGGCAAAAAATCCAGTCGCCGTACTGGCCCAGTGTGGTCCAGGTTTTTTGTCCGTTGACGATGTAGTGCGCGCCCTGGCGCTCGGCCTTGCATCGGAGGGAGGCCAGATCGGAGCCCGAGCCGGGCTCGCTGTAGCCTTGGCTCCACCAGACCTCGCCGCTGGCAATGCCGGGTAAAAAGCGTTGTTGCTGCTCGGTGTTGCCAAAGGCCATGATGACGGGCGCCACCATCACCGGCCCGAAGGGCACCACGCGCGGCGCGCCGGCCAGCGCGCATTCTTCTTCAAACAGGTGTTTTTGCACGGCGTTCCAACCGGGCCCGCCAAAGGCCTTGGGCCAGCCGTAGCCCAGCCAGCCTTTTTTGCCCAAAATTCTCGCCCAGCGCTGCATATCGTCTTTGGACAGGCGCAGCGCGTGATGCACTTTGTGCGAGATGTCGGCCGGTAAATTGGCCAGGACCCAGGCGCGTATGTCTTCGCGAAACTGTTGTTCTTCAGGGGTGAAAGCTAAATCCATGGCGGGGTGGCTCCGTTGGCAGGCGATGCGTCATTTGTAGCACGCCAGGTGCAGAAACTAAACTAGGCTCATGAGCGCCCGTCTAAAAAATATTGTTATCTTGATATCCGGAGCGGGCACCAACATGGCGGCAATCATCCGGGCGGCGCAGACGCAAAACTGGGAAAGCCAGCTGGGCGCCCGGGTGGTGGCGGTGATCAGCAGCCATGCCGATGCCTCAGGGCTGGCGCTGGCGCAAACCCTGGGCGTGGCCACCCAGGCGCTGGACCACCGGGGCTTTGAGAGCCGCGCGGCTTTTGATGCGGCGCTGCAAGCGCGCATTGACGCGCACAGGCCGGCGCTGGTGGTGCTGGCCGGCTTCATGCGCATTTTGACGCCCGGCTTTGTGGCGCATTACGCCGGGCGGCTGGTCAACATCCACCCCTCGCTGCTACCGGCTTTCACCGGGCTCAACACGCACCAACGTGCGATTGATGCTGGTTGCCTGGAGGCCGGTGCCACAGTGCACCAGGTCACGGCCGAGCTGGACCACGGGCAAATTCTGGCGCAGGTGGTGGTGCCGGTATTGCCCGGCGACAGCCCCCAAGCGCTGGCTTCGCGCGTGCTTGAGCAGGAGCACTTGCTCTATCCGCAGGCCGTGCGCGACTTGCTGCCGCACTTGCCACCCTGCGAATGATCTCTTACATCTTGGCCTGAAACACCAGGCCGGCGTGCTCGCGCAGCGCGTGAAACTTGATCTTCGGCCATTGCTGCTCAACGGCGCGCAGCGTCGCACTGTGGTCGACCAGCAGCGTGGGTGCGTCCACGGCGTCCAGCGCCACGCGGTGGGCGTTGGCATCGATGAACTTTTTCAACTCCTGCGGATCGTCTGAAGTGACCCAACGCGCCAGGTTGAAGTTGCTGGCCATGATGCGGGCCTTGACGCCGTACTCGTGCTCGAGCCGGTGCGCCACCACTTCAAACTGCAACTGACCCACCGCGCCCAGCAGCAGCAATGAGCCGGCAATCGGGCGAAACACCTGGATCGCGCCTTCTTCGCCCAGCTGCGTGAGGCCGGCGCGCAGTTGTTTGCTGCGCAGCGGGTCGGCCACTTCAACGGCGCGGAACATCTCGGGCGCAAAAAACGGCAGACCGGTGAACTGCAGGGCTTCGCCCTCGGTCAGCGTGTCGCCCAGTTGCAAGATGCCGTGGTTGGGAATGCCGATGATGTCGCCGGCAAAAGCGGTGTCGAGCAGCTCGCGGCGCTGGCTCATGAAACTCACCACCGTGTTGGGTCGCAGCTCTTTAGCGCTGCGCACCACCTTCAGGCGCATGCCGCGTGTGAACTCGCCGCTGGCCACGCGCAAAAACGCGATGCGGTCGCGGTGCGCCGGGTCCATATTGGCCTGGATCTTGAAAACCACGCCTGAGAATTTCTTTTCTTCGGGTTTGACGATGCGCTGAATGGCAGCGCGTTCGGCCGGGGCGGGGGCCAAGTCGACCAGTGCGTCCAGCACTTCCTGCACGCCGAAGTTGTTGATGGCCGAGCCGAAGAACATGGGCGTCTGCTTGCCGTGCAAAAAGGCCTGGCGGTCAAACTCGGGCGAGGCGCCGTTGAGCAATTCGAGCTCGTCCTGCGCCTGCGTGAACTCTGCGCCAAAGCGCTTGGCGGCTTCGGCGTTGTCCAGGCCGGCCAGAATTTCGTCGTCGCCGCCGGCCTTGTCTTCACCGGGGCTGAAGACGCGCATGCGCTTTTCGCGGCGGTCATACACGCCATGAAACAGCTTGCCCATGCCGACCGGCCAGGTGAAAGGCACCACCGTCATGCCGAGTTCCTGCTCGATCTCGTCCATCACGCTCATGGGGTCCTGGACCTCGCGGTCCATCTTGTTCACAAAGGTCAGGATGGGCGTGTTGCGGGCGCGGCACACCTGCAAGAGGCGGCGCGTTTGCGGCTCAACGCCGTTGGCCGCGTCAATCACCATCAGCGCGGCGTCCACGGCGGTGAGCACGCGGTAAGTGTCTTCAGAAAAGTCTTGGTGGCCTGGTGTGTCCAAAAGGTTGATCACGCAGTCGCGGTATTCCATCTGCATGACCGAAGAGGCCACCGAGATACCGCGTTGCTTTTCAATTTCCATCCAGTCGCTGGTGGCGTGGCGCGCGGCCTTGCGCGCCTTGACCGAGCCGGCGATCTGGATCGCGCCTGAGAACAGCAGCAGCTTTTCGGTCAGCGTGGTCTTGCCGGCGTCAGGGTGGGAGATGATGGCAAACGTGCGGCGGCGCTTGACCTGCTTTTCGATTTCGGTGATGTCGGGCATAACCCACGATTATCGATGACCCGGCATCAAGCCGTGGCCGGCCGGCGCCTGCTCAGTCCGGCTGACGCGCAAAACGTGGCTGGCGCACGCCGTCTATCACCACTTCTTCATTGAACATGGCCGCCGGCCGCACCCACAGGCCGCGCTCGCCGTAGAGCGCGCGGTACAGCGTCATGAGCTCCAGGCTTTCGCTGTGACGCACAGTGCCCACGACTTCGTACATCAAGCCTTTGTAATGGCGGTACACGCCTGGGGGTGTTTCAATCAGCGCGGGCAGGTCATCGGTGTTGTCGTTCATGTTCTGTTCGTTGGTGAAGGGGATGGGACAATGCAGGCATGCACCCTAACGCCTTATTAGACAGTTGTTCCGAGCTTCTCAAGCAGGTTCTTAAATTCGATCATCCCGCCGACATGGTGGTCTCGCGCCACTTTCGAGAGCAGCGCCTGGGCCCGCGTGAGCGCGCCACCGTGGCCGAGACCATTTACACGGTGCTGCGCAAGAAGTCGCTGTTCACCAACCTGGCCCAGTCCGGCAGCGGTGCGCTGGAGCGCCGGCTGGCCATTTTGGGTTTTGCTGCCGAGCGTGACTTTTTGCTGGGTGCGCTGAGTGAGCAGGAAAAAGATTGGCTCAAGCGCTGCGGCCAGGTCCAACCCGAAGACCTGATGGAGTTGCACCGCCACAACCTGCCGCAGTGGCTGGTCGATTCGCTGCGCTTGCAACTCGGCGACGGTTTCTGGCCGCTGGTGGAGAGCCTGAATGCGCCGGCAGGGCTGGACTTGCGCGTCAACACGCTCAAGGACAAGCGCGCCGACGTGCAAAAAGAACTGGCCAAGGCCGGCGTGGCGACCACCGCGACCCCGTTTTCGCCCTGGGGCCTGCGTGTGCGCGACAAGGCCCAGCTGGGCAAGCTCGACACTTTCTCGCGCGGCGCCATTGAAGTGCAGGACGAAGGCTCGCAGCTGCTGGCCGTGCTGATGGACGCCAAGCGTGGCGAGATGGTGGTGGATTTTTGCGCCGGCGCGGGCGGCAAGACACTGGCGCTGGGTGCCAGCATGCGCGGCACCGGCCGCCTTTACGCCTTTGACACCTCGGGCCACCGGCTGGACGCGCTCAAGCCCAGGCTGGCGCGCAGCGGCCTGTCGAACGTGCACCCGGTGGCGATTGCCCATGAGCGGGACGACCGCATCAAGCGCCTGGCCGGCAAGATAGACCGCGTGCTGGTGGACGCACCTTGCTCCGGCCTGGGCACGCTGCGCCGCAACCCGGACCTCAAGTGGCGACAGAACCCCAAGTTGGTGCAGGTCTTGAGCGTCACCCAGGCCGCCATTTTGCAAAGCGCTGCCCGGCTGCTAAAGCCCGGCGGGCGGCTGGTTTATGCCACCTGCAGCTTGCTGCTGGAAGAAAACGAGCAGATTGCCGAGGCCTTCAGCGCCGCCCACCCCGAATTTGCCTTGCTGCCCGCCGCTGAGGTGCTGACCCAGGCGGGTGTTGAAAACGCAGCCGGCTTGTGCTCGGGCGCCTACTTGCGGCTCTGGCCGCATCAGCACCATACCGACGGTTTCTTTGCCGCCGTCTGGCAAAAGAGCTGAACCAAGACCTTGAAAAATCAACAAAAGGCCGAAGATATAAAAAGTTAGCGGCTTTTAAGCTGTTTTTAGCGATTTGCGCCCCTTGGCCTTGTTCATTTTCTGGATTTGGAGTTTGGCACTGAACAGCCTACAATGTGCCATGTTTGAAATGCTGAGTTTGCAAGGCCTGGGCGCTGCGAACCCTTTATAGGAATCTCTATGATCTTGTTTGATGCGGCGCTTGACTGGCTTGCCAACGGCCTTTGGAACATCGCCTGGTGGCAAATCATCTTGTTTGCCTTGGGCATGACCCACATCACCATGATCAGCGTGACGGTGTTTTTGCACCGCCATCAGGCCCACCGGGCGCTGGATCTGCACCCGATTGCATCGCATTTTTTCCGCTTCTGGCTGTGGCTGACCACAGGTCAGGTCACCAAAGAGTGGGCTGCCATTCACCGCAAGCACCACGCCAAGTGCGAGCAGGCGGATGACCCGCACAGCCCGCACATCCACGGCATCAAGAAAGTGCTGACCCAAGGCGCAGAGCTTTACCGTGCGGAGTCTAAAAACAAAGAAACCATGGCCCGCTACGGCCACGGCACTCCCGACGACTGGATTGAGCGCAACCTTTACACCCGCTTTTCATGGCAGGGCGTCGGTCTGATGATGATCATCGATCTGGCCCTGTTCGGCGCTGGCGGCCTGGCCGTTTGGGCCTTGCAAATGGCCTGGACCCCCATCATGGCGGCCGGCATCATCAATGGCGCTGCGCACTTCTGGGGTTATCGCAACTTCGAAGCGCCGGACGCCAGCACCAACATCTCGCCCTGGGGCATCATCATTGCCGGCGAAGAGTTGCATAACAACCATCACACCTACCCGACCTCCGCCAAGCTGTCGATCAAGCCTTACGAGTTCGATATCGGCTGGATGTACATCACCATCCTCAAAGCCCTGGGCCTGGCCCATGTGAAGAAGGTACCGCCCAAGCTGCAACTCGGCAGCATTCAGCCTGTGGCTGATGAAAAGACCCTCGAAGCCCTGATCGCCCACCGTTACGAAGTCATGGCGCGTTACGCCCGTG
>JBIKPY010000007.1:0-64353 GCA_044357185.1 Polaromonas sp.
CGAGGTCGTCAACCACCACACCTATGTCTTCATGGGCGACGGTTGCCTGATGGAAGGCATCAGCCACGAAGCCGCCGCCCTGGCCGGTGCCTGGAAGCTCGGCAAGCTGATCGCCCTGTACGACGACAACGGCATCTCGATTGACGGCCAGGTCGCGCCCTGGTTCATTGACAACACCGCCCAGCGCTTTGCCGCCTACGGCTGGAACGTTATCGGCCCGATTGACGGGCACAACGCCGACGCGGTGGACGCTGCCATTGCCAAGGCCAAAAGCGCCAGCGATAGCAGGCCGACCCTGATCATTTGCAAAACCCACATCGGCAAAGGCTCACCGAACCGCGCCAACACCGCCAAGGCCCACGGCGAGCCGCTGGGCGCCGAAGAAATCAAGCTCACGCGCGAAGCCCTGGGCTGGCCGCACGCACCTTTTGAGATGCCGCCAGCCGCTTATGAGGCCTGGGATGCCAAGGCCGCCGGCCAGGCGCGTGAAGCCGCCTGGAACGCCAAGTTCGCCGCGTACCAGACCGCCTTTCCGGCGCAAGCTGCTGAACTGCTGCGCCGCATGAAGGGCGAGCTGCCCAAGTCTTTTTCTCAGCTCGCGGTGGACACCGTGGTGGGCGCGCACACCAAGGCCGAAACCGTGGCCTCGCGCAAAGCCTCGCAGCTGGCACTCGAAGCCTTCACCGCCGGACTGCCCGAGCTGCTGGGCGGCTCGGCTGATTTGACCGGCTCCAACCTCACCAACACCAAGAGCACGCCCAACCTGCGCTTTGACGCGCAAGGCGCGGTGGTGCTGAGCGAGACGGCTGATGGCCAGAAAACCGGTGGGCGCCACATCAACTACGGCGTGCGCGAATTCGGCATGGCCGCCATCATGAACGGAATTGCGCTGCATGGCGGCTACATTCCTTACGGCGGCACCTTCCTGACTTTTAGCGACTACAGCCGCAACGCCATCCGCATGGCCGCGCTCATGAAATTGCGCGTGGTGCATGTGTTCACGCACGACTCCATCGGTCTGGGCGAAGACGGCCCGACGCACCAGTCGATCGAGCACGCCGCTTCGCTGCGCCTGATCCCCAACCTGGACGTCTGGCGTCCGGGCGACACCGCAGAAACTGCCGTGGCCTGGGCCATGGCCCTGCAAAACAAAAACAAGCCTACGGCGCTATTGCTCAGCCGCCAGAACCTGCCTTACGCCCCCAAAGACGACCTCGGCCAGATCGGCAAAGGCGCTTACGTGTTGGCCGAACCCGAAGAAGTCGGCTTGAAGAAAAAAGCCCAGGCCGTGCTGATTGCCACCGGCTCTGAAGTGCAGCTCGCGCTCAAGGCCCAGGAGCTGCTAGCCAAAGAGTTCAAGATCGCCGTGCGCGTGGTCTCCATGCCCAGCACCACCACCTTTGACAAGCAAAAAGCCGCTTACAAAAGCGAAGTGCTGCCCGAAGGCATTCCGCGCATTGCGGTGGAGATGGGTGTCACCGACGGCTGGTGGAAATACGGCTGCGCAGCCGTCGTCGGCATCGACAGCTACGGCGAGTCAGCCCCGGCGCCGGTGCTGTTCAAGCACTTCGGCTTCACGCCGGAAAATGTCGCCAACACCGTGCGCAAAGCTCTGCTCAGGAAATAAACCGAAGATGGCGCCCAGCGCGCCATCCGCGAACCCCGCAAGATTCAACTTCAGGAACCTCAGCAAATGACCATCCAACTCGGTATCAACGGCTTCGGCCGCATCGGTCGCAATGTCTTGCGCGCCGCCGTACAAAACTTTTCCGACATCCAGATCGTCGGCATCAACGACCTGCTCGAGCCCGAGTACCTGGCCTACATGCTGCAGTACGACTCGGTGCACGGCCGCTTCAAGGGCCAGATCTCGGTCGAGGGCAACACGCTCATCGTCAACGGCCACAAGATCCGCTTGACGCAAGAGCGCGACCCGGCCGCGCTCAAATGGAACGAGATCGGCGCCGACATCGTGCTCGAATCCACGGGCCTCTTTTTGGACAAAGCCACCGCTGAAAAGCACCTGGCCGCCGGCGCCAAGAAAGTTATCCTCTCGGCCCCGAGCAAGGACGACACGCCGATGTTTGTTTACGGCGTCAACGACAAGACCTACGCCGGCCAGACCATCGTCTCCAACGCCAGCTGCACCACCAACTGCCTGGCCCCGGTGGCCAAGGTGCTCAATGACAAATGGGGCATCAAGCGCGGCCTTATGACCACCGTGCACGCCGCCACCGCCACCCAAAAAACCGTTGACGGCCCGAGCGGTAAAGACTGGCGCGGCGGCCGCGGCATCCTCGAGAACATCATTCCGTCCAGCACCGGCGCAGCCAAAGCCGTGGGCGTGGTGATTCCTGAGCTCAACAAAAAGCTCACCGGCATGTCCTTCCGTGTACCGACGTCCGACGTCTCGGTGGTGGACCTGACCGTCGAGCTGAACAAGGAAGCCACCTACAAGGAAATCTGCGCCGAGATGAAAGCGCAAAGCCAGGGCGCGCTCAAAGGCATCCTCGGCTACACCGAAGACAAAGTGGTCGCCACCGACTTCCGCGGCGAGACCTGCACCAGCGTGTTTGACGCCGACGCCGGCATCGCGCTGGACAGCACGTTTGTGAAGGTCGTTGCCTGGTACGACAACGAATGGGGTTACTCCAACAAGTGCCTGGAGATGGTGCGCGTGATAGCCAAGTAAACGCCCGCTAGGCTCGTAAAAAACGCACCCCAGGGTGCGTTTTTTGTTGGGCGCTGTCGCTTAGAGGCTGAATCAATCTTTTGACGCGGGCCGCGTCTCGCGCCCGTCCGGATAGCGCGCAAAGCGAGTCGGCTCGCGTCCGTGCACCGGGCCGCTGTCGGGCCAGGGCCAGCCGCCAAACTGGGTGCGCTGGTAGTCGGCCACAGTCTGGCGGAGTTCGGCTTGCGTGTTCATCACGAAGGGGCCGTACTGCGCCACCGGCTCGCCAATCGGTTTGCCTTGCAAGAGTAAAAACTCCGCATCTTTGCTGCCGCGATTGACCAGCGTGACGGCACTGCCCGCAAGCTCGATCGCTGCATGCTGCGTTAGAAGTTCGCCATCAACATCAACCTGCTCACCCTTGAAGAAGTACAGACTGCGCTGCGTTAGTTTGCCCGCAGTGGCGGGCAGCGTCCAGCGCGCCCCCGGGTCCATGCGCAGGGTCCAGATCGCCACATCGGCCTCAATCTGTGCGGCCCAGGAGTTGGGTGGCGGCTGCTGCGGCGCGTCGGCGTCCTGCAGGCGGCCGGCGATCACGGCCAGCTCGGTGCTGCGGCCGGCTTCGTCTTGCGTCACGTGGCGCACCACGTCTTGTGACCAGAACATGGTGAAGTGCGGCGGCGCCATCTTGCTGGCCGCCGGCAGGTTCAGCCAGATCTGAAACAGCTCCAGCGGGTTGGCTTGGTCGGTCGCCAGCAGCGGAAACATCTCGGCATGCACGATGCCCCGGCCGGCGGTCAGCCATTGCACGTCGCCGCGCCCGAAGCGCGCGGCGGCACCCAGCGAGTCGGCGTGGTCAATCAGACCCTTGCGCACGATGGTGACAGTTTCAAAGCCACGGTGCGGATGCGATGGAAAGCCCGGCACGTTTTGCCCGTGGTACATACTCCATCCGTTCTGGCGGCTGAAGTCCTGACCGAGCTGCCGGCCGGCCAGCGACGCAGCCGGCCCCATGTGCGCATTACCCGCCGGGTAGGCGTCGTCGTGGTACGCGCAAAACAAAAAAGGGTCGATGGTGTCCCAAGGAAAACCCAGGGGCTTGATCTTCAAAATGGCAGCGCTTGGCATGTACAGGTCTTTCAAGCAGGCAGTTTGCACTTGCCCTCGTAGAGGATGCGCACCAGCTTGCCGCGTTGATCGACATCGTTGTAGCCGCTGTAGTTCACGGTAGCGCGCTCAATGATGATCTGGTTTTCGTGGCCGTTGCTTTTGTTTTTTTTGTTCGCGCCCAGTCGAGTGGCATTACTCAGGTTGGTGCCCAGAAACTGCTCAGTGACCAAAGAGCTGACGCGCATCTGGTAGTCCGGCGGGCCGATCACATTGAAGTACATGTGCCAGCCTATGGACTGGATCTCGATGCTGATTTTGGCGGGCGTCAGCTTTCGGTTGTCGGGTTGCGAAATGCCCTCGGCATCGCATTCGATTTTGAAGGTTTGCGCCTGGGCCATCAGTGCCAACGGGCCTGTTACCAGGATCAGCACAGCGCTACGCAGGCAAAGCCAGAGAGGGCGCCACAATTTTTTTTGCATGGGGACCTTACAAGCGGTTCGTTCCGACTGTAGCAAATGGGGGCTGCGCAGCGGCGAGCGGGCGAACGCTGACCTCCTGGCTGCTGATGTCACGCATGCCAGCCGCGGTCTGTACGTGCAAGGCGCCTTGGAGGCCGACACCACAGGCGTTGCCCTCGGTGCCGTCAGACAGGCGTACGGCCCGCCCGGCCAGCGCATCGCGGGCGGCAAAGCGCGCTTGAAAGGGCGCAAAGCCGTCGCGCTCAAACGCCAGCATTGCAGCCACCAGCGGTGCGGCCACAGCTTGCAGGGCCCAAGGGGCGTCCACACCCGGCCAAATGGCCTGCAAGGACGTTGCGCCCACGCCAGGCGTGTGGCCGGGCTGCTCGGCGGCATCAAAGCTTTGCGCCGGGGCCAACACATTGAGCCCGACACCGATGACCACGTAGCGCTGATCTCCCCAGCTGGCGGTCTCCACCAAAATGCCGCCCAGCTTGCAGCCCTTGAGCCACAGGTCGTTAGGCCATTTAAGTTGCAGCTGTTCGCCTGCGTGCGTTGGGGAGGCCAGGCTGTCGGCCAGACTCACGCCGACTGCCAGCGACAGGCCGGACCAGTCAGCCGGTTGCAGCGGCATGCCCAGTGAGAACGTCAGGCTGGCACCGGCCGCGCTGTGCCAGTTGCGGCCCATGCGACCGCGGCCCGCGCTTTGATGTTCGGCCACCAGCAAGATGGCTTCAGGTGGAGGCGGGCTGCTTGCACTGGCGGCGGCGCGGCAACGCCGCATCAGCTCGCTGTTGGTGGAGTCGATCTGCGGCAAGACCTCGACCGTGAAAGCCGGTAAGCTGGGCACAACGGCCTGCCAGATGGCTTCTGCGGGCCAGCGCACAGGTGCTTTTGCCGAGGAGCTTTGGCTGTTGACGGGCTCGGACATGGGCGCTGGATAAAGCGGCTCAGTGTTTTTTGCTTTTGAGCTTCTTACTTTTCTTGCTTGACTTTTTCTTGGCCTTTTTCTGGTCGTCTTTGTCCTTGGGAGCGAGCAGGGTGCCGCGGCAGTCGGGCGCGCCGCACCAGCAGGGGTATTCGGCCTTGAGCTTTTTGGTGTACTTGGCGTCGATGATCAGGCCGTAGTCGTAAAACAGCTCTTGGCCGGCGGGTATGTTGCGCAGTGCCTTGATGAAGACGCGGCCCTTTTGTTCGTCCGCCTCACAATTGGGCGCGCAGCTGTGGTTGATCCAGCGCGAGGAGTTGCCGCCGTGCTTGGCGTCAATCACGTGTTTTTCATCGACGTGAAAGTAAAACGTGTGGTTGGGGTCCGTCGGGTCGTGCGGGTGACGGCGCAGCGCTTCTTTCCAGCTGATGACCTCGCCCACGTACTCAATCAGCGTCTCACCTTCGGCCAGGTCTTGCACCGCAAACATGCCTTTGCCATGCACGCCGGAGCGGCGCGTCTGGATGCGGCGACCGGAGACAACAGGGGCCGTAGCAGCCGGGGCCGAAGTGTTTGGAGAGAGCTGATTTTTGGACACGTTTGAAAATTTGGTATGGTTAATTCATGCATGTGCGCGCGCGCCTGCGCGCGCACGAAGAGCTGTATTGTAAGGAGCAAGCCATGGTGAATAGACGCAGCGTCATGAGTTTGGCCGCGCGCCGCACGATAGCGCTGGGGCTGGCGCCTCTGGGCCTGGCCGCCATGGCAGCCGAGCCGGGGGCGCCTTTGCCGCCGCTGGGCAGCACCTTGGCGGCACCCTCTTTGACACTGCTTGACGGCAGCGTCTGGGGCCCCGAGCAATCGCGTGGAAAAGTGCTTGTGTTGTACTGGTGGGCCAGTTGGTGCCCTTTTTGTGCCGAACAGTCGCCGCATATCGATGCGCTGTGGCGGGCCCATCGCAGCCAGGGGCTGGAGCTGCTGGGGTTGTCGATAGACAAGCAGCCGGCGGCGGCCAGCGCGCATTTAAAGGCCAAGGGCTACGGGTTTCCGGCAGCCATGGCGACGCAGGTGGCCGCGGTCTGGCCGAAGCCACGCGGTTTGCCGGTGGTGGTGGTGCGCGGACGGGATGGAAAAGTTGTTTATGCGGAATCCGGGAGCTTGTTTCCCGAAGATGTACAAGGTTTAAAGAAGTTCTTATGAAAACTCTGGTGATTGCGGAAAAGCCCTCGGTGGCTCAAGACATCGTGCGTGCCATCACGCCCACGGCTGGCAAGTTCGAAAAACACGACGAGTACTTCGAGAGCGATGACTGGATCGTCACCTCTGCCGTCGGCCACCTGGTGGAGATTCAGGCGCCGGAAGAATTTGACGTCAAGCGCGGCAAGTGGAGCTTTGCCAACCTGCCCGTCATCCCGCCCTACTTTGACCTCAAGCCCATTGACAAGACCAAGACCCGGCTCAATGCCATCGTCAAGCTGGCCAAGCGCAAAGACGTGGACGCCATGGTTAATGCCTGTGATGCGGGCCGCGAAGGTGAGCTCATCTTCCGGCTGATTCAGCAGTATTCCAAAGCCAAACACCCGGTGCAGCGCCTGTGGCTGCAGTCCATGACGCCGGCCGCTATCCGCGACGGTTTTGCCAGCCTGCGCAGCGACGCGCAAATGCTGCCCCTGGCCGACGCCGCGCGTTGCCGCTCTGAGGCCGACTGGATGGTCGGCATCAATGGCACGCGCGCCATGACGGCCTTCAACTCGCGCGACGGCGGTTTCTTTTTGACCACAGTCGGCCGTGTGCAGACGCCAACGCTGTCGGTGGTGGTCGAGCGCGAAGAAAAAATCCGCAAGTTCGTCAGCCGCAATTACTGGGAAGTGCACGCCAGCTTTGCCGCCGAAGCCGGCGAGTATTCGGGCAAGTGGTTTGACCCGGCCTGGAAGAAAGCCGCTGCCAATGCAGACAATGCCGAGCCGGATGCCGAGCTCAAGGCCGACCGCGTCTGGACCGAGGCCGATGCGCGCCGCATTGCCGACGCCGTGCGCGGCCAGAAAGCCAGCGTCAGCGAAGAAGCCAAGCCGACCACGCAAGCTGCCGGCTTGCTGTTTGATTTGACCTCGCTGCAACGCGAAGCCAACGGCAAGTTCGGCTTTTCGGCCAAGACCACGCTGTCGATTGCGCAAAGCCTGTACGAACGCCACAAAGCGCTGACCTACCCGCGTACCGATTCGCGCGCCCTGCCCGAAGACTATGTGCCGGTGGTCAAGCAGACCTTTGAAATGCTCGCCGGCAGTGAGATGAAGCACCTGGCGCCGCACGCGCTGGTGGCGCTGAACAACGGTTATATCAAGCCCAGCAAACGCATCTTTGACAACGCCAAGGTCAGCGACCACTTTGCTATCATCCCCACGCTGCAAGCGCCCAGCGGCCTGAGCGAGGCTGAACAAAAACTCTATGACCTGGTGGTGCGCCGCTTCATGTCGGTGTTTTTTCCCAGCGCCGAATACCTGGTCACGACCCGCATCACCAAGGCTGCCGGCCATCACTTCAAAACTGAGGGCAAGGTGCTGGTCAAGCCGGGCTGGCTGGCGATCTACGGCAAAGAAGCCGCCGACGAAGTGCCCGAACCCAAAGACGGCGACAAGGGCCAGAACCTGGTGCCCGTCAAGCCCGGCGAGCTGGTGGGCGCAGAGACAGTCGAGCCCAAGGGCCTGAAAACCCGGCCGCCCGCACGCTACTCTGAGGCCACGCTGCTGGGCGCCATGGAAGGCGCCGGCAAGACCATTGAAGACGACGAGCTGCGTGAAGCCATGCAGGAAAAAGGCCTGGGCACGCCGGCCACGCGCGCAGCCACCATCGAGGGCTTGATCGCTGAAAAATACATGCTGCGCGAAGGCCGCGAGCTGATTCCTACGGCCAAGGCCTTTCAGCTCATGACGCTCTTGCGCGGCCTGGGTGTGGAAGAGCTGTCCCGCGCAGACCTGACCGGCGAGTGGGAACACAAGCTCGCGCAAATGGAGCTTGGCCAGCTCAGCCGCGAAAGCTTCATGGCCGAGATCGCCAGCATGACCGAGCGCCTGGTCAACAAGGCCAAGGGCTACGACAAGGACACTATTCCCGGCGACTACGCCACCCTGGAAGCACCCTGCCCCAACTGCGGCGGCATCATCAAGGAAAACTACCGCCGCTACACCTGCGGCGGCAAGGCCGGCGCCAGCGAAGGTTGCGGTTTCTCTTTTGGCAAGACGCCGGCCGGCCGCACCTTTGAAGTCGCCGAGGTCGAGCAGTTCCTGCGCGATAAAAAAATCGGTCCACTGGACGGTTTTCGCTCCAAGGCCGGCTGGCCTTTCACGGCCGAGATGGTCATCAAGTTCGACGATGAGACCAAGAACTACAAGCTCGAGTTTGACTTTGGCGACGACAAGAACGCTGAGAGCGGCGAGATCATCGACTTTGGCGCGGCCACATCCTTGGGCACCTGCCCCAAGTGCGGCAGCCCGGTGCACGAGCATGGCAAAAACTATGTCTGCGAAAAGTCAGTGCCCACGCTCGCGCAACCTACACCGAGTTGCGATTTCAAAACCGGCACCATGATCTTGCAGCAGCCGGTGGACCATGAGCAGATGCAAAAATTGCTGGGCACCGGCAAGACCGACCTGCTCGATAAATTTGTCTCCATGCGCACGCGCCGGCCTTTCAAAGCCATGCTGGCCTGGGACGCCGAAGCCGGCAAAGTCAATTTTGAATTTGCACCGTCCAAGTTTCCGCCGCGCAAGACCGCTGCGGGCCCGGCGCGCGCGGTGAAAACGCCGTTTGGTAAAACTGTCGCAGCCAAAGGCGCTCCAGCCGCTAAAAAGGTTGTTGCCAAAAAAGTGCCTGCAGCCAAAGCGGCCAAGCCGAAAGTGCCGCGCGTGGCCAAACCCGGCAGCGGGCTCAAGCCCAGTGAGGCGCTGGCTGCCGTCATTGGCGCTGAGCCGGTGGCGCGCACGCAGGTCATCAAGAGGCTTTGGGACTACATCAAGGCCGAAGGCCTGCAGGACGCGGCCAACAAGCGCGCCATCAACGCCGATGCCAAGTTGCTCGCGGTATTCGGCAAGCCACAGGTCACCATGTTCGAGCTGGCCGGCATTGTTGGCAAGCACCTGAGCGCCGGTTCGCCCGACTAAGCCCTGGGACTGCCTGTGGGGACTCGGCCGCGGCTCAGTGGGCCTGCGTGCCACCAAAGCGTATGGTGACCCGGGTGCCCGGTGAAAGGGTTTGGCCGGGCCTGTCAGCGTCGCCTATGTCGATGCTGGCGCCGTGTTGCAGCGCAATTTCTTTCACAATGGCCAGGCCCAAGCCCGAGCCGTCCACGTTGGTGCCCAGCGCCCGGTAAAAGGGCTCGAAGACCAGCTCGCGCTCTGACTCGGGTATGCCCGGACCGGTGTCTTCCACCAGCAAGACCACCACACCACCGAAGCGGTCCGTCAACAGGCGCGCAGTCACCTGGCCGCCGGCCGGCGTGTAGTTGATGGCGTTGTCCAGCAGGTTGCGCACCAGCTCTTTGAGCAGTGTGGCATTGCCTTGCACACGGCTGGCCACCTCGTCCAAAGGCGGGCCTTCGTAGCCCAGGTCGATTTGTTTTTCGAGTGCGCGCGGCACCGAGTCCTGAATAGCTTCAGAGACCGTGTGCACCAGGTCCACCGGTGTTTTTGTCAGGCTGCGGCCTGTGGTTTCGGCGCGCGCCAGTGCCAGCAACTGGTTGACGGTGTGCGTGGCGCGAATGCTGGCCAGACCAATTTGTTTGAGTGAGTTTTTCAGCTCTTCGGCGTCGGTCTCGCGCTGCGCCAGGTCGGCTTGCATGCGCAAACCGGCCAGCGGCGTTTTAAGCTGGTGCGCGGCATCGGCCAAAAAACGCTTTTGCGTAGTGAGCGACAGTTTCAGGCGACTGAGCAAGTCGTTGATCGAGGAGACCAGGGGCGCAACTTCTTCGGGCACGGCGCCTTCGTCCAGCGCACTCATGTCGTCGGGTTTGCGGGCGCGTATGCGCTTTTCAAGCTCGGCCAGGGGTTTGATGCCGCGCACCAGTGCCAGCCACACCAGCAGCACCGCCAGCGGTAGCGTGACGAACTGCGGCACCATCACGCCTTTGACAATCTCTGTGGCCAGTGTCTTGCGCTTTTCCAGTGTCTCGGCCACTTGCACCAGCATGGGCTCACCGTTGGGTACATCCACCTCGAGCCAGGTGTAGGCCACGCGCACTTCTTCGCCGCGCATCACATCTTCGCGCAAACGCACTTCGCCTTGGACCGGTTTTACTTCAGGCGGGGGCAGCGGCAGGTCTTGCTCGCCACTCAAAAATTCACCGTGCGTGCCCAGCACCTGGTAGTAAACCAGGTCACTGTCGTCGGCACGCAAAATCTCACGGGCCGGTGCCGGCAGCGAAAAAAACATCTGTTGATTGCGCACCACTACCAGCTTGGTCAGCGCCTGCACGTTGTATTCGAGCGCGCGGTCAAAAGGCTTGCCGGCGATGTTTTGTGCCACCAGCCAGGTCAGCGCCAGGCTGATCGGCCACAGCAGCAACAGCGGCGTCAGCATCCAGTCCAGGATCTCCCCGAACAAGCTGCGCTTACCCCTTTGAAAGATTTTCAAGGCTGCGTCAATCCAGACAGTGCGGAAAGCATCAATAGTTTTCCGCCGGGCCGCCCCAAGGAAAACAGCGCCCCCTCGGGGGGCAGCGAACCACACGAAGTGGGGAGCGTGGGGGCCACAGTTTCACCGCCGGGCCGCCCCAAGGAAAACAGCGCCCCCTCGGGGGGCAGCGAACCACACGAAGTGGGGAGCGTGGGGGCCACAGTTTCACCGCCGGGCCGCCCCAAGGAAAACAGCGCCCCTTCGGGGGGCAGCGAACCACACGAAGTGGGGAGCGTGGGGGCCACAGTTTCACCGCCGGGCCGCCCCAAGGAAAACAGCGCCCCCTCGGGGGGCAGCGAACCACACGAAGTGGGGAGCGTGGGGGCCACAGTTATCAAGGGATTTTTTCGAGGCAGTAGCCCAGTCCGCGCACAGTGGCGATGCGGATCGGACCCTTCTCGATCTTCTTGCGCAGGCGGTGAATATAGACCTCTATGGCGTTGTTGCTCACCTCTTCACCCCACTCACACAAACGCTCGACCAGCTGGTCTTTGCTGACGAGTCGCCCTGCACGTTGCAGCAGCACTTCGAGCAGGCCGAGTTCGCGCGCCGACAGCTCAATCATGTGGCCGTCAATCGTGGCCACGCGGCCGGCCTGGTCATAGACCATAGGCCCGTGTTTGATGGTGCTGGTGGCGCCGCCCATGCCGCGTCGGCTGAGTGCGCGCACGCGCGCCTCGAGCTCTTGCAGGCTGAAGGGCTTGGCCATGTAGTCGTCAGCTCCGTAGTCGAGGCCCTTGACACGCTCTTCAATGCTGTCGGCCGCCGTGAGTATCAACACCGGCATGGTCGAGCCGCGGGCCCGCAGGCGCTTGAGCACCTCCAGCCCGTGCATGCGCGGCAGGCCCAGGTCCAGGATCAGCAGGTCAAACTCGGTGTTGGTCATCAGCGCAGCATCGCACTCGCTGCCGCTGGGCACATGGTCGACCGCCGCACCCGAGGCCCTCAGGGTTCGCAGCAAACCATCGGCCAGCACCTGGTCATCTTCGGCAATCAATATCCGCATCGCTGTCTCCTGGTGTGAGGCGCCTGGGCTGCGCCCCGGTCGCCCGCTGAGCCGGGTTGTTGTTCTTGTTGCAAGGGCAAATTCTAGGCTTATGCAGCAGCCCGGCAGACTTAAAGTTTCAGCGGCGGCATTCAGCCTTCGTAACCGCCTGCATAAGCCTCCAGGCCAAGCGTCACCACAGTGGCCACATCCTGGCCCACGGCTTGCGAAAACTCGGCCTCTGCGCGCGCCACAGCCTGCTTGAACGCTTCCAGCCACAAGAGCCCCGTGGCCGTGAACACCACCCGGCGTGCGCGTTTGTCATGCGGGTCGGCTTCGCGTGTGATCAGTCCCCAGGCCTCGCATTGGTCCACCAGGTCGCCCATGGCCTGCTTGCTCATGCCGGCGCTTTGGGCCAGCTCAGTCAGGCGTGAGCCGCCGTGCGCCAGATGCCGCGTGATGTGAATGTGCGCCGCGCCCACTTGCGAGCGCGCCGCCAGGTTGGACAGCGCCAGCGGTACCGCCACATCGTTGGCCATCAGTGCGAGCACGCGCGCGTCAAAGCGCCGCAGCGCATGGCCCATCAGCCGACCCAGATGTGTCTGGCGCCAGCCCTCGGCAGTGCCGCTCCCGGCGGGCGTGTACGGGTCTTCGGTTGGAGAATTTGCCATGGCCGAATAGTAAGGCAAACGGACCAAAAATATGCTTTACAAGTTTAAACCAGCTGATAAAGTACTGTTCATGCATCCAGCTTTGACCTCCCGGAAAGAGCGCGATGCAACTAAATTATTTGTGTAACTTGTTGATTTAAATGGAGATTATCATGGAAGCCACCGTCAAAGCCAACGCCCCCCTGAACACCGAAAAAGCCAAGGCCCTGCAGGCCGCGTTGCTGCAAATTGAAAAGCAGTTCGGCAAAGGCACCATCATGAAGCTGGGCGCCGGCGAGGTCATTGAGGACATCCAAGTCGTGTCTACCGGCTCGCTGGGGCTGGACATTGCACTGGGCGTTGGCGGTCTGCCACGCGGCCGTGTGGTCGAGATCTACGGCCCTGAGTCTTCGGGCAAAACCACGCTGACGCTGCAAGTCATCGCCGAAATGCAAAAGCTCGGCGGCACCTGCGCCTTTGTCGATGCCGAACACGCGCTCGACATCCAGTACGCCCAGAAGCTCGGCGTCAACCTGCAAGAGCTGCTGATTTCCCAGCCCGACACCGGCGAGCAAGCGCTCGAGATCGTGGACTCGCTCACCCGTTCCGGCGCGGTCGATCTGATCGTCATCGACTCGGTCGCTGCGCTCACGCCCAAGGCCGAGCTCGAAGGCGAAATGGGCGACTCGCTGCCCGGCCTGCAAGCGCGTTTGATGAGCCAGGCACTGCGCAAGCTCACCGCCACCATCAAAAAGGCCAACTGCATGGTCATCTTCATCAACCAGATCCGCATGAAGATCGGCGTGATGTTCGGCAGCCCTGAAACCACCACCGGCGGCAACGCGCTCAAGTTCTACGCCTCCGTGCGTCTGGACATACGCCGCATCGGCTCCATCAAAAAGGGCGAAGAAGTGATCGGCAACGAGACCCGGGTCAAGGTGGTCAAAAACAAAGTGGCCTCGCCGTTCAAGACGGCCGAGTTCGACATCCTCTACGGCGAGGGCATCAGCCGGCTGGGCGAAGTGCTGGACCTCGGTGTAGCCGGCAACATCGTCGAGAAGTCCGGTGCCTGGTACGCCTTCAACGGCGAAAAAATCGGCCAGGGCCGTGACAACTCGCGTGAGTTCCTCAAAGAAAACCCCGAGCTCGCCATTGAGATTGAAAACAAAGTGCGCGAATCTCTGGGCATCCCGCTGATCGCTGTCAATGCTGCCGCCAAGCCGGAAAAAACTGAAAAAGCCGAGAAGGCTGACAAGGTGGAAAAGGCCGAGAAGCTGGCCAAGGTTTGAAGCCAGCCATCTGATTTCTACAGACTTTCCAGGAGCCCAACACCATGTCACGACATGTCTTGAGCGTCAGCAGCTGGCTGCTGTGCGGTTTGAAAAAAATCGCCATCGCCCTCTGGCGGGCGGCCTGAGCGCCGCTGATGAGTGAGCGCGACAGCAGCCTGCCTGAGGCCACGCCCGCCACCGCGCCAGCCAAGCGCGGTGGCGGGCGCGGCGGCTTCACGTTGTCGCTCAAAGGCAGGGCGCTGCGTCTGCTCACCGGGCGCGAGCATTCACGCGCCGAGCTTGAACGCAAACTCGCCCCGCATGAAGAAGAGCCCGGTCAGCTGGCCAAAGTGCTTGACGATTTGCAGGCCAAAGACTTCATCAGCGAACCCCGCGTCATCGAATCCGTCATCAACCGCCGCGCCAGTCGCTTCGGCGCAGCGCGCATCCGGCACGAGCTGCAAGCCAAAGGCCTGCAAGCCGAGGCGGTGGCCGCAGCCGTGCAATCACTCAAAGCCACTGAAGTTGAACGCGCCCGTGAAGTCTGGCGCAAAAAATTCGGCACGCCGGCCGCAGACGCCGCAGAGCGCGGCAAACAAGCGCGGTTTTTAGCCGCCCGCGGCTTCGGCTCAGAAGCCATAGGCCGTGTGGTTTCAGGTGCAGACGAAGACTAGCAAGCCAGGGGTGGATCCCCGCATTCTTAGCTGGCGTTTCTGAACGCCTGACTCAGTGAAGTCCAATTCCGCCGGGCGGCCAGCAGGTGGCGTTCTTTCACATGGCCGTAGCCTTTGATCTGCTCCGGAATACGCGCCAGCTCAATCGCTGCTGCATGGTTGGCAGCGTTCAGAGCGGCGATGACTTCTTCAATGCTGGCGCGGTAGCTGTCAATCAGTGCGCGCTCGCTGCGGCGCTCTTCGGTGTAGCCGAACACATCCAGCGGCGTGCCGCGCAAGCCCTTGAAACGCGTCAGCAGCCGGAAGGCGCCCGCCATCCACGGGCCGAACTGGCTTTTTTGCAACTCGCCCTTGTCGTTGCGGCGGGACAGCAGCGGCGGGGCCAGGTGGTAGTTGACTTTGAAGTCGCCTTCGAAAATGGCCTTGATTTGTTCTTCAAATCCGCTTTGCGTGTGCAGGCGTGCCACCTCGTACTCGTCTTTGTAGGCCATCAACTTAAAGAGTCCACGCGCCACCGCCTGGCTCAGCAGGTTTTTGCCGCGCACGGCCTCAGGCAGGCGTTCTTCAGCGGCTTGCACGCGCACCACCAATGCCGCGTAGCTTTGGGCAAAAGCAGCATTCTGGTAATCGGTCAAAAACTCGACGCGGCGAGCCACCAGCGTGTCCAGGCTCTCGCGGGGAGCCGGCATGTTTATCACTTGCGCTGGCGCATACAGGTTTTGCACAGACGCTAAATCGCAAGCCGCGCGCCGGCCCCAAGTGAATGCCGCCTTGTTGTTGTCGACGGCCACTGCGTTGAGCTCGATGGCGCGCATGATCGACGCTAGACCCAGCGGTACCCAGCCGCGCTGCCAGGCGTAGCCCAGCAGCATTGGGTTGGTGTAGATGCTGTCGCCCATCAGCTTCGTGGCGGCGGTGTCGGCGTCAAAGCTGCCAACGCCATCAGCGCCCACGGCTTTGGCGATTTCGGCCTGGCAGGCGCTGCCCGGGTTCTGCCAACTGCCGTTGTGCACAAAGGCTGCTGTCGGTGCGCTGTGGGCGTTCAGTGCCACATGGGTTTTGCCGACCTGCATGCGCAGCAGGGTTTCTTTGTGAGCGGCGACGATCGGGTCGCAGCCGATCACCAGGTCGGCGCCGGCCATGCCCACCCGCGTGGTGCAGATGTCGCCGGGGTTCTGGCTGATCAGCACGTGGCTCCAGGTGCTGCCGCCTTTTTGCGCCAGACCCGCTGCGTCTTGCGTGACGATGCCTTTGCCCTCAATGTGCGCGGCCATGCCCAGCAGCTGGCCGATGGTGATGACACCCGTGCCGCCCACGCCCGCCACCACCAGGCCCCAAACTTTGCTGGCGCCCGCGCCGTCCAGCAACGGCAGTACAGGCAAGGGCAGCGCACCCAGCGCGGCATCGTCAAAGGGGTTCAGGCGCGCGTCGGCCTTGGCTTTCTTTTTGAGCTGACCGCCCTCGACGGTGACGAAGCTCGGGCAAAAGCCCTTGGTGCAGGAATAGTCCTTGTTGCAGGTGCTCTGGTTGATCTGCCGTTTGCGGCCGAACTCGGTTTCAAGTGGTTCGATCGACAGGCAGTTAGATTGCTCGCCGCAATCACCGCAGCCTTCGCACACCAGCGGATTGATCAGCACGCGCCTGGCCGGGTCTACCAGCGCGCCGCGCTTGCGTCGACGGCGCTTTTCGGTGGCGCAGGTCTGGTCGTAAATGATGACGGTGCAGCCCTTGATCTCGCGCAGCTCCCGCTGAACCGCGTCCAGCGCATCGCGGTGATGCACGGTCACGCCCTCGGCCAGTGTCACGCCCGCGTACTTTTCGGGCTCGTCAGTCACCACCACGGTTTTGACAGCGCCTTCGGCGCGCATCGACTGCGCGATTTGCGCTACCGAATGACCCTCGGGCCGCTCGCCCACTTGCTGCCCGCCCGTCATGGCCACGGCGTCGTTGTACAAAATTTTGTAGGTGATGTTCACGCCGGCGGCAATGCTCTGGCGCACGGCCAGCATGCCGCTGTGAAAGTAAGTGCCGTCACCCAGGTTGGCAAAAATGTGCGTGTCGGTGGTGAAGGGCTGCTGACCGACCCAGGGCACGCCCTCGCCGCCCATTTGCGTGAAGCCCATGGTGCTGCGGTCCATCCACAGCGCCATGTAATGGCAGCCGATGCCGGCCATGGCGCGCGAGCCCTCCGGCACGCGGGTAGACGTGTTGTGCGGGCAGCCCGAGCAAAACCAGGGCGTGCGCTCGGCGTTGACCTCAAGCACCTGCATGGCGCGCTCTTTGGCCTCGATCAAGGCCAGCCGTGCGGCGATGCGCGCGCGCATGTCGCTGCCCAGGTCCAGCTTTTGCACGCGCGCTGCAATCGCCTTGGCGATCAACGCGGGCGACAAGTCTGCGTTGGCGCGCAGCAGCGTGTGCGCGGCCGGGTTGGACATGCCCCACTCGCCGCCACTGAAGTCGCCTTCGACTTCGTTGAACTTGCCGAGGATGACCGGCCGCACATCGGCGCGCCAGTTGTAAAGCTCTTCCTTGAGCTGGTATTCAATGACCTGGCGTTTTTCTTCCACCACCAGAATCTCTTGCAAACCGGTAGCAAATTCGCGCGTGAGCTGCGCCTCGAGCGGCCACACCACGCCGACCTTGTGCAGCCGGATGCCGACCTGCCGGCAAGCGTCGTCGTCCAGCCCCAGATCGACCAGCGCCTGGCGCGTGTCGTTGTAGGCCTTGCCGCTGGCGATCAGGCCGAAGCGGTCGTTCGGTCCTTCAATCGCGTTGTAGTTCAGGCGGTTGGCGCGTATGTAAGCCAGCGCTGCGTACCACTTGAAGTCAAACAGGCGCTGCTCTTGCTCCAGCGCGCTATCGGGCCAGCGAATGTGCACGCCGCCCGCCGGCATTTCAAAGTCGGTCGGCAGTTTGATCTGTACGCGCTGCGGGTCAATCAGCGCGCTGGCAGACGACTCCACAATCTCTTGAACCGTCTTCATGCCCGCCCACACGCCGGCATAGCGGCTCATGGCCAGCGCGTGTAAGCCCAGGTCCAGAATCTCCTGCACGCTGGCCGGAAAAAACACCGGCAGGCCGCAGGCCTTGAAGATATGGTCGCTCTGGTGTGCAGCGGTCGAACTCTTGGCCACGTGGTCGTCACCGGCCACCGCCAGCGCGCCGCCCCAGGGCGTGGTGCCGGCCATGTTGGCATGCTTGAAAACGTCCGAGGTGCGGTCCACGCCCGGACCTTTTCCGTACCAGATGCCGAACACGCCGTCGTACTTGTTGGTGCCCGGCGGCGCAAAGCCCAATTGCTGCGTGCCCCAGACGGCGGTGGCCGCCAGTTCCTCGTTGACCCCCGGCTGAAACACGATGTGCTGCGCCTTCAGGTACTTGGCCGCCTTCCACAGCGCCTGGTCATAACCCCCCAGTGGCGAGCCGCGGTAGCCCGAAATAAAGCCGGCGGTGTTTTTGCCCTGTTGCGCGTCGCGCAGGCGCTGCAGCATGGGCAGCTTGACCAACGCCTGCACGCCGCTCATGAAGGCATAGCCGTAGTCCAGGCTGTACTTGTCGTCCAGTGTGACGGTCTCCAGCGACTGGCGGATGTGCTCTGGCAAAGGGGCGTTCATGGCGATATCTCCAGGTACGTGTAGCGCCAAAGTGTAGGCCTCTGGCGGCATCGGCGGCGGCCATGAATGCAGATCAAAGGCCAACTGGCAAACCACCTGCAATGAGATTAGCAGGGTTCGGCCGGCATCGTCACCCGGATATGAAGGTCGCCTGTCGCTGACAATGGGGCCCGCCTTGTAAAGTCAGGACTGGTTGTCCATTTCAAACAGAAGCATGCCCATGAGCCGATTCAGTCTTTCCAAACTCCCCAATGTGTGGATTTATGTGCTGGCTGCCTTGCTGTTGGCCGGGGCGGGCGTGGGCGTCAAGCTCTACTTTTTTCCGGCCAGCAAGCCGCCGGCTTTTGTCACGGCCACGGCCACGCTGGGTGACCTGGAGCAGTCTGTGCTGGCCACTGGCACCATACAGGCTTTCAAGCAGGTCAGTGTGGGTGCGCAGGCTTCGGGGCAGATCAAGACCCTGGCCGTGGCGCTGGGCGACACCGTCAAGAAGGGCCAACTGATTGCCGAGATTGACGCGCTCAAGCAGCAAAACGAGTTGCGCAACACCCAGGCCGCGCTGCAAAGTGCCGAGGCGCTGCTCGGCTCCCGCCGTGCTTTGCTGCGCCAGGCCGAGCTGAACTTTGAAAGGCAAAAAGATCTGCTGGCCGCCGATGCGATTTCGCGCCAGGCCTTTGAGCAGGCTGAGGCCACGCTGGGCACCAGCCGCGCGGACATCAAAACCTCTGAGGCGCAGATTGCGCAAGCGCGCATTGCGGCTGACACGGCCAAGCTCAATGTCGGCTACACCCGCATTCTGGCGCCCATGGATGGTGTGGTGGTGGCCATCGTCACGCAGCTGGGGCAGACGGTCAATGCCAACCAGAGTGCGCCCACCATCATCAAGCTGGCCTTGCTGGACACCATCACCGTGAAAGCGCAGATTTCTGAAGCGGATGTGGTGCGCGTCAAGCCCGGGCAAAAAGCTTACTTCACGATTTTGGGCGCGCCGGATAAGCGTTACTACACCATGCTGCGCAGCGTCGAGCCCGCGCCGGAATCGATAGCCACTGAAACGCAAAGCAGCAGCAACACAGCGATTTACTACAACGGCCTGCTGGACGTGCCCAACCCCGAAGGTCGCTTGCGCATCTCCATGACGGCCCAAGTCTACATTGTGCAAAGTGAGGCCAAGGGCGTGATCACCATTCCATCGGCTGCCATCGAGCAGGCGGGACGGCGCGGTCTGACCAGCGTGCGCGTGGTGGGCGCCGACGGCAAGCCTGAAAAGCGCCCGGTCAAAGTCGGTATCAACAACAACGTCAATGCGCAAATTCTGGAGGGCCTGGCCGAAGGCGAGAAGGTGGTGCTCAGTGAAGCGCCACCGCCTGGCAGTCAGACCGCGCCGCGCCAAGCGCCGCGCATCCGGTTTTGAGGGCTGAGGCTTTGACCAAAATCGCCGCTGATGCACCCGCGCTGCTCGAGCTGCGCGGGCTGCAGCGCGACTTTCCGGCGGGTGAAGGCACGATCACCGTGCTGGCCGACGTCAACCTGGACATACGCGCCGGCGAAATGGTGGCCATCGTCGGTGCCTCGGGCTCCGGCAAGTCCACGCTGATGAACATTCTGGGTTGCCTGGACAAGCCCAGCGCCGGCAGCTACCGCGTGGCCGGCCGGCCGACCGGCCAGTTAGGCCCTGACGAACTGGCTGAGTTGCGGCGCGAGCATTTCGGTTTTATTTTTCAGCGCTACCACTTGCTGGGTGATTTGAGCGCCCTTGGCAACGTGGAGGTTCCGGCAGTTTACGCAGGCCGCCAAAGCAAAGCGCGGCGCGAGCGCGCCCTTGCGCTGCTCACGCGCCTGGGCATGGCCGACCGCTTGCAACACAAGCCGGGCCAGCTGTCCGGCGGGCAGCAGCAGCGCGTGAGCATTGCGCGCGCCCTCATGAACGGCGGCCACGTGCTGCTGGCCGACGAGCCGACCGGCGCGCTGGACACGCAAAGCGGCGCCGAGGTGATTAAGATTTTGCTGGAGCTGCATGCCGAGGGCCATACCATCATCATGGTGACGCACGACATGCAAGTGGCCGCGCACGCCGACCGCATCATTGAGCTGAGCGACGGGAGCGTGGTGTCCGACCGGCTGACACGGCCCGATGCCGCACCGACAGGCGCTGTGCTCAAAACGGTGACGGCTTCCAGCGGCCGCTGGCAGGCCGCGCGTGACCGCTTTCGCGAGGCGTTTCGCATGGCGCTGCTGGCCATGAACGCGCACCGTCTGCGCACCTTTTTGACCATGCTGGGGATCATCATCGGCATTGCCTCGGTGGTCTCGGTGGTGGCGTTGGGCGAGGGCTCACGCCTACAGATATTGAAGAACATCAGCGCCATCGGCACCAACACTATCGAGATTTTTTCGGGCAGCGGCTTTGGTGACCAGCGCGCCGCGCGCGTCCGCACCCTGGTGCCCGGTGATGCCGCTGCGCTGGCCGAACAAAGCTATGTGGACAGCGTCACGCCCAGCGTCAGTAGCTCGGCCACGCTGCGCTACGGCAATATCGCTGTGAGCGGCACCATCAACGGCGTGGGCGAGCAGTATTTCCGCGTGCGTGGCGTGCAACTGGCCGCCGGCCGTACCTTTGACGAAGACAGCGTAGCCAGCCTGGCGCAAGAAGTGGTCATTGACGACAACACCCGCAAGCAACTTTTCCCGCGCAACCCCAACCCTGTGGGCGAAGTGATTTTGCTGGGCCAGGTGCCTTGCCGCGTGGTCGGTGTGGCCAAGCGCAGCGAGTCGGCCTTTGGCAATTCGGAAGCGCTCAATGTGTGGATTCCGTACACCGCCGCCATGAGCCGCGTGACCGGGCAAAGCCATTTGCGCAGCATCACGGTACGTATCAGCGACGAGGTGTCGGCCGAAGCCGCCGAGCAGGGCGTTAACCGGCTGCTCTTGCAACGCCACGGCGTGCAAGACTTTTTTGTACTCAACACCAACACCATCCGCCAGACGATTGAAAGCACCACGCAAACCATGACGCTTCTGATCTCAGCGATTGCGCTCATCTCGCTGATCGTCGGCGGCATCGGCGTCATGAACATCATGCTGGTGTCGGTGACCGAGCGTACACGCGAGATCGGTGTGCGCATGGCGGTGGGCGCGCGCCAGGCCGACATACGCCAGCAGTTTTTGATAGAAGCGGTGCTGGTGTGTCTCATGGGCGGCGTGCTGGGCATTGGCCTGTCCCAGTTGGTGGGCTGGGGCTTTGACAAGTCAGGCAGCAGCTTCACGCTGGTGTACTCAACGCTCTCCATGGTGGCCGCCTTTGTCTGCTCCACACTCATCGGCGTGATCTTCGGCTTTCTGCCGGCTAACAATGCCGCCAAGCTCAACCCGGTCGACGCACTCTCCCGCGAATAAAGACAAGCATGAACCCGCTCCCAACCCACGCGTTTTTTATTTTGGTGCGCCGGCCTCTGGCGCTGGCTGCCCTGCTCATGCTGGGTGGCTGTGCTTCGACATTGAACAGCCTGTTTCGCACACCTGCGCTCAAGCTGCCCGCGCAATACAGCCAGGGCGGTGCCGTCAGCACACCTCTTACAGCCGCCACACCTGCCACACCCGCACCGGCCGGCACCCCATGGTGGACGCGTTTGAATGACCCCGTGCTTGACCAGCTGGTGGCCGATGTGCTGGCGCGCAACAACAACCTGGCCGCAGCCACCATTCGCGTGCGGCGAGCGCAACTGCAAGCCGGGCTGGCAGAGCAGGCGCTGCAACCGGCCCTGGCAGGCAGCGCCAGCATGGGCACACGACGCTCTCTGGAGGGCGATGCAAGCAGCTCCCGCAGCAGCGGTGTGACGCTCAGCGCCAGCTATGAAATAGATTTGTGGAACAAGCTCGGCAGTCAGCGCGAAGTCGCGCGTTGGGAGGCACTGGCCAGCGAGCAAGACCGCCAAAGCACGCGCCTGGCGCTGGTTGCCACCACGGCCAGGTTGTACTGGCAGCTGGCTTTTGTCAACCAACGCCTGGCTGCCAATACGCAAAGCATCGCTTATTCGCAAACTACTTTCCAGCTGGTGCAAACGCAGTACCGCGCCGGTGCGGCCTCCGGCCTGGAAGTGGCCGAAGCCCAGCAAGCGCTGGCCAGCCAGCAAGCCAGTCAAAGCGCATTGCAGCAGCAAGCGGTCGAAGCGCGTACCGCGCTGGCCCTGCTGCTGGACAGCGCGCCCGGCAGCCAAGAAGTCAGCAATCCCGCGGCTTTGCCAGGCGGCGAGTTGCCAGCGCTGCAAGCCGGCCTGCCGGCCAGTCTTCTGGCGCGCAGGCCCGACCTGCGTGCTGCCGAACTGCGCTTGCGCGAGTCATTCAGCAAAATTGACGCCACCCGCGCCAGCTACTACCCGGCGCTCAGCCTGACGGGCAGCCTGGGCACCTCCAGCGCGCAGCTGACCAACCTGCTGCAAAACCCGGTAGCCGCGCTCGGCCTGGGCGTGACGCTGCCTTTTTTGCAGCGCGCCAACATGCAGCTGAGCATCAAGGTGTCCGAGACGCAATACGAAGAGGCGGTGGTCAACTTCCGCCAGACGCTGTACACCGCACTCGGTGACGTCGACAACGCCCTGTCATCACGCCAGCAACTGGCCTTGCAGGCCATCCGCCTTGAAGAGAGCCTGCAAGCCGCCCGCACCGCAGAGCGTCTGTATGAAGCCCGCTACCGCGCCGGTGCCGCCGCCCTCAAAGCCTGGCTGGACGCCCAGGAAAAGCGCCGCAGCGCTGACATCGCCCTGGCCGACAACCGCCTGGCCCGCCTGAACAGCCAGTTGGCGCTGTACCAGGCATTGGGTGGTGACGCGGAGCCCGCAACAGCGCCCTGATCCATCGCCAAGTCAGCCCTCTGCTTTCGTCAATACCCCGCGCAGCCATCCGTAAGTCTTTGCCAGCACGGCATCTACCTCTGGCAGCACGCCGGCGTACTTTAAAAAACTGTGGGCTGTGCCCGGGCACGCTTGCAGGTGCGTGGCCACACCCGCTTGCTGCAGTCGCTGGCCATAGGACATGCCTTCGTCATGCAAGACATCACACTCGGCCACAAACACACAGGCCGGCGGCAAACCGGCCATCGAAGCGGCCCGTAGGGGTGAGGCGTGCGGGTCGGCAGCAGCTGCCGGGCTGTCAAGGTACTGCTCCCAAAACCAGAGCATGTTGTCTTGTGTCAGGCCATAACCTTCGGCGTAAGTCTGGTACGACGCGGGCAATGCAGACGGGTAATCTGTCACCGGGTAAAACAGCACTTGCCCGCGCAGCGCCGGCCCGCCTTCGTCGCGCGCGCGCAAGGCCGTGACGGCGGCCATGGTGGCGCCGGCACTCAAGCCCGATACCGCCATTCGCGTGCCGTCACCGCCAAACGCTGTGGCATGGGCTGCCGCCCAGCGCGTGGCCGCCAGGCAATCGTCAGGCCCGGCCGGGAACTTGTGCTCGGGCGCCAGCCGGTAGTCCACCGACACCACCACGCAAGACGCACCGGCGGCCAGTCGCATGCAGATGTAGTCATGCGAATCCAGGTCCAGCACCACAAAGCCGCCGCCATGAAAAAACATCAGCACCGGGTGCGGCCCCTGGCCCTGCGGCGTGTAAACCCGCGCCGCAATGTCGCCGCCAGGCCCTGGAATCAGCACATCGCGCATGGCAGCCAAAGCGACATCCGGTTTGCCCGGCGCACCCGACTTGGCCTGAACCCGCGCCAGCGCCACCCCCAGTTCACGGTAGGGTCGCACTGTAGAAGCGCGCAAGGCAGATTCGATCACGGGATGCAAAGGCATGAGTGGGGCTCCTGGTGGGTTGGGGGCAGTCTTGATGCAGGTCTTGTCGCCGGCTCAGCGCGGCCACAGCACCCACAGCCGCAGCGGTTGGTTCACTTTGCTGGCCAAGGTACCGGCTTCCGGGCCGGTGCCTGCAAAGTAGTCTGCGCGCACAGCGCCGACGATGGCGCTGCCGGTGTCCTGGGCCATCACCAGTTTTTGCAATTGCACGCTGGGGCCTGGCGTGCTGAGCCAGACGGGTGTGCCATAGGGGATGCTGCCGGGGTCGACCGCGATGGAACGGCCGGCAGTCAGGGGCACGCCCTGGGCGCCGCGCGGGCCGGTGCTGCTGTCGATTGCGGACAGGGGCTCTTCTTTGAAAAATATGTAGCGCGGGTTGCTCCACAGCAGTTGCTGCACGCGCTGCGGATTTTGTGCGGCCCAGGCTTTGGTGGCCTCTGGCCAGGGGTTGAGTTTGCTGACACCTTGCTCTTGCAGCCAGGCGTTGACGCTGCGGTAAGGCTGCTCGTTAGAGCCGGCAAAAGCCACGCGCACGGTGCGCAGGCTGCCGTCGGCCTGTGTCAGTTGCAGTCGGCCGGAGCCCTGGATGTGCAGCAGCAATGCGTCGATCGGGTCTTCAAGCCAGGCAATCTCCAGCCCTTGCAGGGCGGCTTGCGCTTCGGGCAGAGTGTCTATGTCTTGCCGGCTGAACCAGGGCTGGCCGCGCCGAAGTCCGTCGGGCGGCTGGTACAGCGGCACGTTGTAGCCCGGCGCCTGTTGCCGGCTGGCCCGGAAGATGGGCTCGAAGTAACTGGTGAGCTGGCCGTCGGCGACGCCGCTCAGGGACTCCACGCGCAGGGGTTGCAGACGCTCGACCATCCAGGCGCGTTGCTCGTCTGCGCTGCCTATGCTCAAGCGGCGCACGTCGGAGCACAGGGGCGCAAAGGCGGGGCCGGGGCGTTCGCAGCTTTTGATCCAGGCGTTCCAGGCTTCAAACAAGTTGTCTTTGTCAAAGCCGGGCAAGTCGCTCCAGGGCACGGGCACCCAGCGACTTTTGCTGGCTTGCCAGGTACTGGAGGCGGGTGGTATGGCAGCGGTTGGTGCAGCGGGTGGTGCAGCGGGTGGTGCAGCTGCAGGCGTTGGTGCCGGGGCAGCGGCCTCAGGCTGCGATGCCGGCCATGGCGGCAGAGGGGTATTGATCGCACAGGAAGCCAGCCAAAGGCTGCCGCAGATAATAAGCAGCGTCTTTGCCAACCGGGAATAAATACTCATGCTCTTGCTCTTGCTTGAAGCTTTAGGGGCTTTGCTGATACTGGTGTTCATCGTTTGGTGGACCATGTTCTCAGGGCGAAAAGGCGGTGAAATCAAGCCGGACCCGCGTGATGACGTTAACAAACCGGGGCCATAAGCTCTAGGCCCTGAGGCCCTTAGTCATTGCGCAGCAAGTTGGCCAGCTCCACCGCCGACTTGACACCCATTTTCTCGAACACGCGTGCACGGTGCACTTCCACCGTGCGCACGCTGATGTCGAGCTGGTCGGCCACCATTTTGTTGGGCAGGCCGTCCACCACCAGGCGCAGCACATCGCGTTCGCGCTCGGTCAGGCCGTCGAGCAGGGCTTGCAGGTTGCTGGAGCGGTTTAGCGCAGTCAGCCGCTTGGCAGACAGTGCCAGCGCTTGCTCTATGCGGTCAACCAGTACGTTGTCTGAAAACGGTTTTTCGCAAAAATCAAATGCACCGCGCTTGACGGCGTCCACTGCGGTGGGAACATCAGCGTGACCGGTTAAAAAAATCACCGGCAGCGTGGGCAGCAGGCCGTAGCCGATGAGTTTTTCAAACATGGCCAAGCCACTCAGGCCGGCCATGCGCACATCCAACAGCACACAAGAAGGTTCGCGCACGCTGCCTGGCGCACGGATGCGGGCGTCAAACGCTTCGGCGCTGTCAAAGCATTCGCTGGTGAGCCGTCGCGAGCGCAGCAACCAGGCCAGCGCGTCGCGCACGCCCTGATCGTCGTCCACGATGTAGACGGTGGCGTAAGGGCTGCTCATATTGCGGTTTCGGCGGTCATAAAGCTTGCAGCATAAACCTGCGGGGAGGCGGATGAGCTCGCAGGCTCGCCGGCCAGACTGGCTGGCAGCGTGAAGCTGAAAACCGTGCCGCCCGCCGGCGCCGGTGCATGCCCCAGAAAGCCGCCGTGCTGCTCTATCACCGTGCGGCACAGACTCAGGCCCAGACCCATGCCTTCGGCCTTGGTGGTGAAGAAGGGCGTAAAGAGTTTGTCGGCCACCGCCGCTGAAATGCCCACGCCGTGGTCAGTCACCGAGAACATGACCCAGCGGGCGTCTGCCGGCATCACGCGCAGACTCAGCACGCGTTTGCTGGCCGACATTGTGCTGGCTTCGTGCATGGCTTGCATGCCATTACGGCAAAGGTTGAGCAAGACTTGCTCGACCATGGTGCGGTCGCACAGCACGGCGCTACAGCTTTCGTCAACCTCGATCAACACGCGCATATGCAGCTTGCGCGCCTGCAGGCTGACCAGCGGCATGATGGCGTCGAGCAACGCCCGCGGCGCCACGCGCTCGCGCACCTGCTCGCGCCGGCGCACAAAGTCGTGCACGCTTTTGATGACTTTGCCGGCGCGCTCAGCTTGTTCGCTGATGCGCCTGAGTGCCAGTTGCAGGTCAGCTGCCAGAGGTGCTGTGCCGGTGCCTGCGTCTTCGAGCAGGTTCAAAGAGCCGGTGGCATAACTGGAGATAGCTGCCAGCGGCTGGTTTAACTCATGGCTCAGCAGTGAGGCCATCTCGCCGACCATGGCCAGGCGCGCTGTGGCTTGCAGCCGGTCCTGGCTGGCGCGTGACATTTCTTCAACGCGGCGCTGCTCGCTGATGTCCAGGATGGCGCTCATCCAGCCGGTGTGTTTGCCGTTGGCGTTGATCAGCGGCGCTTCAATGATGAGCACCGGGAAGCGCGTGCCATCGCTGCGCATGAAGACCGACTCAAAACCGCTTTGCGGCAAGCTGTTGCTGGCCAGCCGGATGGCTTGCCGGTCCTGATACACACCGGCCAGCTCCGGCGGCCAGTAAGGGCTGGGAAAGCTGTGGTTCAGCAAGTCCTTGGCTTTAACGCCCACCATCTGGCAAAACGCCGGGTTGACGTAGGTGATGCGTCCTTCCAGGTCGCGCGCGCGCAAACCGGTGACCAGCGAGTCTTCCATGGCTTTCCTGAAAGCCAGTGCGTCGGCCAGGTCATGCTCCACGCGCAGGCGCCGGCGAATGTCGCGGCCCAGCAGCAGCAGCACCGCGATCAGCGCCAGCGCCAGGCTGCTGACCAGCGCAGTGAGCATGTTCGGGAAAAAGTCCGGCGAGCCTTTCCAGCTGTCCATGCGCAACACCAGGGTGGTACCGGGCAAATCCAGCAGTTGTTGCGCGTTGTAAAACCGGTTGCCCTGCGCGGGCGTGCCGGTGATGGCCAGGCGCGTGCCGTCGGCTTCTGTGAAAGAAAGGCCTTGCCCGCGCGTCAATTGAGGGCCGGTCAGCTCTTTCAAAATTTCTTGCAGCGAGTAAGTCGCCAAGGTGTAGCCTGTGAGCCGGCCCTCCACCCTGAGCGGCAGGCACACGTCGATCAGTTCGAGCCCCAGGCCGTTGAATTGCGGTGTGAAGTAACTGCTGGAGTAGGCCGGCCCGCCGACCCGCATCGCGGTGTTGCAGGCCTGGGAGATTTCAAAATTAATCGTTTCACGGCCCATGCGCTCAAACACCGAGGCGCGGTAGGCCGATTCGTAGAACTGGCCTAATTTCAGCGAGGGGTCGCGCCATTCCAGGCGAACGATTTCGCGGCGCTGGCGCAGCAGCTCCCCGGCTTGTGCGCGCCACTCCATAGGCTTGCGCTCTACCCCCGGCAAGGCTTGCAGGCTCTGAATATTGCGCGTTAGCCCGGCGCGGATGTCGGTGACGATCTCGGCGGTGTCGCGCTCAAGCCGGCTTTGCACCATGCTGGCTTCGTAGCGTGCCGCCAGCCAGACCAGTGCACCCAGCATGGTCACCACCAGCGCCACCAACAACACCCACAGTGTCCAGCGGCGGTTCCATTTCAACGAGGTGGGTAACCAGCGTGGGCGTGCGCTCGGCATCATGGTCGCGGGCTGGCGGGCGCATTGCTGCGCGGCTTGCGCTCGACCTGGGTGATTTGCGGGTCAGCCCATGCGCCGTCGATATGAAACTCTTGTGTGCTCGCTTCAATCAGGGGCCTGCGTAAAAACAATTGCGCTAAAAAGCTGCCCAGGCCCACAGCCGGATTGATCACCGAGGCGATCAGCGAAGCCGTGCCGGCATTGATCTCGGGCACCACCACCACCCGCAGGTCTTGAGTTTCGCGTGCAATATCGACCTTGCCTTCCATCAGCACGGCGGCGTTCACGCCTTTCATCTGCAAGTTGTTGGTGCGCGCCTGTCCTTGTTCGATGGTCACGTCTCCGCGCACAAAGTCAAACGTAAAACCTTCGGAAAAAACGTCCCGGAAATCCAGTGACAGCCGGCGCGGCAGCGACTGCAAACTGAGTACGCCCAACAGCTTGGCAATGCCGGGGTCTGCCTTGAGGAACTGCCCGCTTTCAATGTTCACATTGAACTGCCCGTCCATACTCGGGTAGTCCAGGCTCAGCGGTGAGCCCAGCCAGCCGACCTGCCCGTCCAGCCGGCCCTTGCCGCGGCGGATCAATCCGTCCATGCCCAGGCGCTTGAGCAGCTCGCCCGAGTTGGCGATGTCCAGGCGGTAACTCATCTGTACACGGCGTCGCTCTTTGCCGCTGACGCTCGCCCAGTTGCCGTTGGCTGAAAACACGGCTTCAGGCATGGTCAGGCTGAGTTTGTTGAGCCGCCATTCGCGCAATCCGCCAGGCGCCGGGCCCTGCACATTGCGGTTGACCGCCTCCACCTCCAGCCGGCCGAATTTTTTGCCCTTGAGCTCAAAGTCATCAACCACAATGTCCATGGCCGGCACTGCGCTGGGCTGGCCTTCAAGCAGGGTCTCGACGTCGCGCGCGGTGTTGGCAGCCAGATTCAGCCGCGCCAGCCGGGCGTAAACCCGTCCTCCCAACGCGCTGGCGCCAGCGCCGGGCGCACGGTATTCGGCATAGCCGCTGAGCTCATCAGCGTCCATGTTGGCGCGCCAGGTGACGCCCTCACGCGAGGCACCTGCCACCAGATTTCTCAGCTGATAGCCCTGCACATTGATTTCATTGGCGCGCAGCGCCATCACGCTGGGCAGGTAGCTGGCTTCTGCATCGCCTGCGGCCGGCGCGGCACTGGTTTGGATGCCGGCTTTGTTCATCACGCGCGACCAGGCGTCCAAGTCAACGCGTTGCAGTTTGACGTTGGCTGACACGCCGCTGGCAGGCAGGGCAGCTGCTTCGCCGGCGTCCAGCCCAAGGGCCAGGCTGCCACGCAGCACACGGGCTTGGGCTGCGCTGATGTCGCGCACATACAGCACGTTGGCCAGCCGGCCCAAGCTGAAAGAAATCTGGTCTTGCATTTTCTGGCCCGGGGCCAGCGACTCACGCACCAGGCTTTGGTCAAATTGCAGGGGCAGTGTATCGGCGGCGGCTTTGTTCAGCGGCGGCGGCAGGTTCAGTGCCAGGCCTTGCAGGCTGCTGCTGATACTGATTTCAGTGCGGCCACGCCTCAAGCCCAGGCTGGCGATGTAAGGTGTGCTGCCGCTGGCATGGGCTGCCAGCGTGCTGATCAGGCCCAGCTCACGTGCTTGCTGCAGACCTTCGGCGCTGACCGTGCCCTGGCCGCGAAAGAACAGGGGCGCCTCTAAAGGCTCGACGCCGCTGCCTGCGGCGGCAGATGGCGGGGCGGCCGCACGCAGCCCGCCTTCAAAGCGCAGTTCGCCGCCCAGCATGCGCGCCTGGGCGTTGCTCACGCGAAAACTTTTGTCGGTGAATGTCACTGCGCCGCGCAGATTACCCAGAGCCGGTACGCCGGGCCCGAACAGCAGGTCGTTACCCGGCAGCGTCAGACTGCCTTGTAAGGTGGTCTGTGCGAGATCTGCCAGGGGCAGCAGCAGGCGCATGGTGTAGTCGAGCTGGCCGGCGCCACTGCTTTGCTTCAGCGCATCGTTGAGCAGCGCAGAGACCGGAGAATTGTTGACAAACTGCAGGCCCTGCACCAAGGGCCCTTTGATGGCGGTGTTGACTTCCACCACGGGTTTGTTCAGGTCGGCAATGCTGGCGCTGCCGCGCGTCAGCTGCAAGCCGGGCAGCCCCGCCACCCGGCCCTGGGCCTGGCGAACTTCCATGCCCATGCGGTTAAAGACCAGCTCGCCTTGAAGCCCCGTGAGCGCCGGCCAGTTTTTACCTGCCGTGCCGGTCGTCATGGTTGGCACGTAAGCAAATTGCACATTGCTGGCTTTGGCGGTCACCAGAAACTCGCCCTGTTGCGGGTCGGCAAACGGGATTTTGCGCAGATCACCTTTGACCTTGAATTTCACTTCACGCAGTTGGCCCTGCGTGACCGCATCCCGCACATAGCGTCGGCTTGAGTCGGGCAAAACCAGCGGCAAGTAGCGGTGCACCTGCGCAGCATTGCCCCGGCTCAAGCTGCCCTGCAAGTCCAGCATGCCGGGATGACCGGGGTCGGCGTTATCAGCGCTATGCCAGTGAACTTCAGCCTGACCGGCTGCGTCCGCATTGGCAAAGCGCAGTTTGCGCAAGTAAAGGGTTTGTTGTGCGCTGCCGAGTTTCCATTGCAGCTCGGTGGAAAGCTCGGCCAGGGGAACGCGGGTTTGCTCGAAGACCCCGGGGAAAGTCATCGCACCTTGGGTAATTTGCAGTTGCGCCTGGCCGCCTTCATTGGTCAGGTTGAAATCGAGGGATGCGTTTTCAATCCCGGGCCGGCCCGGCTCCGGCAGGGGCGTGCCGACAGGCGCGGGCCTGGCTGCCAGCGACAGGCCGCTGACGCGCCCGCGCGCGCTGAGCGTTTGCGGGGCAGACACCGGGCCTTGCCAGCTGGCGTTGATTTTTTCTACCAGGCCGCGCGGTGCAAAGCTGTCGATCAGCTGATGCGCACCGGCCTCCAGCGGTAAGCGCCTCGCGATACGTGACAGCGCAGCCAGGTTCAGCCGGTCAGCCTGGAGTTCGTTTTGGGCCGGCCGGCCGCCCTCGCCCGGGGTGTGCAGCAACAACACATTGCCACCGGGCCAGACCAGTCCGTCGTCAGCCACAAAGGACAAGCCTTCGGTGCGAAATTCAAAGCCCCGACCCAGTTGCTGGCCGCCAAAGCGCCCGGCCAAACTGTTCAGGACCAAAGGTGCTAACTCCTGACCCAGGCGAGCATTCACCCCTTGCAGCTGCACATCCGCAATGCCGCCGGTCATCATTCCCTTGTTCACATCAAGCCAGGCGCGCAGCGCGCCCTGGCCGTTGCTGATGGTCACGCCCGGATGGTCGATTTGAATGTATTGACGCAGCAGCGACACATCGGCCCGGCTGAAGTCGGCATACAACTCGCCAGACCAGGACTGCCAAGGCGATTGGCCGGTGCTCAACAGCGGTGTGCGCAGCATCGCACGCAGGCTAAAGCGCTCCCCCCAGGCCGGTGGCGGCGTCGCGTCCAGTCTAAAGTTGTGGCGCTGGCCGGGGTTGCGCAGCAAAGCTTGTACCTCGGTCAGTGCCAGCGGCGGGGCGCCTCTGAGCTCGTCGGTCCAGCGCAGCGTGCCGTTGCGCAGCACGATTTCAGTCTGCGCCAGCACCCAGTTGGCAAAGGCATTGCGCCCACTGTCGGGTGACAAACTCAGGCCGGCGACCTCTAGTTGCCCATCGCTGCGGCGGCGAATCTCCAATTCTGCGCCGTCAATCACCAGTTGCTCAAGCCCCAGGCGCCATGCTGATCGTGGCGACAGCGCAGCCACCACCCTGGGCAGGCGAAGCGCGGTGCGTCCGTCGCTGTCCAACAGGCTGACTTCGTGCAATTCAAAGGAGGGCACCAGGCCTTTGGCCAGCACCTGAATCTCGCCGATGCGCACCGGCACACCCAGCGCGAGACTGGCCTGTGTTTCCAGGCTCGGGCGAAAATCACTGATACGCGGCACAATGAAGCCATGCAGCAGGCCCCAGCTGAGTACCACCACCACCCAAAAAGCAAGGACCAGCCACAGCAGTCCCTGAAGCATGCGGGCAAGCAACCGGACATGGCGGGGTGGTGGCGATTGGGGATGAAGAGGAGCAGAAACCATGGGCTCTGGAATTATGACGGTTGCTCTTGATGTCCTCAACGTTTATTAAGACGCCAGAGCCGGTAACCGGGCTGCCCGCACTGACTGCGGACGCCGGGCCATCGGCGGCCGCTCCGGGTGCGGCGGCTTATTCGCGCTTGGTGCAGCGGCTGCGCCGGCGCTATGCCGACTCTCTTGACCTTCTGCCCGCCGGTGCGCCTACACGCCAAACCATGCAAACCGCGCTAAACGTTTTGTTGGCGCGTGAACTGGACACAGGTGCCGCCCTGCGAGTGCTGCGCCAGATCGTGCTGGAGCGGCTGGTGGTTTTGGACTGTCAGCCCTCTGGCCCCGGCCCCACGCCGCTGTCGGTAGTGACCTTGGCCATGACCGAGCTGGCCGAACTGGCTTTGGATGTGGCCATGAACAGCACGCAGCAGGCGCTGGACGCGCTTTACGGCGCGCCCCTGCTGCCCGGCAGCGACACCGCTCGCGCCACGCTGTGGGTGGTGGGCATGGGCAAGCTCGGTGCGCGTGAACTCAATGTCTCCAGTGACATCGACTTGATTTATGTGTACGACCAGGACGGTCAGACAGCGGGGCGCGCCGACGGGCGGGGCCAGATCTCCAACCACGAATACTTTGCGCACCAGGTCAAAGCGCTTTATGCGCTGATCGGGGACACCACCGAACACGGTTTTGTATTTCGTGTTGACCTGGCCTTGCGGCCCAACGGCAACTCCGGCCCGGCGGCCATTTCGCTCAGCGCGCTGGAAGAGTATTTCCAGGTGCAGGGTCGCGAGTGGGAACGCTTTGCCTGGCTCAAAAGTCGGGTGGTGGCACCGGCTTCGAGCTTGCAGCGCCAGGCCCCGGCCGGCCACCGGGGCGGCTCGCTGCAGGACTTGCGTGCAGTGGTGCTGCCGTTTGTCTTCAGGCGCTACCTGGACTACAACGTGTTTGACGCGCTGCGCAGCTTGCACCGGCAAATCCGCGAACAAGCGCATCGCCGCAGCGCCGGCCACCCCGAGCGCGCCAATGACGTCAAGCTCTCGCGCGGCGGCATTCGGGAGATTGAATTCACCGTGCAGCTCTTGCAGGTGGTGCGCGGCGGCCAGTTTCCTGAACTGCGAATGCGACCCACGGTGGGCGCGTTGCAGCGCGTGGCCAGCGCCGGCTTGATGCCGCAGGACACCGCCGACGCGCTGGCGCGGGCCTACGAGTTTTTGCGCCATGTGGAGCACCGCATTCAATACCTGGATGACCAGCAAACCCATGTGCTTCCCACCCGTGACGACGACCTGGCCTGGATCGCCGGCACCTTGGGCTTTGCGAGCAGCAGCGCTTTTTTGACAGAACTCGATGCGCACCGCGAGCTGGTGGCCAGTGAGTTTGACAAGCTGCTGGGCGGCACCGAGGTCTGCTCGAATTGCAACAAGAGCGTCAGCGAGCCGCAAGAGCTGGGCGAGTTGTTGACGCAGATGTCGGCCGCCTGGCCCGCGCATTTTCGAGCCCGTCTGCAGGCGTGGAGCTTGCACCCGCGCGTGCTGGCCCTGCGCGAAGACTCTCGCGCCCGCCTGGCCAGGCTGGTGCAGCGCACCGCGGTCTGGCTGCTGGAGGGCAAGGTCAGTGAAGAGGCGGCGCTGCGCCTGATTGACTGGATCGAGCCGCTGCTGCGCCGCGAAAGTTACCTGGCCATGCTGCTCGAACGCCCGTCGGTTCACGAGCGCCTGCTGCGCTTGCTGGGCGCGGCCAAGTGGCCGGCCCGTTATTTGTTGCAGCACCCTGGCGTGATTGACGAGCTGGCCGGCGACGATCTGCTGCAGCAGCGCTTTGACGCCACGGTCTTTGTCGCTGAGCTCAAGCAGCGGCTGGCTTCCTTGAAGCGTACCGGCGAAGACGACGAAGAGGCTTGCCTGAACCTGCTGCGCCGTGCCCACCACGCCGAAGTTTTTCGCACACTGGCGCGTGACGTTGAGGGCGTGCTCAGTGTTGAGCAGGTGGCCGACGATCTGAGCGCCCTGGCCGAAGCCGTGCTGCGCCTGACCGCCGACTGGTGCTGGCAGCGCCTGAAAACCCGCCACCGCGAGGCGCCCCAGTTCGCCGTCATTGCCTACGGCAAGTTGGGCGGCAAAGAGCTGGGTTACGGCAGTGACCTCGACATTGTGTTTGTTTACGAAGACGAGCACGAGCAAGCCGGCGAGGTTTATGCGACCCTGGTCCGCAAGATCATCAACTGGCTCACGATCAAGACCGGCGAAGGTGATTTGTTTGAGATCGACACCGCCTTGCGGCCCAATGGCGGCTCGGGTCTGCTGGTCATCAGCTTTGCGGCCTATGCCAACTACCAGCAGCGGCGCGGCAGCAACACCGCCTGGACCTGGGAGCACCAGGCCATGACACGCGCCCGCTGCGTGCTGGGTGATGCGTCGTTGGCCGCGCGTTTTGACGAGGTGCGCCGCGCCGTCATCACCGCGCCGCGCGAGTTGCCTGCGCTGCGCGCCGAGATCGTCGCCATGCGCGAGAAGGTGCGCGCTGCGCACCCGGTCAAACGCAAGCCGGGCCAGCCCGCAGCAACGCCCGAGGCCGACAGCTTTGACGTCAAACACGGCGCAGGCGGCATGGTGGACGCCGAATTTGCGGTGCAATACCTGGTGCTGGCCGAAGCCGCGCGGCATCCGGAACTGGCTGACAACGTCGGCAACATCGCCCTCTTGCTGCGCGCCGAGCAAGCCGGCCTGCTAGCCCCCGGTATCGGCCGGCACGCCGCCGACGCCTACCGTGAACTGCGCCGCGTGCAACACCACGCCCGCCTCAATGAAGAGCCCACCCAGGTCAGCCCTGTGGCGGTGCAAAACGAGCGCGCGGCGATACAGGCGCTGTGGCAGGCGGTGTTTGCTTAAAGCGCCACACTTAAAGCGCAACACCGCGCGCCTGCATGCCTTCAATCGCTGCCGCGTCGTAGCCCAACTCTGTCAGCAGCGCCGCTGTGTGCTCACCCAGTTGCGGTGCTGAGGCGCGCACGCCCGGGCGCTGGCCGTCCAGCGTGATCGGCAGCAGCACGGCCTGGCCGGGGCGGCCGTCGGGCAGCGTGATGGGTGCCAGGCCGCCGGTGGCCAGCAGGTGCGGGTCTTGCAGCAGGGCTTCGGGCCGGGTGATGGGTGCAAAGGGCAGCGCGTTTTTTTCAAAGATGGCGGAGAGTTCGGCCGCGCTGTAGGCCGCCATGCGCTCGCGCAGCAGCGGCATCATCCAGGCGCGGGCGCGCACGCGGTCGTTGTTGCTGGTCAGACGTTCGTCGGCAAGCATATCGGCCAGGCCGAAGACTTTGCAAAACACCGCCCAGGCGCTGTCGCTGACCACGGCCAGAAAAATCTGCTCGCCGTCTTTCACTTCGAACACGTCGTACACCGCCCACGCCGAAATGCGCGCCGGCATGGGCGCGGCGGCCTGGCCGGTGACGGCGAACTGCATCATGTGCTGGGCCACCAGAAAGACATTGTTTTCAAACAGTGCGCTTTGAATCTCCTGGCCGCGGCCGGTGCCATGCGTTGGATGGTCGCGCTGGGCCAGTGCCGCCATGGCGCCGATGGCGCCGAACATACCGCCCATGATGTCGTTCACGCTGGTGCCGGCGCGCAGCGGGTCACCCGGCCGCCCGGTCATGTAAGCCAGGCCGCCCATCATCTGCACCACCTCGTCGAGTGCAGTGCGGTGCTCGTAAGGGCCGGGCAAAAAGCCTTTGTGGCTGACGTAAATCAAGCGCGGGTTCAGCGCCTTGAGGCTGGCGAAGTCCAGCCCGAGCTTGGCCATGGTGCCGGGCTTGAAGTTCTCGCTGACGATGTCGGCGGTGGCAATCAAGCGCAGCACGGCCTCCAGGCCTTCGGGCGTTTGCAGGTCCAGCGCCAGACTTTTCTTGTTGCGGTTGAACATCGGGAAAAAGCCCGCGCCCGAGCCGATGAGCTGGCGTGTCGCATCACCCTCGCGGCCGTGGCCGATGGGCTCGACCTTGATGACTTCGGCGCCCAGGTCGGCCAGCACCATGCCGCAGGTCGGGCCCATCACCATGTGCGTGAACTCGACCACGCGCAGGCCTTCGTAGGGCAGGCGTTGAGGCGGGCTGCTGGCTTCAGACATGGGTGGCTCCTGGGTGTCTAACTTGCGTCCAACCTTGAGGCAGTCCGGCTTCGGGCGTCATGCCGTAGAGCGGCTCGCCGGGCAGGCCGGCTTGCAGCAGCGCGCGCGCGGCGATCAGCCGGGTCAGGTCAATGCCGGTGGCGATGCCCATGGCCTCGAACATGAAGACCAGGTCTTCGGTGACCACGTTGCCCGAGGCGCCCGGCGCATAAGGACAGCCACCCAGCCCGCCCAGCGATGCGTCAAAGGTGCGCACGCTGGCATCGAAAGCGGCCAGGCAGTTGGCCAGGCCCAGGCCGCGCGTGTTGTGCATGTGGGCCGCGCCGGCTTGGTCGCCGATCTCGGCGCGCAAGCGCATAAAAAGCCGGCGTACCTGCGCCGGGTTGGCGTGGCCCGTGGTGTCAGACAGGCCCACGTCGTCAGCCCCGGCGCCTGCGCATTGCACGGCCAGGCGGATCACCTTGTCCTCGGGCACCGCGCCTTGCAAGGTGCAGCCGAAGGCGGTGGAAATAGCGGCCTCCAGGCCGACCTGCGGGGCAGTGCTGCGGCGCAGCGCGTCGATCAGCCGCAGTTCCTCGACCATGGCTTGTGGGCTTTTGCGCACATTGGCCATGGAATGCGCCGGGCTGGCCGACACCGGCACCGTGATCTTGTGTACGCCGGCCGCCAGCGCCGCCTCGGCGCCGCGCAGGTTGGGCACCAGGGCCAGCACCGTCAGGCCGGGCAGCGTGAGCGCATGCGCCACCACGTCGGCGGTGTCGGCCAGTTGCGGCAGCAAGCGCGCCGGCACAAAAGAGCCGACCTCGATTTCGCGCAGACCGGCGTCGTACAGCGCGCTGATCCAGCGCAGCTTGTCAGCGGTCGGCATGGTCGCTTTGACAGATTGCAGGCCGTCGCGTGGGCCGACTTCGCTGATGAGGATGGTGGTCGTGTTCATCGCTGTGCTTTCCACGGGTTGACCAACTTCAGTCCCGCTGCCTCCAAGGGGCTGATGTCGCGCGTTGCCACCATGAGGCCGCATGCGCTGGCCGTGGCGGCAATGTAGCCGTCGGCCTTGCCAATGGCTTTGCCCGATTCCTTCGCCCCCGCCATCAAGTCGGCATAGGCCCTCGACGCGGCAAGGTCGAAGGGCAGCACGCGGCCTGTGAACGCCGGCAAAACTTCTTTTTCTAAGCGCTCTTGGTAGATGCTGCGGCGCTTGCCTTCGGGCATCGCGGCCACGCCAAAACGCAGCTCGGCCACCGTGACGGCGGACAGATAGAGCGTCTCAACGGCCTGCGCATCGATCCAGGCCAACACGGCGGGGCTCGGCTCGGCTTTCCACAGCTCGGAAATGACATTGGTGTCGATGAGGATCATTCGAAGCTCATGGGCTTGGCCGGGGTCTTGTCGCGGAGATTGAAGTGCTCTGCCTCGGCGTCGGTCAGGCCGCCTGCTTCGCGGGCGATGGACGCCAGCAGGGAGCCGAGCTTGACGCGCTCAGCCGGGAAAGCGGCCTTTTCCAAAATGTCACGGATTTCTGCCTCGGTGCTGCGGCCGTGATCGGCCGCTCGCATGCGAAGCGCGCGGTGCACCGCGTCGGGCAAATTTCTGACGGTAAGGACTGCCATGACTTCATCTCCTGAAAAATACGTCAATGACAGCACTATATACAAAATGATGTCATTTGACCATTCCTCGGCAATCTGGGCAATTCCAGCAGAAAAAGTCACAGATAAACCTACTTCAGGGCTCTTAATCTCCAGTAAGGTTTCCAATAAAGTCGACCAATGGACAAAACCCGCCCTAAATCTGCCAGTACGCCGCAACTTCCGGGGGCGGTGCTGTTTGACGCCTACGGCACGCTGTTTGACGTTTACAGCGTTGGCTTGCTGGCCGAACAGCTGTTTCCCGGCCACGGCCAGGCGCTGGGTGTGTTGTGGCGCGACAAGCAAATTGACTACACGCGCCTGGTGACCACCAGCCGCAGCGGCCCTGAGAGGGCGTCGGTTTACCAGCCTTTTTGGGAACTCACCAGAGCCGCCTTGCGCTATGCCTGCAAAAAGCTCGTACTCGACTTGAGCGCCGGGCAGGAGCAGCAGCTGATGAACCAGTACCGGCATTTGTCGGCCTTTCCGGAAAACCGCGAGGTCTTGCAGGCCCTGAAAAGCCGCGGCGTTGTCACCGGCATTTTGAGCAATGGCGACCCCGATATGCTGGGCGTGGCAGTGCGCAGCGCCGGGCTTGATGGTCTGCTCGACCATGTGATCAGCGTGGACAGTATTCGCCAGTACAAAACGCACCCCGAGGCCTACGCGCTGGGCACGCAGGCCCTGGGTCTGCCGGCTGCGCAGGTGGTGTTTGTCAGTTCCAACGGCTGGGACGCGCTGGGCGCGACCTGGTTTGGTTACCAGACTCTGTGGGTTAACCGCTATCAGCTGCCCCCGGAAGAAATCGGCCCGCCGCCGCTGCGCACCGGCCACAGTCTGCGCGACGTGCTGGCTTTTTTTGAGCCCTGAGCGCCTTCTTTTTATAATTTTTTTAATTAAGTCTTTGCATCAGCCCTAGGAGAAATTTGTGTCCACTGCCCGTACTGCCAGCCACCGCCTTCAGGTCGCCACCTCGCTTTACCAATTCATCGAAGAACAGGTCCTGCCCGGGATCGGCGTCAAAAGCGCAGCCTTCTGGAAAGGCTTTGACGCGCTGGTCGCCGACCTGGCGCCCAAAAATATCGCCTTGCTGGCCGAGCGTGACCGCCTGCAAAGCGAGATGGACCGCTGGCACAAGGCCCACCCCGGCCCGATCACCGACATGCCGGCCTACCAGGGCTTTTTGACGAAGATCGGCTACCTGGCCGAGCATCCCAAGCAGGCTCGCATCACCACTCAAAATGTTGACGCCGAACTCGCCGTGCAGGCCGGCCCGCAGCTGGTGGTGCCGGTGCTCAACGCGCGTTACGCGCTCAACGCCGCCAACGCGCGCTGGGGTTCTTTGTATGACGCGCTCTACGGCACCGACGCCATTTCTGAAGAAAACGGCTGCGAAAAAGGCAAGGGCTACAACCCCCAGCGCGGCGCCAAAGTCATTGAGTACGCGCGCCATGTGCTGGACCGCACGGCGCCGCTGAAAAAAGGCTCGCACGTCGATTCAGTGGGTTACCGCGTCAAAGACGGCAAGCTGTCTGTCAAGCTCAAAGACGGTGGCAGCAGCGGCCTGCTGGACGCCAAACAGTTCACCGGTTACCAGGGTGATGCCAAGGCGCCCAGCGCCGTGCTCTTGCAGCACAACGGCCTGCACCTGGACATCCAGATCGACCGCAGCACGCGCATTGGCGCCTCGGACCCGGCCGGTGTCAGCGACCTGGTGATTGAAGCCGCCCTGTCCACCATTTTGGACCTCGAAGATTCGGTGGCCGTGGTCGATGCCGACGACAAGGTGCTGGCTTATAGCAACTGGCTGGGCATCATGCAGGGCACGCTGACCGAGCGCTTTGAAAAAGGCGGCCAGATGCTCACGCGCGGCCTCAACCCTGACCGCGCATACACACCACCGGCCGGCAAAGGCAAGGCCGTCAAGCTGCACGGCCGCTCGCTGATGTTCCTGCGCAATGTCGGCCACCTGATGAGCAACCCGGCGATTTTGTACACCGACAAAAAAGGTGTAGTGCGCGAGATTCCGGAAGGCATTTTGGACGCCGTGGTGACCACCGCGATTGCCATGTATGACTTGAAGCGCAGCGCCAAAGACGCCATCCGCAACTCGCGCAAGGGCTCGGTCTACATCGTCAAGCCCAAAATGCACGGCCCGGCTGAAGTGGCTTTTGCCGCCGAAATTTTCAGCCGCGTCGAGAAAATGCTGGGCCTGCCCGACAGCACCGTCAAGCTCGGCATCATGGATGAAGAGCGCCGCACCAGCGTCAATTTGCAAGCCTGTATTGCTGCTGCGAAAAGCCGCGTGGCGTTTATCAACACCGGCTTTTTAGACCGCACCGGCGACGAGATGCACACCGCCATGCATGCCGGCCCGATGATCCGCAAGGGCGACATGAAAGCCAGCGCCTGGATCCAGGCGTACGAGCGCAACAACGTGCTGGTGGGTCTGCATTGCGGTCTGCGCGGCAAGGCGCAAATCGGCAAAGGCATGTGGGCCATGCCGGACCTCATGAAGTCCATGCTGCAGCAAAAAATTGCCCACCCTCTGGCCGGCGCTAACACCGCCTGGGTGCCCAGCCCGACCGGCGCCACGCTGCATGCGCTGCACTATCACCAGGTGCTGGTGAGCGAGGTGCAAAAACAGATGGAAAAAATCAATGCCAACAAAGAGCGCGCTGCGCTGCTGCACGGCCTGCTGACGATTCCTGTGACCACCACGCCAAACTGGAGCGATGCCGACAAGCAGCAAGAGATCGACAACAACGCGCAAGGCATTCTGGGCTATGTAGTGCGCTGGGTGGACCAAGGCGTGGGTTGCTCCAAGGTGCCGGACATCCACAACGTTGGCCTGATGGAAGACCGCGCCACGCTGCGCATCTCCAGCCAGCACATTGCCAACTGGCTGCTGCACGGTGTGGTGACCGAGCAGCAAGTCAGGGCCAGCTTTGAGCGCATGGCCGCCGTGGTGGACAAGCAAAACGCCGGCGACCCGCTGTACCAAAAAATGGCCGGCAACTTCGCCACCAGCGCCGCGTACAAAGCCGCCTGTGATTTGGTCTTCAAAGGCCTGGAGCAGCCCAGCGGCTATACCGAGCCGCTGCTGCACGCCTGGCGGCTGAAGGTCAAGGCCGGCACGGCCTGACATCTGAGCGGGGGGTGACCCTCCGCCGGCTTACTTGGCCGTCGGCATCACAAATTCAGCGCCCTTGCCGATGCTCTCGGGCCAGCGCTGCATGATGGACTTTTGCTTGGTGTAAAAACGCACGCCTTCTTCGCCGTAGGCGTGCATGTCGCCGAACAGGCTTTTCTTCCAGCCGCCAAAACCGTGCCAGGCCATGGGCACCGGGATCGGCACGTTGATGCCGACCATGCCGACTTGGATGCGGCGGGCGAATTCGCGCGCCACGTTGCCGTCGCGCGTGAAGCAGCTCACGCCGTTGCCAAACTCGTGCGCGTTGATCAGGTTCACCGCTTCGGCAAAGTCTTTCACGCGCACGCAGCCGAGCACCGGGCCGAAGATTTCTTCTTTGTAAATGCGCATGTCGGGCGTGACATGGTCAAACAAGGTGCCACCCATCCAGAAGCCCTGCTCGCAACCGGCACCGGCGTTGGCGCCGGTGAACTGGCGGCCGTCCAACAGCAGCGTCGCGCCTTCCTTGACGCCTTGGGCTATGTAGCCGGTGATGCGCTGGTGCGCGGCGGCGGTGACGATGGGGCCCATTTCGGCGTCCAGGTGCACGCCGTTTTTGATGATGAGTTTTTCAGCGCGTGTTTTGAGCATGGGCAAAAGGCGCTCGGCCACATCGCCCACCAGCACCGCCACCGAGATCGCCATGCAGCGCTCGCCGGCCGAGCCGTAACCGGCGCCGATCAGCGCATCGACCGCTTGCTCGAGGTCCGCGTCGGGCATCACGACCAGGTGGTTTTTGGCACCGCCCAGCGCTTGCACGCGCTTGCCGTGGTGCGCGCCGGTCTCATAAATATAGTTGGCAATCGGCGTGGAGCCGACGAAGGAAATCGCATGCACGTCGGGGTGCACCAGCAGCGCGTCAACCGCTTCTTTGTCGCCCTGAATGACGTTGAACACGCCGTCCGGCAGACCGGCTTTTTTCAGCAACTCGGCCATGAACAGGCTGGCGCTCGGATCGATCGGGCTGGGCTTCAAGATGAAGCCGTTGCCCGCGGCAATCGCCACCGGGAACATCCACATGGGCACCATCACCGGAAAGTTAAACGGCGTGATACCGGCGACCACGCCCAGCGGTTGGCGCAGCGTCCAGTTGTCGATGCCGGTGCTCACCTGGTCGGTGAAGTCGCCCTTGAGCAGCTGCGGAATGCCGCAAGCGAACTCAACGATGTCAATGCCGCGCGAGACCTCACCCTGCGCATCGGTGAACACCTTGCCGTGCTCGGCGGTGATCAGGTGCGCGAGCTGGTCCTTGTGCAGGTTCAGCAGCTCGAGAAACTTGAACATCACGCGGGCGCGGCGGATCGGCGGTGTGTCCGCCCAGGCCGGAAAAGCTGCTTTGGCCGCGGCCACGGCGCTGTCCACGTCGGCGGCGTTGGCCAGCACGACCTGGCCAGTGGCCACACCGGTGGCCGGGTTGAAGACGGCTTGCTGGCGGGCAGAGCCGCCGGCGACCACGTGGCCGTTGACGTAATGGGCGATGGTGGCGGGTTTCAGGCTCATGGCGGTTCCTTCGGGTTGTGGCCGGGTTGGGGCTGTAGGGGGGCTGGGTTGGCGCCAAGTCTAGGCGCGGCAGGCGGTTTTGATAAGGCCGCTTCGGTGATTACATTGTTCAATAAAATGAACAATGGTGCCGTTTCTGTTAATCTGGTGCCATGGCTTCTGACCAACTGGCCCCGCTACTGGCCGACCTGCACCTGCTGACCGTGCTGGCCGCCACGCGCAGCTTCACCGAGACAGCCCGTCGCCTGGGCGTGTCCAAGGCCTCGGCCAGCATGCGCATCAGTGAGCTCGAACGCGCTGCCGGCGTGCTGCTGGTGCGCCGCACCACGCGCTCGGTCGGCCTGACCGAGGCCGGCCAGCAGCTGGTCAACGACATGCTGCCGGCTTTTGGCCGCATCAGTGAGAGCTATACAGCCGTCAAAGATCTGGTGGGTACGCCGCGCGGCTTGGTGCGCGTGACCGCGCCGGTGGCGCTGGGGCGTCAGCACCTGGCGCCTTGCGTGGCGGCCTTCCTCAAAAGCTACCCGGACATCCACATCGAGCTCGAACTCACAGACCGCTTTGTCAATCTGGCCAACGAAGGTTTTGACCTGGCGGTTCGCCACACCAACACGCCGCCCGAAACGCATGTGGCCTGGGTGTTGTGCGAAACCCGTTCGGTGCTGCTGGCCAGCCCGGCGTATCTGGCTGCGCGCGGCGTACCGGCGCACCCGGCTGAGCTGGCGGCGCACGACTGCCTTTTGTACCTGAGCGGTGCCAGCGCGGCCAGCGGCAGCTGGACTTTTGCGCGCAACGCCCCCGCCAAGGTGCGTGGCCGCAAGGCGCCTAGCGATGCGCAAGAGCGCGTGGGCGTGAACGTGCGCGGCTGCCTCAAAGCCAACAACTCTGAGGTGCTGCGCGAAGCGCTGCTGGCCGGCCTGGGCATCGGCCTGCTGCCCGACTTCAGCGTGCCGCCGCCCGGCGCCGACGGCCAGCCCGCGCTGGTGCCGGTGCTGCCCGACTGGCAGGCGCAAGGGTTTTTTGGCGAACGCATTTATGCGCTGCGCCCCTGGTCAGCGCAGGTGCCCATGGCGGTGCAGTGTCTGGTCGAGTTTTTGCGCGCGCACTTTGCGCCCGGTTTTGCACCCGGTTTTGCCAAGGGATAATTTCGCCATGAACACACGATGGAAACCCAGCGCCACGGTGGCTGCCGTCATTGCCCGAGAAGTAGCCGGCATCACCGAGTTTTTGTTGGTCGAGGAGCACACGCCCGAAGGCCTGCGCCTGAACAACCCTGCCGGCCACCTGGACCCGGGCGAGAGCCCGGTTCAAGCCTGCGCGCGAGAGGCGCTGGAAGAAACCGCCTTTCATTTCCGCCCCACGGCGCTGGTCGGTGTCTACCTGTCGCGCTTTCAGCGGGAGCTGGCTGACGGGCGCGACGACATCACCTATTTGCGCTTTGCCTTTTGCGGCGAGCTCGGTGACTTGGTGGCCGGCCAGGCGCTGGACAAAGGCATTGTGCGCACCCTGTGGCTGAGCGCGGATGCCATTCGCGCCTGCCCCGAACGCCACCGCAGCCCGCTGCTGATCAAGTGCATGGACGACTACCTGGCCGGCGCGCGCCATCCGCTGTCCGTCATCACCACCGACGCCAGCGTTTACGGCTGAGGGCAGGCCCAAGAGCTGTCGCCGCTAAGATCAAAGTCGAATCAACCCGCCAAGGACAGATGTGAATTTGCAAGACTGGTTAGGCCGCAGCGAGACGGTCCACGACACGGCCACCGCCACCCCGTTTGCCGCGCTGACGGCCACGCTGGACTGGCCGCCGGGTGCGCTGGCCGAGCGGCCGGCCGACGGCACGCCGCTGCCGCCGCTGTGGCACTGGCTGTATTTTTTGCCGATTTACCCGCAGTCCGAAATCGGCGCCGACGGCCACGCCAAGCGCGGTGGCTTTTTGCCGCCTGTGCCCTTGCCGCGACGCATGTGGGCCGGCAGTGACTTTGCCTTTCATGAGCCGCTGCGGGTGGGCGATGCGCTCTCGCGCACTTCGACCATCGTCGATGTGAAAGAAAAAAACGGCCGCACCGGCAACTTGCTGTTTGTGAAGGTGCGCCATGAAGTGCGCCGTCAGGGCAACCAGGCCGTGGCGCTGACAGAGCACCACAACATCGTCTACCGCGGCGCGCCTACGCCGGACGATGTGGCGCCGCCGCCCGTGGCCGCGCCGGCGCAAGCGGCCTGGACGCGGCGCATCATGCCAGACGACGTGCTGCTGTTTCGCTATTCGGCGTTGACCTTCAACGGCCACCGCATTCACTATGACCGCAAGTACGTCACCGAAGTTGAGGGCTACCCCGGCCTGATCGTGCATGGCCCGCTGATCGCCACGCTGCTGATGGACTTGCTGCGCCACCAGATGCCGGGCGTGCCGGTGCTGCGCTTTGAGTTCAAGGCAGTGCGCCCGACTTTTGACATCCATCCTTTTTCTGTTCACGGCGAGCCCTCTGCCGACGGCAAGACCGTGCGCCTGTGGGCGCAGGACCACGAAGGCTGGCTGACCATGGACGCGGTCGCCACGCTGGCTTGACGAGCTCGAACCTGAATCTGCCTGCAACAGGACAAAGAAAGCACCCATGCAACCCCTCAAGGGCATCACCGTTGTTACTTTGGAGCACGCGATTGCGGCGCCCTTTGCCACGCGCCAGCTCGCCGACATGGGCGCCCGCGTTATCAAGATAGAGCGCCCCGGTGTGGGCGACTTTGCACGCGGCTATGACGAACGTGTCAAAGGCCTGGCCTCGCACTTTGTCTGGACCAACCGGTCCAAAGAAAGCCTGACGCTGGACGTCAAGCACGAAGAAGCGCAAAAAGTCCTGATGCGGCTGATTCTTGAAGAAGCCGACGTGGTGGTGCAAAACCTGGCGCCCGGTGCGGCGGCGCGGCTGGGCGTGTCGTTTGAAGCGCTGTCCAAAGTCAAGCCCGGCATCATTGTTTGCGACATCTCGGGTTACGGCGATGACCTGACAAGCCCGGGCCCTTACCGCGACAAAAAAGCCTACGACCTGTTGATTCAGAGCGAAGCCGGTTTTGTGTCGATCACCGGCACGCCCGAGACGCCTGCCAAGGCCGGCAACTCAATGGCCGACATTGCTGCCGGCATGTACGCGTACACCAACATCCTGGCCGCGCTCATGCACCGCCAGCAAACCGGCGAAGGCCAGCGCATTGATGTGTCGATGCTGGAGTCGCTGACCGAGTGGATGAGTTACCCGCTGTACTACGCCTTTGACGGCGCGCCGCCGCCGCCGCGCACCGGCGCCAGCCACGCCACCATTTACCCCTACGGCCCGTTTGCCGCCGGTGACGGCAAGACCGTCATGCTGGGTCTGCAAAACGAGCGCGAATGGAAGATTTTTTGCGACAAGGTTTTGCTGCAACCCGAGCTGGCCGCAGAGGCGCGCTTTGCCAGCAACGCCAAGCGCAGCGCCGCACGCGATGAGCTCTCAGCGCTGATACTGCAAGCCTTTGCCAGCCTGACGGCCGCGCAAGTAGCCGAGCGCCTGGAGACCGCCGGCATTGCCAACGCCCAGGTCAACACCATGCAAGAAGTCTGGGCGCACCCGCAGCTCAAGGCGCGTGGACGCTGGCGGGAGGTGCAGACCTCGGCGGGTGCCATACCCGCGCTGCTGCCGCCCGGCTCGTGGCAACACGGCGAGCCGCGTATGGACGCGGTACCGGCGTTGGGCCAGCACACCGATGCGATTTTGAGCCGCTACGGCTACAGCGCTGAAGCTATTGCGGCGCTGCGCGAACAAGGCGCCGTATGACCGCGGCCATGCAGATTGCGGACGATGCGCTGACCTACCTGTTTGTGCCCGGCAACCGGCCGGAGCGTTTTGCAAAGGCGCTGACCTCGGGGGCCGACCGCGTCATTCTGGATTTGGAAGACGCAGTAGCGCCAGCCGACAAGGCCGCTGCGCGCAGCGCCGTGGCCCAGTGGCTGTACAGCCAAAGTGCGCTGGCCGACCGGCTGCTGGTGCGCATCAACGATGACGCCAGCCCTTGGTATGCCGACGACCTGGCCTTGCTGGCCGCTTCGCCGCTGCGCTGTGTGATGCTGCCCAAATGCGAGTCGCCCGCGCAGGTGGCCGCTGTGCTGGCGCAGCTGCCCAGCGGCAGCCAAGTACTGCCCTTGATTGAAACCGCCCGGGGTCTGCAGGCCGTGCAAGCCATTGCGCAAGCGCCCGGTGTGGCGCGGCTGGCCTTTGGTTCGCTGGACTTCATGCTGGACCTGGACGTGCCGGCCGACAGCCTGATGCTGGACATGGCCGCCGCGCAAATCGCCCTGGCTTCGCGCGCTGCCGGCTTGCCTGCGCCGGTGGCCGGCGTCACGCCGGCGCTGGACGCAGCGCAGGTCAGCGCCGACATGGCGCAAGCGCGCAGCCTGGGTTTTGGCGCCAAGATGTGCATTCACCCAGCGCAGGTGGCCGCCGTGCTGGCCGCGCTGGCGCCCAGTGCCGCAGAGCTGGCCTGGGCCCAGCGCGTGTTGCAAGCCAGTGCCGCCGCTGCAGGCGCCGCGCTGCAACTTGAAGGGAAAATGGTGGACCGGCCTGTGCTGCTGCGCGCCGAACGCTTGCTGGCCCGCGCCGCGCGCGTGGCTTCATCCTGATCTTTCATCCCGATCTTTTATCCTGACTTTTTTACTTTTTTAAAAACTATGCCTTCAACCATCATTGACTCCAAGATCTTCGGCGACATGTTCAGCGACGCGGCCATGCGCCACGTTTGGAGCGACGAGAACCGTACCGCCAAATACCTCGACATCGAACGCGCGCTGGCCAAGGTGCAGGGTGAGCTGGGCATCATCCCCCAAGAAGCGGCCCAAGAGATCGTCAAGAACTGCGAGCTCAGCCAGATCGACTGGGCCCAACTCAAAGCCAAGACCGAGCAGATCGGCTACCCCATCATTGCCGTGGTCAACCAGATCAACGCCCACTGCCGTGACAAGCTCGGCGAGTACTGCCACTGGGGCGCGACCACGCAAGACATCACCGACACCGCCGCCGTGCTGCAGATCCGCGAAGGCCTGGCGCTGGTTGAAGCCGACCTGAAAGACATCTCGGACTCGCTGGCCAAGCTGGCCAAAGCGCACCGTGACACGCCCATCATCGGCCGCAGCAATTTGCAGCAAGCCACGCCGATCACCTTTGGCTACAAGATGGCCAGCATCCTGGCCGGCATCGAGCGCCACCGCGAGCGGCTGGAGCAGCTCAAGCCGCGCGTGTTGGTGGGCGAATTCGGCGGCGCTTCGGGCACCTTGTCATCGCTGGAAACCGGCGCCATGGAAACCCAGGCCGGCCTCATGAAAGAGCTGGGGCTCGGTCAGCCCTTGATCTCTTGGCACACGGTGCGCGACAACTTTGCCGAAGTCGGCGCGTTTCTGGGCATCGTCGGCGGCTCGCTCGGCAAGATCGCCATGGACGTCAAGCTGCTCATGCAAACCGAAGTGGCCGAGGTGTTCGAGCCCTTTGCGCCCGGCCGCGGCTCGTCCAGCACCATGCCGCAAAAGCGCAACCCGATTTCCTGCCTCTACATTCACGCCAACATCTCGGTGGTGCGCCAACTGGCCGCCTCGCTGATGGACGCGATGGTGGCCGACCACGAGCGCTCGACAGGCCCGTGGGAAATCGAATGGGTGGCCATGCCCGAAATTTTTTGCCTGATGTCGGGTGCGCTCAAGCAGACCAAGTTCATTCTGGCGGGGCTGGAAGTGGACGCCGCGCAGATGCGCCGCAACATCGACATGACGCACGGCCTGGTGATGTCCGAAGCCGTGATGATGGGCCTGGGCCCTTACATCGGCCGCGAGTACGCGCACGACCTGGTCTATGACATCTGCCGCGACGCGCTCATGCAGCAGCGCCCGCTGTTCGACCTGCTGGCCGAGCACCCGCAAATTAACAAGCACGTTACGCGCGAGCAGCTCGCCGGCTTTTGCGACCCCATGAACAACCTCGGCCAGGCCGGCGTGATGGTGGACCGCGTGCTGGCGGCGCGCAAGGGCTGAGACAAGCCGGGCGGGGATCCATCCCCGCCCCTTCGCCCTTCCCGCGCTGATAATCCCCATCATGCAAACGGGACTCAAACAGCGCATCGTGGTCGGGCTCAGCGGCGGGGTGGACTCGGCCGTGACGGCGCACTTGCTCAAGCAGCAGGGCCATGAGGTCATCGGCATCTTCATGAAGAACTGGGAAGATGACGACGACAGCGAGTTCTGCTCATCCAACATCGACTTTGTGGACGCCGCCGCCGTGGCCGACGTGCTCGGCATCGAGATCGAGCATGTCAACTTTGCCGCCGACTACAAAGACCGCGTGTTCGCCGAATTTGTGCGCGAATACCAGGCCGGCCGCACGCCCAACCCCGACATCCTGTGCAACGCCGAGATCAAGTTCAAGGCTTTTCTGGACCACGCCATGCGCCTGGGCGCTGAAAAAATCGCCACCGGCCACTACGCACGGGTGCGATTGAACGAAGCCACCGGCCTGCATGAGCTTCTCAAGGGCCTGGACCCGGCCAAAGACCAGAGTTATTTTTTGCACCGGCTGAACCAGGCGCAACTCGCCAAGACGCTGTTTCCGGTCGGTGAGTTGCACAAGACCGAGGTGCGCCGCATCGCCGACGAGATCGGCCTGCCCAATGCCAAAAAGAAAGACTCAACCGGCATCTGCTTTATTGGCGAGCGGCCTTTCAGAGAGTTCCTTAACCGCTACATCGCCAAAGCCCCCGGCCCGATCAAGAACGACCAGGGCCGCGTGCTGGGCGAACACGTGGGCCTAAGTTTTTACACGCTGGGTCAGCGCCAGGGCCTGGGCATAGGCGGCGTCAAGGCCAAGGGCGCCGAGCTCAAAGCGATCCAGGCCCAGGGCCAGCGCGGCGCCGGCGAGCACGAGCCCTGGTTTGTGGCGCGCAAAGACTTAGAGACCAATACGCTGTGGGTGGTGCAAGGCCATGACCACCCCTGGCTGCTGTCCACCGAGCTCAGCGCGCAAGGCTGCAGCTGGGTCTCTGGCAGTTCCCCCGCCTTAGAGTCCACCCCCGCGCTGGGCGCCAAAACCCGCTACCGCCAGGCCGACGCCCCCTGCACCTTGGCTGCATCCAACGCCAGCCAGTGCGAGCTGCACTTTGAGCAAGCCCAATGGGCCGTCACGCCAGGCCAATCCGCTGTGCTGTACCAGGGCGAGGTGTGCCTGGGCGGCGGGGTGATTCACGGCAGCAATGTGAGGAACGGCGCGGCCTGAGGGCGTCATTGCATTCTGGTAACCTTCGCGGCAACTTAATGGACGGGAGCCACCGAATGGGTTTTTGCAGCCGCCTTAGCTTTCTTCTTTTGACTCTTGCCGGACTTGCCGGCTGCGCCGTCACAGGCATGCCCGACGATGGGTTTAAACCCATGAAGGGTCAGGTCGGTAAGGACGTCATGTGGTTGCCAACCCCGCAGGACATGGTCGACAAGTTGTTGACGGCGGCGGAGGTCACGCCCAAAGACATCGTCTATGACCTGGGCGCAGGCGACGGCGTGATTTCGATCACGGCGGCCAAACGCTTTGGCGCGCGGTCGGTCGGCATTGAGTACGACCAGAAGATGGCCGACTTCGCCCGCAAGAACACCCAACTCGCGGGCGTGGCAGACAAAGTGAAGATCATCCGGGGCGATATTTTTGTCGAGGACTTCAGCGAAGCCACGGTGGTGACCTTGTACCTCTTGCCCGATCTGAACTTGCAACTGCGCCCCACCTTGATGAAGATGAAGCCCGGCACACGCATCGTCTCCAACACTTTTGACATGCAGGAGTGGACGCCGGACCAGACTGTTTCGTCTGGCGACACACCGGGTTATTTGTGGATCATTCCTGCGCCTGTTGCGGGCGAATGGGAGTTCACACCGCTGGACGGCAGTGCGCCAGCCAAACTGAATTTACAGCAGGCATTCCAGCAAGTGGGCGGTACGCTGAGCATGGGTGGCGTCAGCCAGCCTGTGCTGGGTGCGCAATTGCGCGGCAACCAACTGAGCTTTCACTTTCTGGGCAGTGACAAGGTCGCCCAAAGTATCAAAGGCACCGTGACGGCAGATGGCTTTACCGGTCAGTTGACCGCCTACGGCCGGACCCGGCCGGTTCAGGCCCTGCGGCGGTGAGCGGGCCGGCTTCGGTCGAGCAACCCCAGCGGCTGCTCGACCCGCTGGGCGCGGTCGCCCTGATCTTGGGCGTGGTCATTGGCGCCGGTATCTTCGAGACCCCGGCGCTGGTCGCCGCCCTGAGTGGCGATGTCGGTTGGACCCTGGGTGTGTGGTTGTTGGGCGCACTGATTCCCGTGATGGGCGCGCTTTGCTACGCCGAGCTTTGCTGCGCCTACCCGCATGCGGGCGGCGACTATCATTTTTTGCATCGCGCTTTTGGTCGCAACGTGTCCTTTCTGTATGCCTGGGCGCGTGCCACTGTCATCAATCCAGGGGCGATTGCTTTGCTGGCCTTTGTCTTTGGCGACTATTTCAGCCAAGTGCTGTCACTCGGGCCGTATTCCAGCGCGCTCTGGGCCCTGCTGATCGTGCTGTTGCTGACTGCCGTCAACATGCTGGGCATCCATGCCTCCTCGCGCATTCAGTTCTGGCTGATCTTGTTCGAGGTGCTGGGCCTGATCGCCGTGGTGGTCGCCGGCTTCACATTGGAAGCAGGTGACAGCAGTGGCGCTTTTTTTGACACTGCCCCGCCCATGGCGCAGCTCGGGCTGGCGCTGGTCTTTGTCCTGCTCACTTTTGGCGGATGGAGCGAAGCGGCCTACATCTCGGCCGAAGTGCGTGGCGGCCCGCGCGTCATCGTGCGCGTGATCGTGATCAGCATGGCGCTGCTGACCGCCTTGTTCCTGCTCGTTAACGCTGCCTTGTTGCACGGCCTCGGCTTGCAGGGCCTGGGTGCCAGCAAAACGGCGGCCGCCGATGTGCTGGGCCTGGCCTGGGGCCCGTGGGCGCAAAAAGCGCTGGGACTTTTTGTGGCGATTACGGCACTCACCAGCATCAACGCCACCATGGTGGTGGGTGCGCGCACCAAGTACGCGCTGGGTCGGGACTGGGTCAGCCTGGGCCAGCTTGGCACCTGGAGCGGCCCCACGGGCAGCCCCAGCCGCGCCTATGCGCTGCAGGCCGTGATCAGCCTGGGACTGATTGCGCTGGGCATGCGTGAGGCCGATGGTTTCAGTGCCATGGTGGAGTTCACTGCGCCTATGTTTTGGAGCTTTTTAATGTTGGTGGGCTTGGCGCTGATGTGGCTGCGCCGCACGGACAGCGCGGCCATCCGCCCCTTTTGTGTACCGCTGTACCCGTTCACGCCGCTGGTCTTTTGTGCAGCCTGTGCGTTTTTGGCTTATTCGAGTGTCATGTATGCCGCCAGTCAAAACGCGCTGCACGTCTCGTTCTGGTTGCTGGGCAGCGGCGTGCTGGCATTGGTTCTGCTGCGCTGGCGCGATGCGGCCTTGCGACTGGCGGCCACAAAAAAGCCCGCTTGACCCAAGCGGGCTTTTGGCGGAGCGCACAAAGCGCTTTAAAACGGAATGTCGTCGTCCATGTCGTCAAAACCGCTGGCGGCTTTGGACGGTGCGGCGCCTGCCGGGCGCTGGGCCGGGGCTGCCGCCGCAGGGCGCGAATAGCTTTGGCGCTCGCCGCCGTCTGAGCTTTCAGCGCGGTTGCCGCCCATGCCTTCGCGGCTGCCCAGCATTTGCATCTGGTCGGCGCGAATCTCGGTGGTGTATTTTTCAATGCCGTCTTTGTCGGTCCACTTGCGGGTGCGCAAGCTGCCTTCAACATAAACCTGAGAGCCTTTGCGCAGGTACTGGCCGACGATCTCGGCCAGGCGGCCGTTGAAAACCACGCGGTGCCACTCGGTGGCTTCCTTCATTTCGCCGGTTTGCTTGTCTTTCCACTTGTCGGTGGTGGCGATGGTGACGTTGGCGAGCTGGTCGCCGTTGGGGAAGGCGCGCATTTCGGGGTCACGCCCCAGGTTGCCGACGATGGTGACTTTGTTGACAGATGCCATGTTGTGTTCTCCTAATGATCTCAGTTTAACTGGCGGCTTTCGCGTCGGCTACCCCGGCCGGGGTTGCCGGCAGGTCATAGCGCCCGGGCGCCCGCATGGGCCAGGCCAGCAGCAGCCACAGCAGCATCAGGCCGGCACAAACCATGAAAAGCGCTTGCGGCCCGGCGGTTTTGGCCAGCCAGCCGCCGACGGCGCCACCGGCAAAAAAGCCCAGCGACTGCAGTGTGTTGTAAACCCCCAGCGCCGTGCCACGCGCATGCTTGGGCGCCAAACGTGAGGCCAGGCTGGGCTGGCAGGACTCCAGAATATTGAAGCCGCAGAAAAAGACAAACAACAGCCCCGCCAGCAGGCCCAGGCTCGGAGTGCCGCCGGTTGCTTGCTGCGCCGTCCACCACAGGCCCAGTTGCACCAGCAAAATCACCCCGACAGAGCCCAGAAACACCGCGCGCAGATAGCCCAGCCGCTCCAGCGGGTACAGCGTGACGCGCAGCACGACAAACGAAGCCACCACCGCCGGTGTGTAAACCTGCCAGTGCGCGTCCTTGCCCAGGCCGGCCTGCACCAGCAGCGCGGGTATGGCGATCCACATGGCCAATTGCACTGCATGCAGCACAAACACGCCCATGTCCAGCCGCAGCAGCGCCGGGTTACGCAGCACCAGCGCCAGCGAGCCGCGGGGAAGGTGCGCTGGCTGCGCCGGCTCGGGCGGCACCCACCAGATCACCACCGCGATACCGGTCAGCGCAAAAAAACCGGTCAAGGTGAAGAGTCCGGTCAAGCCGATGTGCGAGACCAACAGCGGTGCAATGATGAGCGACACGGCAAACATCAGGCCAATGCTCACGCCCACCAGCGTCATGGCCTTGGTGCGCACTTCGTCACGGGTCTGGTCAGCTAAAAGGGCGCTGACGGCCGCTGAAATAGCGCCGGCCCCTTGCACCGAGCGGCCTATGGTCAGCCAGGTCAGGTCAGCCGCCGCCATGGCAATAAAGCTGCCCAGCGCGAACACCAGCAGCCCGAAAATAATGACGAGCTTGCGGCCCAGCCAGTCCGAGGCCATGCCAAATGGGATTTGCAGCAGCCCTTGGGTGAGGCCGTAAATGCCCATGGCCAGACCCACACGGGCCGGGTCATCGCCGCCGGGGTAACGCGAAGCCTCGAGGGCAAACACCGGCAGCACCAGAAACAGCCCCAGCATGCGCAACGCATAAATCGATGACAGCGAAAAGCTCGAACGGAGCTCAGCAGGTGTCATGGGGGTGTCTGGAGGAATGGAGCGCACGTCAGCTTGGGGGCAGTAAGGGGTTGGCGTAAAAACCAAAGGGCTATTGTTACTCATAGCGCCGCCTGGCCGCCAACACGCCGATGGATCCCCACCTTCGCGAGGATGACGGGAGCAGAGCAGTCATTCCCGCCTCAGTCCGTCATTTCTGCATCAGTCCCGTCATTCCTGCGAAAGCAGGAATCCATCCCCGGACCGCGCCTTGGCGGTTTGTGGCCGGGCGGTCTATGATGTTCGGTTTTGCCGGCCCTCACCCTTGAACTCATCCACTGACAGCCACTACCTGGGCCAGATTCTGGCGGCGCAGCGCATCAGCGTTCGCGGCGCGCGCACGCACAACCTCAAGAACATCGACCTCGACATTCCGCGCAACCAACTGGTGGTCATCACCGGGCTGAGCGGTTCGGGCAAGTCTTCGCTGGCTTTTGACACGCTGTACGCCGAAGGCCAGCGCCGCTATGTCGAGAGTTTGTCGACGTATGCGCGGCAGTTTTTGCAGCTCATGGACAAGCCCGACGTGGACATGATCGAGGGCCTGAGCCCGGCGATCTCGATCGAGCAAAAAGCCACCTCGCACAACCCGCGCTCGACTGTGGGCACCGTGACCGAGATTCACGACTACCTGCGCCTGCTGTTTGCCCGCGCCGGCACGCCCTTTTGCCCCGAGCATGACCTGCCCCTGCAAGCGCAAAGCGTGGGCGAGATGGTGGACGCCGTGCTGGCCCTGCCCGAAGGCACGCGGCTGATGATCCTGGCGCCGGTGGCGCGCGAGCGCAAGGGCGAGTTTTTGGATGTGTTTGCCCAGATGCAGGCGCAAGGCTATGTGCGCTTTCGGGTCGATGGGCAGATCTATGAATATGACGAGCTGCCCAAGCTCAAAAAAGCCGAGAAGCACAACATCGACGTGGTGATTGACCGCGTCAAAGTGCGCCATGTGAGCACGCCCGCGGCTGGTCTGGCGGAAGGCGAGCTGGACGAAGGCCGGCTTGAGCAAGACAAGCTCAAACAGCGCATTGCCGAGAGTTTTGAAGCGGCCCTGCGGCTGGCCGAAGGCAAAGCGGTGGCGCTCGAGATGGACGCGCCCCTTGCACCCGCAGGCCAGGTGGCCACGGGCGAGCACTTTTTCAGCGCCAAGTTTTCCTGCCCGGCTTGCAATTACGCGCTCAGCGAGATGGAGCCGCGGCTGTTTTCTTTCAACTCGCCCATAGGCGCTTGCCCGGGCTGCGACGGCCTGGGTCACACCGAATCGTTTGACGCGTCGCGCGTGGTGGCTTTTCCCTCGCTCAGCCTGGCCAGTGGCGCCGTCAAGGGTTGGGACAGGCGCAACGCCTACTACTTCGCCATGCTCGAAAGTCTGGCCAAGCATTACGGCTTTGACATTGAAGCCGCTTTCGAGACCCTGCCTGAGCGCGTGCAGCAAGTGGTCTTGTACGGCTCGGGTGAAGAAGAAATCAAGTTCAGCTACATCATGGAGTCAGGCGCTTCGGCCGGCCGCAAGGTCAGCAAGAAGCATCCGTTTGAAGGCGTCATCACCAACTTTGAGCGCCGTTACCGCGAGACCGATTCCAGCGCCGTGCGTGAAGAGCTCGCCCGCTACCGCAGCGTGCAGCCTTGCGCGGCCTGCAACGGCACGCGACTGCGACCCGAGGCGCGCCACGTGTACCTGGTGGGCGCCCCCGGCGCTGACGGACAGCCTGGCAGCCGCAAAGCGATTTACGAGGTCAGCTGCGTCACATTGCGCGAAAGCCTGGCGTATTTCACCGACCTCAAAATGCAGGGCTCTAAAGCCGAGATCGCCGACAAGGTGGTGCGCGAGATCGGCCTGCGTCTGAAGTTCCTCAACGACGTGGGTCTGAACTACCTCAGCCTGGACCGCAGCGCCGAGACGCTGTCGGGCGGCGAATCGCAACGCATCCGCCTGGCCAGCCAGATCGGCTCTGGCCTGACCGGCGTGATGTACGTGCTCGACGAGCCCAGCATCGGCCTGCACCAGCGCGACAACGACCGCCTGATCGGCACGCTCAAGCACTTGCGCAACATCGGCAACAGCGTGCTGGTGGTTGAGCATGACGAAGAGATGATCCGCGCCGCCGACCACGTGATCGACATGGGGCCGGGCGCCGGCATTCATGGCGGGCGCGTGATGGCGCAGGGCAGCTTTGAAGAGGTGCAAGCCAACCCAAACTCGCTCACCGGCCAGTACCTTGCGGGCACCCGCAAGATCGCCGTGCCCACGCGGCGCACGCCTTGGCTGCCGACCGTGGCCAGGGGTCCGCTGGTCATCAAGAACCCGCGCTTTGCGCCCAGTGAGGCCGGCGTCAAACGCGCCGCACGCGAGGCTGCGCACCAGCTCACGCAAGGCGACTTGCAGTGCCTCAAAGTCATCAACGCCACCGGCCACAACCTGCAAGGCGTGACCGTGGAATTCCCGGTCGGCTTGCTGACCTGCGTCACCGGCGTCTCGGGCTCGGGCAAATCCACCCTGGTCAACGACACCCTGTACGCCGCGGTGGCCCGCACGCTGTACCGCGCACACGAAGAGCCTGCACCGCACGAGGCGATGGAAGGCATTGAGCATTTCGACAAAGTCATCAACGTGGACCAGTCGCCCATCGGCCGCACGCCGCGCAGCAACCCGGCCACCTACACGGGCCTGTTCACGCCGATCCGCGAACTCATGGCCGAGATGAGCAGCGCGCGCGAGCGCGGCTACGGGCCGGGGCGCTTTAGCTTCAACGTGGCCGGCGGCCGCTGTGAAGCCTGCCAGGGCGACGGCATGGTGAAAGTGGAGATGCACTTTTTGCCCGACGTGTATGTGCCTTGCGACATTTGCCACGGCAAGCGCTACAACCGCGAAACGCTGGAAGTGCTTTACAAAGGCAAAAACATCGCGCAGATGCTAGAGCTCACGGTCGAAGCTGCGGCAGAATTCTTCAAGGCCGTGCCCACCATTGCGCGCAAGCTGCAAACCCTGCTGGACGTGGGCCTGAGCTACATCAAGCTTGGCCAGGCGGCGACCACGCTCTCAGGCGGTGAGGCGCAGCGCATCAAGCTCGCGCTGGAGCTGAGCAAACGCGACACCGGCCGCACGCTCTACATCCTGGACGAGCCAACCACCGGCCTGCACTTTGCCGACATTGACCTGCTGCTCAAAGTACTGCACCAGCTGCGCGACGCCGGCAACACCATCGTCATCATCGAGCACAACCTCGACGTCATCAAAACCGCCGACTGGCTGATTGACATCGGCCCCGAAGGCGGCGCCGGCGGCGGCACGGTGGTGGGCGTGGGCACGCCTGAGGACTTGGCGGTGAATCCGGCGAGCCATACGGGGCGGTATTTGGCGCCGTTGCTGGGGCTTGCGTAATTTGGTGCGGGCGATAGATGGTGTGCAGGGAGTGCGGGGCTGTCGCTAGCTTTGGGCAAGGAGCGGAAAGTCGCTGAATCTGGATGAATTTCCAGGCTAGGCTGATAGCAGAAATTTCTAGCGCTCCAAAGCTGACTTAATGGCGGTAATCCAGCTACAAAGGCAAATGGGGGGAAGAATACTTCTGTCGACCGCCCTTAAATCAAACTCGTCAACTCTTGTGTCAACTGCGCCGCAGAAGCTTCCTTGCAACCCGACGTATTCTGACCAGCCCATAGAGGTGAAAAATCGCCTCTGCCTAAACCTTCCGATTTTTGCCGCAAGACAAACGATGCGGCAGTTGCCTTTGGAAACTCTGGAGCCATAGAACTCATGGGGCCCACCTCGCGTACCATACGATTGACAATCCCACGCGCAGGTCGTCCCGTAAAAACATTTGTCAGCGCGGTGAGTCGTGCACCATCAGATTTCAATGCAGCGCGATGCACTGTACTTGTCGTGGCCTCGGGGCAAAGCATATAAGCGGTACCGATTTGTACAGCAGATGCTCCTAGTTCCAATGCCGCCCTGACACCACGAGCATTTGCAATTCCACCCGCAGCGATGACCGGAATTTTTACTGCTGCGACGACTTGTGGAAGTAGCGCGAACGTACCTAACTGTGAATTGATGTCAGCGGTTAAGAACATTCCCCTATGCCCGCCAGCTTCGAGACCCTGAGCGATGACTGCATCTACACCATGCTCTTCGAGCCATACGGCCTCCTCGACCGTAGTCGCGGATGACAATACTTTTACCCCGCTTCCTTTGACCATTTCCAACAGTTCGGGTGACGGTAAGCCAAAGTGAAAACTAACTACCTTGGGTCTATATTCACATACCAACTCAGCAATTTCACGATTGAAAGGCAAGCGCACCGCACCAGTGGGAATCGTCTCCTCGTTGATTCCAAACTCCGTGTAATAGGGCGTAAAAAGTGCATTCCACGCACTTTCCTTTTCCACATTCGGAGCGGGGGGGTTGTGGCAAAAAAAGTTGGCGTTAAAAGGTCTTGAAGTTCGGCTGAGGATGTTCTCGAATTCTCTCCTGATGGCATCAGTTCCAAGCATCGCACACGGCAACGAGCCGAGGCCACCTGCATTAGAGACAGCGATTGCGAGAGCGCTACCCTGCACCCCGGCCATTGGCGCCTGAACGATTGGTAGTTCCGTACCTAGGAGGGAATTGATTGACATGAGAACTAAATGGTTGAACTAAAGATATTTGGGGAATGCTAACAAACTGAGTGGCCAAAACAAATGTCCGCAATCGCTGCTAACCGGACATTCATTTGATCGAGTTGGTGTTCTGGTTTATATCGATCCAGGCCAGTCAAATTGACATGCCCCCAGACGCTCCAAATGACAAGCGTGGCTGTCCTCGCGAACAAAGGCGGGATCAGAATGGAAAGTTGCACGAGTCTCGCCGAAAGAACACGGCGCCAGATTCAATCCTTCAGGCTCACCCCTAAGACCCCCAGCTTTTTCGCAAACGAATCCCTGCGTTTAGCGGCCTTGGCCGCGGTTTCGATTGCCGTCTGAATGGCTTTGGGCCCCTTTTTTTCAGCCGCTTTGATCAATCCGAATTTATGAGCAGCGTCTGCTTCGGCCCTCTTGAAGGTGGCGATGAGTTCGGTATGGGCAGGGGATGGATTCACAAGGACCTCATTGTCTAAAGGGCTATTTTCTGCGCTGGCATTAGCTCGTCCCCGAACCTTGGACCCGCCGCTGAGCCTGGGGTGGGTGGCGAAGCGAAGTTAAGGGGGAGCCCGAAGGGCGGAGGACATGAGCGAAGCCACCCACCCCAAGGTAAGCGGCTGTGCGCTAAGTAGTGCGGCGCCAGGCCTAAGCGCGAAACAGCGTTTGCGTCAGCGCATGCGGGCGGTGGCTGAGCACGCCGTCCTGCACTTGCGCGGTGCTCAGGCCAAAGACGGTTTGCAGTGCCTGTGCATAAACCGCTGCGGCGTCCACGGTCACTTTCAGGTCGCGGCCTTCAAACAGGCTTGCAGCTTGCATACCCGGCCAGTCGGCCACCACGCCGGCAGTTTTGACCAGGCCGCCGGCGGCCAAAATGCAGCCGCCCCAGCCGTGGTCTGTGCCGGTGGTGCCGTTTTCTGCGGCGGTGCGGCCGAACTCGGTGACCGTGAGCACCAGGCAGTCGTCCCAACGGGCACCCATGCTTTGGCGAAACGAGCGGATGGCGTCGTCCACCTGCTTGAGCCGGGTCGCGTGTACGCCTTCAGCAGCGCCCTGGGCGGCGTGGGTGTCAAAACCATTGAAGTCGATCAACCCGACCATCGGCCCGTCGCTGGCTTGCATGCGCAGCGCCGCCTCATGGGCCAAGCCGGCAGCGGACTTGCGGTTGTCAAAAGCCGGCGTTGGGGCGCCGGCCATGGCCGCTTCAGCGCGGCCTGTGCGCAGGCGTGTGCCCAGTGCGGCCAACTCGGGGTGGCCCTGCCAGAGCTGCTCTATCAGCGCATAGGTGGCCGTCGGTGGTGTGGGCATCCAGGTCGGGAACTGGGTTTCCGATTTGCTGTCGCCGCGCAGAATCAGCGGCATCGGAATGGAGATCGCCACGCCCGCGCCCAGCTGGGCTTTTTCCATGGCGCGGCCTAGCCAGCCGGATGCCGAAGCGTAGGGTTTGGCCACGCCGCTTTGCATGATGTCCTGGCCTTCAAAGTGAGAGCGCCCGGTGTAGCCAAAGCCTGTGGCATGCACCGCCACAGCCTGACCCTGCTCCATCAAAGCAGCCAAGGTGGGCAGCGCCGGGTGCACGCCAAAAAAGTCATTGCCGCGCAAGAGCTGAGCGGGCACCAGGTTGGCGCGCAGGGCTTGCAGCTGGGGGTCGCCGGTGGGCGGTATGGCACACAGGCCGTCCATGCCGCCGCGCAGCATCAAGACCAGCAGGCGGCGCTGCGCAAACGAGTTGCTGCTTTGCGCTGCCGCCAACAAGGGGTGGCCGGCCAATGTGAGGGTGGCGCCGGCACCTAAAAAATGTCTTCTTTGCATGTGCGTCAGCTCCACAACATGTCGGGTGAAGTCAGGTAAGCGGCCCAGATGCCGCGGCGTTCCGGGCCTTGGGCGGTGGCAGCGGCCGCGCGTAACTGTTGCGCCAGCGGCCCCTGGCCCTGTTGCCGTAACAGTGTTTGGGTGAGCGAGCCGGGTTGGCGCACACGGTTGGCAAACTGAAAGGCGTAACGCACTCGCCGGTCTAGCATTTCTTTGGAAATCCAGTCGCGGCTTTGAAGCGACCATCCATTGGGCTGCGGACAATAATGAACCGGTTGACCCAGCTCAGTGAGGATGTCATGCAGGCGCTCCCCGCGCAACTCGCGCAGCGGCGGCACCACGGGTAGCTCTGCGCCTGCCACGCGGTAAATGCTCCAGAGCCAGCTTTCGGGCAGCAGGAATTTGCGCGAGGCGGCGCCTGCCAACGCCACCTCGGCCACCACCGCTTTGTGCAGGCTGGGCAGATGACCTTTGCTTTGCGTGAACACTTTCACCAGCCGCGCCACAGCCTCCGGCGCGGGCTCGTCGGCGATGAAAGCTGTGGCCAGTTTGAGGCAAATATGCTGCGCTGTGGCGGGGTGGGCGGCCAAGTCATCAACCAGGTCGTTGAGCTTGCCGTCGTTGCGCACAAACGCGCTGTAAGACTTGCCCATCACGCTGTGGCTGCCCGGCTCGTGCCGGCCAAAGTCGAAGTAACTGCCGTAGGGTGCGCCGGATTTGTTCCAGGTGTCTGCGGGCTTGTGCACGCCCCAGCCGGTCAGTATGAAGGTGGCGCCCATCACGTCCGCCTGGCTGTAGCCGGCGGCCGGGCTGAGGGTGAACAGTTCCAGCAACTCGCGGCCCAGGTTCTCGTTGATGCTGTGTTTGACTTTGCCGTTCTGGCGCAGCTCGTTCAGGCTGTTTCGGGACTTGGGTCCGGTGGAGATAGCGTTGTCTAAGTACAGCACCATGGCCGGGTGCGTGACCGCCTCAAACAGCATGTCGCGAAAGTGGCCGCTCATGTGGCCGCGCAACATGCGCATGTAAGGCCCGATCATGGCGTTGATGTTGTTGGTGGCCGGCGCCACCGTGAAGTGGTTGGTCCAGAAGTGCCAGAAACGTTCAAACACCGGGGCCGGGCCGTTGACGGCCATGGCGCCGCGCGCCAGCACTTCCTGCCAAGGGGCCATGCGCCAGTAGGGCAGGTCTACTGTTTCGTAGCGCAGTTTTTCCCACTCGGGGCGTGGCAATTTGCGCGACTGCTCAAAGCTGTTTTTTTCGGCGTCCCAATGGCCTTGCATGGCCAGCGTGGCGTCTTTTTGGCTGTCCAGCAGGCGCACGCCTTCGGGCAGGGCGGTCATCAGCGTGCCTTTGCGGTCGGCCAGAAAAGCCACGGCAGGGGCTTTGTCGAGCTGGGCCTGGGCCCAGGCCAGCGGGTCGTCGGGCGTGGCTTCGTCCGGCGCCAGGCCAAAGCCGACCTGGCGGGCAAAGCGGGCTGTCTCAAGCGGGTTCATGGCCATGTACTAATCATAGCGAGCCGCCGGTTCAGGTCAAGCCCGCGCAGCCTGCAAAACGTCGCGCGTCTTGAGTGCTTCGCGCCGCGCCGCAGCGGCAAAGTCTTCGCCGGAGGACGCGTACAAAATCGCCCGCGACGAATTGACGATGATGGGCGCGCCCGCTTTGTAGCCGGCGCGTACTGTGGCCACCGCGTCGCCGCCTTGGGCACCCACGCCGGGAATCAGCAGTGGCAGCGTGGGCGCCACCTGGCGCACGCGTTCGATCTCTGCCGGGTAGGTGGCGCCCACCACCAGGCCGAGCTGGCCGTTGAGGTTCCAAGGGCCTTGCGCCAGGCGGGCCACGTGTTCATAGAGCAGCGGTTGGCCTTCGACCGAAGCCAGACGCTGGTTTTGCAAATCGTCACCGCCGGGGTTGGAGGTGCGGCACAGCAGAAAAGCGCCTTTGCCTTCGTACTTGAGGTAGGGCGCTACCGAGTCCCAGCCCATGAAGGGCGACAGCGTGACCGCGTCAGCGCCGTAGCGCTCAAAGGCTTCGATGGCGTACTGCTCGGCGGTGCTGCCGATGTCGCCGCGCTTAGCGTCCAGGATGACGGGCACTTGCGGCGCCATGCGGCGCATGTGTTCCATCAGGCGCTCGAGCTGGCCTTCGGCGCGGTGCGCGGCAAAGTAGGCAATCTGCGGCTTGAAGGCGATCACCAGGTCGGCCGTGGCATCAACGATGGCGGCGCAAAAATCATAGATCTTGTTGGCGTCGCCTTTGAACTTACCCGGGAACTTGGCTGGGTCCGGGTCCAGGCCCACGCACAGCATGGACTGGTTCAAGTTCTCGGCCGCCGTGAGCATGTTCAGAAAGGTCATGGCGTCATTGTAGAAAGGCCGCCGCGGGTCGCTTCCGGTGTCATGCCGCGGCTTCTGCCGGGGCCAGGGTGATGCAGCCGTCAAGTCCGACCTGACCTGTGTTGTTGGTAGACCAGATGTTCAGCCCACCATCAGCGCCATCCGATGGTGTGGCGTGCAGGTGAAAACCGCTCAGATCAAAGGTGGGCCGCAGGGCCTTGAATTCAAAAGTTCGGATAAAACGCCCGGGTGTGACGTGGTTCTCTGCAAAGTTCAACAGCAAGGTGGCAATCAGCGGGCCGTGTACCACCAGCCCGGGATAGCCTTCGACAGTGCGGCAGTAGTCCACGTCGTAATGAATACGGTGGCCGTTGAAGGTGGCAGCCGAGTAGCGGTACAGCATGACCGGGTCGGGCTGAACGGCCTGCACATGCCGGCCCTGGCGTTCAAAGCTGTGCTGGCCGGCGCGGATTTTTTCGCCCAGAGCCTGCAGCGCGGCCGTCTCGTCGGCGCTTGGCGTGTCGCGGTAAACGATGTCGTGCTCTTCTTCAAGAATGATGCCGCGGGTATCGCTGTAGCGGTGCGCCAGGGTCACAAAAACCATGTCGCCGCTGCGCCCGGTCTTGTGGCTGATCTTGAGGATTTCCGAGTCCTTTTGAATTGACATGCCCACTTCAAACCGGCGCTGCCAGGTCAGCCTGCTGCCGGCCCACATGCGTCTTTCCAGTGACACCGGCGGCAGGAAGTCACCACGCGCCGGATGACCATCAGGCCCAAGCCGCGACTGAATTTCAAGCGGATTGAAATACAGCCAGTGCCAGCCGGCCGGCAGCGGCGCGCAGTCCGGTTGCTGCATGCGCGCTGCATCATTGAGCGTGGCAGCCATTTGCCGCACCTGCACCGGGCTGATGATGTCCTTGCCCGTCTGGCGCTTGCCGACCCATGGCGTGAAGTCTTGTACGGGTGCATTCATGACGCGGCTTCAGTAGGAGCGGGGCATGCCCAGCACATGTTCGCCCACGTAAGACAGGATCATGTTGGTGGAGATTGGCGCGACCTGGTAGAGCCGCGTCTCGCGGAACTTGCGCTCAATGTCGTACTCGGCCGCAAAACCAAAACCGCCATGTGTTTGCAGGCAGACGTTGGCCGCCTCCCACGAGGCATCGGCGGCCAGCAGTTTGGACATGTTCGCCTCGGCGCCGCAGTTGATGCCGGCATCAAACATTTCGCAGGCCCGGTAGCGCATCAGGCTGGCGGCTTCGACGTTGACGAAGGCCCGTGCAATCGGAAACTGGATGCCTTGATTCTGGCCGATAGGGCGGTCAAACACCACGCGCTCCTTGGCATAAGCGCTGGCCTTGTCGGTGAACCAGTAGCCGTCGCCAATGCATTCGGCGGCAATCAAAATACGCTCAGCGTTCAGGCCGTCCAAAATGTATTTCAGGCCCTTGCCTTCCTCGCCGATGCGGTTTTCAACCGGCACTTCCAGGTTGTCGATGAAGATTTCGTTGGTCTCGTGGTTGACCATGTTGCGGATGGGCCGCACCGTGATGGACTTGCCGACAGCTTCGCGCAGATCCACCAGAAACACCGAGAGGCCTTCGCTTTTTTTCTTCACTTCGGCCAGCGGCGTGGTACGCGCCAGCAGCAGCATGTAGTCCGAATGCTGCAGGCGTGAAGTCCAGACTTTCTGGCCGTTGATCACGTAACGGTCACCCTTAAGTACGGCCGTGGTTTTGAGTTTGGTGGTGTCGCTGCCGGTGCTGGGCTCTGTCACAGCCATGGA
>JBIKPY010000043.1:0-23818 GCA_044357185.1 Polaromonas sp.
CACAAGCCCGTTAAACCGGCAGCGCAACAGACCCGTGTCAAAGCGCGCCAGCAGCAAGGCTTGCGGAGGGTTTTAGTGCGGAGGTAAAAAACAGGGGATGCAGCGTTTCGTGGTTTTTTCCAGAGGCTGAGTAAGAGCAGGGCTCAAAAATTAGAGCAAGCCAATAGCGGTAATCGCTAGGTACAGGGCAGCAGACGAGACAGTCTGAAACCAAAAAATGGTGGTGATAGGTGGACTTGAACCACCGACATCAGCATTATGAATGCTGCGCTCTAACCAACTGAGCTATATCACCAAACGAGGCAAATTATAACGGGTTCAAAAGCCGCCTTTAGCGGTGCGTGAACACCGGTTTTCGTTTGGCCAGAAAGGCGTCCATGCCTTCTTTCTGGTCGCTGGTGGCGAACATGGATTGGAACAGGCGGCGCTCGAACATCAGGCCGTCGGACAGGCCGCTTTCAAAGGCCCGGTTGACCGCCTCTTTGGTGGCCATGACGCTGAGCTGGCCGTAATCGCAAATCATCAGCGCTGCGCCCAGGGCTTCGTCCATAAGCTTGTCGGCGGCCACCACGCGGCTGACCAGGCCGGCGCGCTCGGCCTCTTGTGCGTCCATCATGCGGCCGGTCAGTGCCATGTCCATGGCTTTGGACTTGCCCACGGCGCGCGGCAGGCGCTGGGTGCCGCCGGCACCGGCAATGATGCCGAGCTTGATCTCGGGCTGGCCGAAGCGGGCGTTGTCGGCCGCAATGATGAAGTCGCACATCATGGCCAGCTCGCAGCCGCCTCCTAGCGCAAAGCCGCTGACGGCCGCAATCACCGGCTTGCGCACGCTACGGATTTGCTCCCAGTTGCGGGTGATGAAGTCCTGCCCATAGGCGTCGGCAAAATCAAATTTGGCCATCACGCTGATGTCGGCACCGGCGGCAAAGGCTTTTTCGTTGCCGGTCAGAACGATGCAGCCGATGCTGGCGTCGGCGTCAAAAGCCTTGAGTGCCGCGCCCAGCTCGTCCATGAGCTGGTCGTTCAGCGCGTTAAGTTGTTTGGGGCGGTTCAGCGTGATGACGCCGACCTGCCGGCTCTCGGGTCCGTGGGTGCTGGTGAGAATGGTTTCGTAATTCATGTGTTTCCTTCAGTGCCTCACTCATAGGCGTTGGTGTCTCAGGGGATCAAGTTGCCGTGGGCTGCAGCCAGGCGTTCACCCGGCTGGTGTCTTGCACACTCAGGCGCCAGGTGGTGACTTGCGGTGGCAGGCTCAGCTGCAAGCGCAGCAGCCGTTTGTCGCGCGCTACCAGGGCCTGCAATTGAGTGGCCTGGCCCGCGTAAAGCAGCAGGTCTTCAAGGCGGTTCAGGCGCCATCCGGCGTCGGGGGCCGGCTTGACTTTGGCGCCGGCTGGCCCTGCCAGCGCGATGCCCAGCCATTCGTCGCCGGCCGCAAAACCTGCGCGCTCTGCGGCACCTCCGCGCAGCACGGCTTTGACCGTGATGCCGGCGCTCTCGCTGACCCGCAGACCCAGACGCTGAGCCAGTTGGGCCGGGTCTTCCAAAACGCTCACGCCGTGTTGCTCAAGCAAGGGCTGCAATGGCAGCTCGGCCTTGCCGTGCACCCAGGCCGCAAGTTCGGTATCAAAACTGCGCCCGCTGACGGCCAGCAGCGCGGCGCTCAGATCGCTTTCTTGCATGGGGCCGCCTTTGCAGTGCTTCCACACATGGCGCATGACCGCGTCGAGCGTGACATCCGCCGGGGCTGGCTTGCCCTTGACGGGCGCGCGCAGGCTCAGGTCAAAGCACAGCGCCACCAGCGCGCCCTTGGTGTAGTAGCTCACGGTGGCGTTGGGCGTATTCTCGTCCTGGCGGTAGTACTTGACCCAGGCGTCAAAGCTGGCCTGTGCCACCGACTGCACTTGCCGCCCCGGCGTCTGCATCACCTGATTGATGGTTTTGTTGAGCAGCTTCAAGTAGCCCGCGTTGTCCAGCAGGCCGCAGCGGCGCAGCAGCAGGTCGTCGTAGTAGCTGGTGAAGCCTTCAAAAAACCAGAGCAGTTCGGTGTAGTTTTCGCGTGTGTAGTCGTAGCGCGCCAGATCGGCCGGGCGCAGGCGTTTGACGTTCCAGGTGTGAAAGTACTCGTGGCTGATGAGTCCGCGCAGCGTGGTGTAACCGTCGGATACTTTTTTGTCGCCAAGGCGTGGCAGGTCACGCCGGTTGCAGATCAGCGCGGTCGAGTTGCCATGCTCCAGCCCGCCGTAGCCGTCATCAACGGCATTGAGCATGAACAGGTAATTTTTAAAGGGCGGTTTTTGACTGCCGTGCCAAAACCGGATTTGCGTTTCGCAAATTTTTTGGGCGTCCGCCAGCAGCTTGTCGCCGTCAAAACTGGGCGCGGCACCGGCCACCACAAAGCGGTGCGGCACGCCGCAGGCCTTGAAGCTGCCACTCCAGAAAGTACCCATCTCCACCGGGGCATCCACCAGCGCGTCGTAACTGTCTGCGTGGTAAATGCCAAAGCCCGACTTGCTCACCTTGTGCGGTGGCAGACCCGTGGCCAGCGACCAGCCGGGCAGCGCCTTGGGGGCGACGATTTCCAGCGCGTGAAGTTTGTTTTCCTGGCCTTCAACACGCAGGCACAAGCTGGTGCCGTTGAAAAACCCGCGCAGCTCATTGAGCATGGCGGTGCGCACCGAAGCATCGTTGGCATACACCTCATAGACCAGCACCAACGGGCGGCTGGGCACGCAGCGAATCTGCCAACTGCATTTGTCCAACTGCACGACTTGGCCCGCGGCCAGCGTGCGCTTGCCTTGCAGGGCCTTGAGGTTTTGCAGATGGCCGGAGAACTCCCGCACCATGTAGCTGCCCGGAATCCACACCGGCAGCGACACCGTTTGCTGCGCTACCGGCGCTGCCACGGTCATCGTCACACGGAACAGGTGTGCCTGCAGGTCAGCGATTTCAACGCGGTAGTGAACGGGCGGGGTGGCGGTTGCGGCAGAAGGCGGCATGGCTGTCAATCCTTAGGGAGAGCCAAGAATACATCAGGGGTTTGAGTTTGCGCAGTCCCTGACGCGCTGCCTCCTGCTGATTGCAGGATTTACTGCTCACAGCGCGCTTGCGGTCCTGGCATTGACCCACTGATGCGGCAGCAGCAGATTCAGCGGTTTGTCAGAATCCAGCGCACTGACAATGGCCTCGCCATAGCTTTCATAAGGCACTCTGATGCCATGGAGCCAAGGCGCAATCCAGTCGTTCAATGGGCTGTGGTCAAAACCCACCAAAGTGATCAGGTGTAAAAACCCGGGGTGCAACTCATGTAAGCAGCGGTGCGCACCGTAGGCGATCAAGTCGCTGGTACAAAAAACCGACAAGGGCGGTGTTTTTTGCGTCATCAACTGCTTCATTCCCAGATAGCCGATGTCCAGATGACTCACACCCGGCGTGAAGCAGATATGACTTCGGGGCAATGCCTGTTTCAAACTCTTGCATGCCGCCACAAATCCATCGACCCTTTCGCGGGTGGCTGAGGACCGAACATCCCCATGGATCAGTGCCATCGGACTTTGGCGCCTCTGGTGCATCCAATGGGCCACGTCCAGCACAGCCTGACGATTGTCGATGCCCACAAAGCGCTCGCCTTCAATCGGTACCGGGGCATGCCGGTTGACAAACACAATCCGTTCCGGGGACTTTGCCAGTTGGCGCAATTCGGGGCTGTCTACCGCGCCAAGCATCACCACGGCTCTGGCGTTGTGAGAGCCCATCTCCTTGAGGTATTCGTCTTGCTGCTCCGGCTGGTCGTGTGTGTCGCAGAGCACCATCACGTAACCAGACTTGCGTAAAGCAACCTCAGCTGCCGCAGCAATCGAGGCCATTGAAGGGTTTGCCATGTTGGATGCCAGCAAAGCCACCAAACGGCTTTGACCGCTGCGCAATGTGCGCGCGGCCACTGTAGGCCGGTAGCCCAATTCATCTACGGCCTGCAAGACTTTTGTCTGTGTGGCTTTGGAAAATTTACTGGACAAGCCATTGAGCACCCTGGACACCGTGGCAATTGACACCCCCGCCTTGGCAGCCACGGTGGCAATGGAGATGGACGCACTTTGGGCTGGCGCTTTGGGTGTGTTGGGCGGATCTTTGGGCGTCATTAATGTGTGGCGACTAAGGGATTTCGAGTATTGCAGAGCATTGAGAGGATACGCCAGAATGTAGGAAAACGATTACCTAATTTCTGTTTTTTCGGTCCATCAACATTTATCTAGGAGACTCGCATGAAGATACGAAAAATTATCAAATCCTTGGCTTTGACCGCGTCCTTGGCCTTTGGCGGTCAATTGAGCGCCCAGGAACTTGTCGTTTGGCACGATCTCGGTGACAACGGCATCAAGTGGTTCCAATCGCTGAGCGCAGAGTTTGCCAAAACCCGGCCGGGCGTGACCGTTAAATCCATCAATTACCCCACCGACCAGTGGTTCGGCAGGTCCATCTCCGCGATCAATACCAACACAGCACCTGACCTGATCTATAACAACTACGAGCGCGTCATCAGGGTGGCCGATCAGACCAACAAACTGGTGGACTTAAAACCTGTTTTGGCCACCGTCACAGACAAGGCGTTTTTGTCAGAGGACGACATCCGGGTCGCCACACACGGCAACAAGATGATCATTTTGCCGGTCCAAAGGGTACAGATGGCCTTGGGCGTGCGTAAAAGCTGGCTGGACAAAGTGGGTGAAAAATTCCCCGTCACCTGGGCTGATGCGCAGCGCGTGGCCGTTAAATTCCGGGACAACGATCCGGATGGTGATGGCAAGGCCAATACCTTCGGAATGGCACTTCAGGCCGCCAAGCCACGTGACCTGATTCACATGATCGACCTGTTCATGTTTGGGTCGGGCCTTCGCCACACCTTGATTGACCCGCAAGGGAAAATTGTTGTCGATGAACCTGCGCGTGCCAAAGTGCTGGAGGAAGTACTCAAGGCCTACACGGAGTCCCGTTTCGTGCCGCCGGACACCATCAATCATTCTTTTGCAGAGATGTACCAGGTCATTGAAGGCAGCAAAGCCGGCATGTTCCGCGTGGGTGACTGGAACGTCAAAAAATGGGATCAAGCGGCAGTGCTGGGGGGCGATTTCCTGGTGGGCCCCTGGCCATCCTTCGACGGCCGTAAAAACTCGGTCGTGATTGGCGGCATGCGTGGTGTTGCGGTGCCTGAAAATTCGCCTAACAAGGCCATTGCCATCGAATTTGCCAAGTTCATGCTCAGCAAGCAAGCGCAACAGGCCTCGCTGGACAACGTGGGCTCGGCTGTTCGCAAGGACCTCAATATCAGCGCCTTGTCAGACCGCCAGAAGCTTTTTGCTTCGCCCGCCTGGAGTCTGGCTGCCTATGATTTTCCTGAATCAGTACACGCCTACTATCCTGAGTTAGAGGCGGCCTACCATCGCAAACTCATGGGTGCTTTGGCCAAGCCACCAGCCAACTGGAAAGCATTCATCACCGAAACTGCCAATGAAATGCGTGAATTGGCAACCAAGCTCAGCGCGAAAAAGTAAAGGGGATGAGTCAATGGCCCGCGTCGATATCAAGTCGGTTCGAAAAACCTATGACGGGGCCAATTTCGCAGTCAATGACGTCTCGATAAAGGTGCCCGATGGCGAGCTGGTGGTGTTTGTCGGGCCATCGGGTTGCGGAAAATCCACATTGCTGCGGATGGTTGCCGGCCTTGAGGACATCAGCGAAGGCATCATCGAGATCGATGGGCGAGAGGTCAACCATGTTCCGACCCGAGAGCGGGATATTGCGATGGTGTTCCAGGACTATGCCTTGTATCCCCACAAGACGGTCTGGGAGAACATGGCCTTCGGCCTTCAGTTGCGCAAAACGCCTGCAGCAGAAATCACCCGGCGGGTGAATGATGCTGCAGGCCTGTTGCGCATCGAGCACCTGCTGGGCCGCAAACCGGCAGCCTTGTCAGGCGGGCAGCGCCAGCGCGTGGCCATTGGCCGCGCCATTGTCAGAAATCCCAAAGTCTTCCTCTTTGACGAGCCGCTGTCGAACCTGGATGCGCAGTTGCGAACAGAGATGCGCGCAGAAATCAAACGGCTTCATCACCGGCTTGGCGCCACCATTATTTATGTCACGCATGATCAGGTCGAAGCCATGACACTGGCCGACAAGATCGCGATTCTTCACCAAGGCTGCGTGCAGCAACTCGGCACGCCCGCCGAGCTTTATGCGCGGCCCGGTAACCAGTTCGTCGCTGGCTTCATGGGCTCGCCGCCTATGAACCTGCTGAGCGCTCACTGGACAACATCGACGCTGGAATTCGGTGATGGACACCGATGGTCTCGAAAAACTTTGAGCCCAATTCCATGGGCCGACATGACACCCATGGTCGTTGGCGTCCGGCCCGAGCACTTGATGCTGGGGGAGTTGCCGGATGCTGCCTTGGTCGGGCAAGGCCTGGTCAGCATGGTGGAGCCCTTGGGGGCAGAGACCTTGATCACGCTGGCTCTTGGCTCGCAGCAGGCGATATGCCGCGCGCCGGCAGGGGTCCTTGCGGCTATCGGCGACAGCCTGACCGTTTCCGTGCTCGCATCACACCTGCATGGTTTCAATTCGGACACAGGTTTGAGATGCTAAAGACTGCGGTGGGCCGCAAGCCCGGTGCGCCACAAAGTGTGGGGGTGTTCTGGTGGTTTGCAGCGCCGTTTGCCTTGTTGACGCTGGTGTTTGGCGTGTGGCCCATCGTGTTGGCCATTCAAACCTCCTTCACAGCCTCTGCCACTGCGCTGCAAAATCAGGCCCAGTGGGTCGGGTGGGCCAACTACCTGAGCTTGCAGCAGGACCCCGTATTTTTGGCTTCATTGCTCAGGACACTTTGGTACACGGCGCTGGCTGTCGTCTCGACGATTGTGCTGGCGCTGCTTTATGCCCTGTTGCTCAACTCCAACTTGATCGGACGAGGCAAACTTTTTTTCAAGGTGGCGATTTTTTTACCGGTGGTCACGCCGGACATTGCCGGCTACGTGGTCTGGCGCTGGTTGTTTGATCAAAGCTTTGGAGCGCTCAACACAGCGCTGGGCGCTTTAAATCTACCGCTTTTCGGCGGCATCGCATCGGTTGACACGGTGCTCAGCGCAGTTCTGATCGCTGAGTTGTGGCATCACGTCGGCTTTTATGTGGTGATCTTCTGGGCCAATCTGGCACTTTGCGACAAGTCGCAATACGAGGCGGCGCAAATTGACGGTGCCAATGCCTGGCAGGCTTTCTGGCATGTGGTGTTGCCACAGTTGAGTCCCGCGATCCTTGTGAATTCGGTTTACGCCCTCATTCAATACCTGAAAACATTCACCGTGGTGGCGGTCATGACCAAGGGCGGTCCTAACGAAAGCACCAACTTCCTGAGTTACTACGCCTACCAATTGTTTGACCAGGGGCGTTACGGCGAGGCCACGGCCATGGCCACGGTGCTGTTCGCGCTGGTCCTGGCGCTGGCCTGGTTGGCTATGTACCTGCAAGGCGCACAAAGGGGGAAAGTGTGACTACCCCCCGGTTTTACCTTCGTTGCTTGGCTTACTTTGTGGCCGTCACAGTCAGCTTGTTCTGTCTGTATCCCTTTTACTGGATGCTGGTCAGCGCTTTTCGCAGCAGCAAGGCCATTCTTTCTGCACCGCTGCGGCCCTGGCCGGAATCGTTTTCGCTCAGCATTCTGAGTGAGCTCTCGCAAATTGGGGGAACACCGCTTTGGGTCTATGTAGGAAATTCCATCGCCATCACAACGGCCTCTACGGCTATCGGTGTTTTAGTCACGGCGCTGGGTGCGTACGCGCTGGTGCGCAGGCCTGATTTTTGGATGTTCAAGCTCTTTCGCGTGGGCTTTCTGGCCACCATCATGTACCCCTACATGCTGCTGGTGATCCCTGTTTACCTGGTGATGTTCAAAATTGGATTACTTGGTAGCTACACGGGCATTGTTTTGTTTCTCGCAGTGGGTCCCATCCAGTTTTTTCTGTTCGAGCAGTTTTTTAAAACGCTGCCGAAAACCGTGCTCGAAGCCGCTGTGGTTGACGGCGCCACTGAATTTCAGATTCTTTTTCGGGTGGTCATTCCGATGGCCATGCCGGTGGTTGCCACGGCGTCGATCATTACCTTTTTGCTGAACTGGTCGCAATGGCTTCCGATTTTGGTGGTATCCAAGTCGCCCAGCACCTACACACTGCCGGTGGCGCTGATGAATCTCAATGGCGAGCTCGGTGTTAATTTTCAGGGGATCATGGCCTTGTCTGTCATTACCACGCTGCCGGTGATTCTGTTTTTTCTGTTGGCCCAGCGACGCGTCATCTCAGGCATGACCGCTGGTGCGGTGAAGGGTTGAGTTGATGCAAATGCAGTTCCTTAAAAATGACCCGGATGCAAAAGCATTGCAGCAGGCCATTGTTCGAGCACGTGAACGCAGCCTGGCCTGGTTTCAAAGCATGCAGGCGCCCGGCTGTCCATCCGGCGTGCTGAAAATCAGCGCCAGCCACGATGCAGTGCAATGGCCGGGCATGTTGCTACCCGGCACTTACAACGCCGTCATGGCCCGTGACTTACTGGGTGATATTCACCAGCAACCCAGGCAGGCCCGGGAGTCGCTGGCCTCCTGGTTGATCGGGCACCGGCTTGAGAGCGGCGTTTTTCGCATCCCGGGCATGCAAGACGATGCTGTGTTTAAAAAGCCGCGCTTGGCTGACACCTGGCAGTACATCGATTTCCATGTGACCAACTACAGCCTGGGTGCTGTTCAGGCTTTGTGTCCGGACTGGCCTGCACAACTGTCTTTTGCCAGGCATTTTTTGGATCTGCAATTTTTACAGGCCTGGCTCAGTGAGCGTGATTTGCGTGACCCCTGGCAAGAGGGCAACAACATCGTCAATCTCGGCAGCTTTTTGCTGGGGCTCCAGGCGCAGGGCGGTGCAGACGCTCAACGCGCGGGCAAAGCCCTTGAAATCATGTTTGATTGGCACGACAGACTGCAGGAGCCAGGCACCGGTTTCTGGGGCGTCGGGCAAGCCCACAATGCCACGGCGCTGCTGCATGCCATGGCGGGCTCGATGCACAACTTTCATTTGTGGTACTTCACCGGCAGAGTCTTGCCCTACCAGGACAAGGCCATTGATTACGCACTTACGCAGCCTCCGCAAATTCACAGCGCTTGCATTGATGCGGACTTGATTGATCTCTTGGCGCACGGGCGGGCGCGCACACAGCACCGCGACGCGGACATCAGGTCGTGGCTGACCACCATGCTGGGCGAATTGCTGCGTTTTCAACAAGATGACGGCGGCTTTGCCGACGAGGTATGGCGCCCGGAAAGCGCCTTGCGAAAACAGGACGGTTGGGTCAAAGGCTATACAGAGCCTCAGGGCCTATCCAACACCTTCGCCACCTGGTTCCGCTGGATAGCGATTGCCATGGCGGCTCGAAGCCTCTGGCCTGATTGGGAAGCGTTTCCCGGTGGGTGGCGCTTTCGCCCCATGGTGGGCATCGGCTATGCCAGGCTGCCGGCTCAACTTGGAGTGCGCACATGAAGACGCAGCCCGAAGCACTGGACCCTTTTCACCACCTGCACGACGAGGCTTATCTGCAACGCTTTGAAGCGCCGGTGATCTCTGCAGACACCCTGGTGATACTGGCTGACCGGGAAACACAGAGCCTGGATGGCCCCTGGCAATTCACGCTGGACATGTTTGACGAAGGCTTGCGGCAGAAATGGTTTGAACTCGATGACGCGCCGGCCAAAGACTGGACCCATCCGCGCGACTATCACCCGATCGACGGGGACAGTTTGATCACCCCATCCAACTGGTCCATGGTCAAACCTGAGTGGCGTTACTTTGAAGGCGCCGGCTGGTACACGCGTTGGATTGAACACGTGCCCGACCGGCAGCGTCCTGTGACCTTGCTGCGAGTCGGTGCGGCCAATTACCAGACCAGGGTGTTCCTCAATGGCCGGTTTATAGGAACCCATCTGGGGGGCTCCACTCCCTTTTGCGTGGACTTGTCCGCTCATCTGCAGCCAGGCACGAACCGGCTGCAGTTGCAGGTGGACAACCGCCGTGAGCTTGACCGGGTTCCGATGCGGCATGTGGACTGGTTCAATCACGGCGGCATTTACCGTGAGCTCGCTTTGTTGAAGTTGCTGGCGGTCTTTATTCGCTCTGCGCAAGCCAGTTGGTCGCCTCAAACCGGCCTGGTGTTCAAGGTTCGGCTTCATCAGGCGGTCAATGCCGTGGTTCGGTGCCGGATTGAGGCCTTGAATCTGGACTGCGCAGTGCAGGTGGTCAATGGCTATGGCCAGGCCAGCGTGGACATTCAACCCCGTTTGTGGTCATTGGAAGATCCCCACCTGTATAAGGTGGGTTTTGAATGCGGCGAGGATGTCCTTCACGAAAAAATCGGATTTAGGCACATTGAAGTGCGCGGAACGCAGTTAGTTCTCAATGGCCAGGTCCTGTTTTTGCGCGGCATCTGTGTCCATGAGGATGATGTCGTGATGGGCAAGGTGTCCACCGAAGCAGATGTTCGACGCCGCTTGGCAGACGCCAAAGAAATGGGTTGCAACTTTTTGCGTCTATCGCATTACCCGCACCATGAGCACGTCGCCCAGTTGGCCGATGAAGTTGGTCTGTTGCTCTGGGAAGAAATTCCGGTTTACTGGGCCATCGACTTTGACAATCCCAAAACACTGGCGGATGCCCGTAATCAGTTGCAAGAACTCATCTTGCGTGACATCAACCGTGCGAGTGTGATTTTCTGGGGCGTGGGAAATGAAAATGCCGACAGCGATGCGCGCTTGGCTTTCATGTCTGAGCTGGCGCAAACAGCAAAACAGCTCGACAGTACCCGCCTCATCAGTGCAGCCTGCCTGATCAACCGGGAGGAGTTTTGCATCCAGGATCGTTTAACCGCTCACTTGGATGTGATCGGGCTCAACGAGTACTTTGGCTGGTACGAGCCGGGATTTTCAGGGCTGCAAAAACTGCTGGCCAACTCTAAGCCGGACAAACCCGTGCTCATCACCGAAACCGGTGCCGATGCCCTGGCTGGACACCGCGGGCCCCAAACCGCCTTGTTTACTGAAGATTGCCAAGCCTTCATTTTGGGTGAACAAGTTCGACTGAACGCCTCTTTTGACTATGTCTGCGGCATTGCGCCCTGGTTGCTCTACGACTTTTTAAGTGAGCGCCGCCAAACCATTTTCAACAAAGGCTTCAACCGCAAAGGCGTGATCGCCCAGGACAAAAAAACTCGCAAGCTCGGGTTTTATGCCTTGAAGGAAGCCTACGAGCAACTTTCTATCTCCAAGCCTGACAGATAGCTTCAAAATCTAGTCTTAACGCCAAGCAAAGCCATGGTTATTGGCGCACACAAAGATGAAGTGCTGCCCTAAGCACTTCAAGCCTTGGACATGTCTGAAGCCAAGTCCCGGGCTGTAACAAATTCAGGGCGCTTTGGCTTGTGCCAGGTACTGCTCAACCTGTTGAGCACCGATGGCCCCCGGCACACGTTTGCCGTCCGCAAAAATCAGGGTCGGCGTGCCGGTGATGCGGTTTTGCTGACCAAACTCAATGTTGCGTGTCAGCGCTGTCGCATCGCAATTACCGGGGGCTATCTTCTGGTCGCGCAACATCATGTCGGCCCAGGCCTTGGCTTTGTCTTTGGCGCACCAGACCGCCTTGGATTTGACGCCGGAGTCCGGGCCAAGGATGGGCATTAAAAACAGGTGAATGGTGACGTCGTTGACTTTTTGCATATCGCGTTCAAAGCGTTTGCAGTAACCGCAATTCGGGTCTTCAAACACCGCCATCTTGCGTTTGCCGTTACCGCGCACGATGGTGAAGGCGTCGTTCAGCGGCAGTGAGTCGAAGGCGACCACATTGAGTTTGTCCATGCGCTCTTCGGTCAGGTTCTTTTTGGCACGGGTGTCAATCAGATGGCCCTGAATCAGAAAGCTGCCGTCTGCATCGGTGTAATAAATATCGTTTCCGCTGACCCGCACTTCAAACAGGCCGTTCATGGGTGTTTTGCTGACCTCTTCAATTTTGGGCAGTGTGGGCAGGCGCTCCAGCAGGTTTTTGCGAATGGCCGCTTCCTGGGCTTGTGCCGCAACACCGGCTGTCAGTGCCAGGGTCAGGCCAAGCAGGGCCGCGCGGCCGCGGGTGGTGAAGATGCTGAAAACTGAGCGCATACGCAAGTCCTGTGAGGCTTTGTTAAAAAAAGAAAAAACTCAGGCCGTGTCAGCCCATGGCCCGGCGTGTCAGCCAGCCCTTGATCGGTCCGCTGCGCGCCACGCTTTTCATGCCCCAATTGCGCAGCGCTTGCAAGCGGCTGTCGCTGGGTGCAAACAGGCTGTGCAAGCCTTCGGTCACAGCACTCATGGCCAAGACATCGGCTTTGCGCGAACGTTCGTAGCGGCGCAGCAGTTTTTCGTCGCCCAGGCTGCGCCAGTATTCGCGCGCTTGCAGCACGTGCGCCAGTTGGTTGACATCCGCCAGACCCAGGTTCAGACCCTGGCCCGCCATCGGGTGCACGGTGTGCGCAGCATCTCCAGCCAGGGCCCAACCCGGCCCGACCCAGCGCTGGGCGCTGCACAGTGTCAAGGGCCAGCTGGCCACCGGACTGCACAGGCTGAGCTGGCCGGCCTGGTCGCCGCAGACCTGCTGCAGCGCTGCCACCAGGGCGGCGGGTGTCATTGCTTGCAGCTCTTGGGCACGGCTTTGCGGCACCGACCAGACCATGGCCAGGGTGTGTGCGTCTGCGCCGTCCACCGGCAGCAAACCCAGCACCTCCCCCTGGCCGAACCATTGGCGCGCCACACCGGCATGCGGGCGGTCTGAGTGCAGCCTGGCGGCCACAGCTTTCTGGTCGTAGGGTTTGATGGTCCAGCTCACGCCGAAATCGCGCCGGCTTTGGCTATGACGCCCTTCGCAGACCACCGTCAGCGCTGCACGGGCTGCATCCGGTGAGGCCATGAGTTCGACCTCGGGTGCAAAGCGCAGGGCCTCCGACAGCGCCTGCTCCAGAGCAGGCACATCCACAATCCAGGCCAGCGAAGCCTGATCGCCGCTGGCTTGCTCAGCCGGCCTGTCAGTCGGGTTGAAGTCCAGTCGTCCGTCGCTGTCGCCCCATACCTGCATCTGGCTGACCGCCGTGACGCCAGCGCCTTGCGGCCAGGCACGCATTTGCATCAGCAGGCTGCGGGAAGCTGTATTGAGGGCGTAGGCCCGCACGTCGGGCGTGGCAGACGCACGGGCTGGATCACAGACCAGGGCCACGCGCAAACGTTGCCGCGCCAGCAGCAGTGCCAGCGTTCGGCCCACAATACCGTCACCGCGGATACAAACGTCAAAATCTTTGCTCATGCCTTATTTTAGGAGGCAGTGCAAAATCCCGACCTGAACCAGGCCGTAGCCACCCGCAACGGCCCTCTTGAAAGCCCTTTTGTGAACGACACCACCCGCCCGCCTGATTTCAGCGCCGTCATTGCCCAGCTGTTTATCTACCCGATCAAGTCCTGCGCCGGCGTGGCTCTGGGCGAAGTCTTGCTCACAGAAACTGGTCTGGATTTGGACCGTGCCTGGATGGTGGTGGATGAAACGGGTGAATTTTTAACGCAGCGCGAGTTGCCGCGCATGGCCCTGGTGCAGCCGCAGGTGCGCGCAAATGACATTGTGTTGCGTGCCCCCGGCATGCTGGCGCTGCACTTGGCCATAGACCAGGTCGAGGCGGCTGTACGCGTCAAGGTGTGGGGCCAGGAAGTGGCGGCCTATGACATGGGTGCCATTGCGGCCCAGTGGTTCAGTGATTTTTTGGGTGTGAAAGCGCGCCTGGTGCGCTTTGACCCGGAACACCAGCGCGCCTCCAGCCTGAGTTGGACCGACGGCGTGCAGGCGCTCAACCAGTTCAGTGACGGTTACCCGATGTTGATCACCAGCGAGGCTTCTCTGGCCGGGCTGAATGCCAAGCTGCTGGCTGCCGGCCAGCCGGCTGTGAGCATGTCGCGCTTTCGCCCCAACATCGTGCTGGGTGATGCCCCCGGCCAGGAAGCCATGGCCGCACATGACGAAGACCGCCTGGCCCATGTCGACATTGCCACTGCGCACAGCCGGGTACGGCTGCAGCCGGTCAAGCCCTGCCCGCGCTGCCCCATTGTCAACATCGACCCGCTCAGCGCCAGCAGCAGCCCCGCCGTCAACGACATGCTGCAAACCTACCGGCAAGACAAACGGCTTGACGGAGCTTTGTCGTTTGGCATGAACAGCATCACCCTCGATGGCTTTGACCAAGTGCTCACAGTGGGTCAATCGGTGACAGGGACCTACCGTTTCTAGCGCGCAGGCTGCGCGCCATCAAGGTGCCTACAACCAAAACGATGCTCCCACCCAAGGCGATCACGCCGCCCGAGCCCAACAGTGTGCTCAGGTGGGCCGCCATCAACACTCCCAGCGCCTGACCCGAGAACAGCGCGCATGAAAAAAGCGACACCGAGGTGCCGCGCGCCGACGGTGTCATTTGCGTGGCGTTGGCCTGCATGGTGTTGTGAAACATGAAAAATCCAAAACCTGCGCTCAAGCTGACCACCGGCGTCAAGGGCCACCAGCGGGTAAAGCCCAGCACGGCAAAAGACAAGCCCATCAAGGCAGTGCCGTACTGTGCCAGCCCGTCTTCGCCCAGCCGCCGGATCAGCCAGCGCGCCACTGTCATGTAGAGCACACCGCCCAGACCGAAGAGGGCCACGATGGAGCCGGACAAAGACAAAGACAGACCCAGCGTCTGGTGCAGGTGCGAGGCGATGGTGCTGAGCACACCAAAGCCGGCGGCGCCTTCTATCAAGGCGATCATCAGCACCCGGCTGGCCCACGGGTCGCTCAAAATGGCCAGGGCTTGCCTGACAAAGCCCGGGCGCCCATGCGGCATGTCAACGGACTCGGTTCCGGGCAGACGCTGCTGGCGACGCAAATCAAGCAAGAGCAAACAACCGACTGCCGCAAAAATCACGGTCATCAGCGCAAAAGCCCAGCGCCAGCCCAAGGTGTCGGCGAACCAGCCACCGGCCAGTTGCCCGCCCACAATGCCCAGCGTGGTACCCAGCCCGACTTTGGCCAGCGTTTCGAGCCGCCGCTCGTAAGGCACGGCGTCACCCACCCAGGCAAGCGCCAGCGGAATCACCGCAGCGGCGAACAAGCCGGTCAGGGCCCGCGCCATCACCAGGGTGTTCAGGTTGTCGGCAAAAGCGGCGACCAGGCTGGCCACGCTGCAACCCAGCGTGGCGTAGGTGATGATGCGGAACTTGCCGGTACGGTCGCCCAGCGGGCCGTAAAAAAGCTGGGCCAGCCCGTACACCACGGCAAACACCCAGATCACCTGAGCGGCCTGCGCCACACTGGTCTGAAAGAGGTTTGACAGCGCGGGCAGCATGGCGTCGCAGATGCGTTGCGTGGCCATGCTGGAAAAAGTGGCCAGAGACAGTAAAAAAGCGGAGCGTTGGGTGGCAGCAGAAATTCGCGGCGGCGCGGAAGGCATGTCGAAATTCCAGGTCGGTCAGCTGCAACTAAGCAGTTCGATGAGATTGAGAGGGGCAGGGCGCGTGCCGCCAAATCAGCATCACTACAATCGATTATCACCATCCCGCTGAGCAGCCCGCTGGCGGGCCTGCCGGAATTGATTTCTAAGGATTTTTCATGAGTTTGAAGTGCGGCATCGTGGGCTTGCCCAACGTTGGTAAATCCACCCTGTTCAACGCCCTGACCAAAGCCGGCATTGCAGCGGAAAACTACCCTTTTTGCACCATCGAGCCGAACGTCGGCATCGTCGAGGTGCCCGATGAACGGCTTGACGCCTTGTCGGCCATCGTCAGCCCGCAAAAAGTGCAGCGCGCGATTGTCGAGTTTGTCGACATCGCCGGCCTGGTGGCCGGTGCCAGCACCGGCGAGGGCCTGGGTAACAAGTTTCTGGCGCACATCCGCGAGACCGACGCCATCGTCAATGTGGTGCGCTGCTTTGTGGACGACAACGTGATTCACGTGGCCGGCAAGGTGGACCCGATCTCCGACATCGAGGTGATCCAGACTGAACTGTGTCTGGCCGACCTGGCGGCGGTGGAGAAAGCCCTGCACCGCGTCACCAAACTGGCGCGCTCGGGCGACAAGGAATCCATCAAGCTGGTGGCTATTCTCGAAAAATGCCAGGTTGCGCTCAACGAAGCCAAGCCGGTGCGCACCATCGACTTCAGCAAGGAAGAAATGCCGCTGTTGCAGCAGTTTTTCCTGATCACCGCCAAGCCGGCGATGTTTGTCGCCAACGTGGCCGAAGACGGTTTTGAGAACAACCCTTTCCTCGACCGTTTGAAGACTTATGCCGCCTCGCAAAACGCCCCGGTGGTCGCCATCAGCGCCAAGCTCGAAGCCGAGATGAGCGAGATGAGCGACGAAGACCGCCAGATGTTTTTAGAAGAACTCGGCCAGACCGAGCCCGGCCTGAACCGTCTGATCCGCGCCGCTTACAAGCTGCTCGGCTTGCAGACTTACTTCACGGCCGGCGTCAAAGAAGTGCGCGCCTGGACCATTCATGTGGGCGACACCGGCCCGCAGGCGGCCGGCGTCATTCACACCGACTTTGAAAAAGGCTATATACGCGCCCAGACCATCGCCTATGACGACTTCATTGCCTTCAAAGGCGAGCAGGGCGCCAAAGATGCCGGCAAGATGCGCGCCGAGGGCAAGGAATACGTTGTCAAAGATGGTGATGTGATGAACTTCCTGTTCAGCTCCTGAACCTTGCCCAATGACCGTACCCGTTCGCCTGGCCAAACGCCTGGCTGAAATGCTGGCCTGCTCACGCCGGGAGGCAGAGCAGTACATCGCGGGCGGTTTCGTGCGCGTGGACGGTGTGGTGGTCGAAGAGCCGCAGCACCGTGTGCAAGCGCAAAAAATTGAGATCAGCCCCGAAGCGAGTTTGCTGGGCGTGGTGCCGGTGAGCTTGTTGCTGCACAAGCCCGCAGGCAGCGAAGCCGGCCTGGGCGCGCCAGCGGGTGCATTGCGCTCGACTGATCTGTTACAGCCTCAGAGCTTGTGGGCTGAAGACATTTCCGGCTTGAGCCCCCTCAAAAAACATTTTGCTGATCAGCAGCTGCTCACGCCGCTGGCGCCGCGCGCCAGCGGTCTGGTGGTTTTCAGCCAGGACTGGCGCATCGCCCGCAAGCTCACCGAAGATGCGGCGTTGATGGAGCACGAGGTGCTGGTCGAGGTCAGTGGCGAGATCAAAACCGGTGGTCTGGAGCGGCTCAACCGCATCGACCACGGCTTTACTTTCAATGGCCTGCAGCTGGGCGCAGCCAAGGTCAGCTGGCAAAGTGAAAAGCGCCTGCGCTTTGCACTCAAGGGTGAGCGCCCGGGGCAGATCGCCTACCTGTGCGAGTGTGTGGGCTTGCAAGTTCAAGCCATGAAGCGCATACGCATAGGCCGCGTGGCCATGAGCAGCCTGCCCGTGGGCCAGTGGCGTTACCTGCTGCCGCACGAAAAATTCTGAGCGGGACAATGCGGGGATCCATCTTTAGGGCTTCGCTTCTTAACGCCGCCAGCCTAAAACGAAAAGCCCCCCGGAAAAACCCAGACCAGCGCACCCGTCATCAGCACGTAGCGTAAAAACTTGCCAATGGCCATGTAAGCCAGGCAGGGCCAGAAGGGGAACTTGAGCCAACCGGCCACCGCGCACAGCGGATCACCAACGGCTGGCAGCCAGGCCAGCAGGCAGGCTTTAGGGCCCAGCTTTTCGAGCCAGCGCAATGCCCGGTTGTGTTGGGAGGAGTGCTTGTATTTACCCACCACTTTGTTCGCACCGTAGCCCAACCACCAGTCGAGTGCGCCGCCCAGCGTGTTGCCGGCGGTGGCCACCAGCACGGCCGGCCAAAAAAGTTCAGGGTTGAGCTTGACCAGGCCAAACACCACCGGCTCCGAGCCCATGGGAAGCAGAGTCGCAGAGATGAAGGACACCACGAACACCGTGCTCAAGCCGTATTCGGGCAGGGCCAGCAGCTCGGTGAGTTGGACGATCCAGGTTGGCATGTGAGTCTGAGTATAAATTGGGCTGCTGAAATTTTAGGCATATACAATGACCCTCGCATTTTTCTGCCCACCCGCACGACCCCCCTTCCACGCGCTTTCATGAATATCGGCTCTTATGTTTTGGCAAACCGCGTGTTGGTCGCGCCCATGGCAGGGGTGACCGACCGGCCTTTTCGCGCGCTGTGCAAAAAACTGGGTGCGGCTTATGCGGTCAGTGAGATGGTCACTTCGCGCCGCGACCTGTGGGGCACGCTGAAAACTTCGCGCCGCGCCAACCACGATGGCGAAGTCGAGCCGATCGCCGTGCAAATCGCCGGCACCGATGCCGCCATGATGGCCGAGGCGGCCGCCTACAACGTGGCGCGTGGCGCACAAATCATCGACATCAACATGGGCTGCCCGGCCAAAAAAGTTTGCAACAAATGGGCCGGCTCTGCGCTGATGCAAGACGAACCGCTGGCGCTGGCCGTCGTGCAAGCCGTGGTGGCAGCCTGCGCGCCGCAGGGCGTGCCGGTCACCTTGAAAATGCGTACCGGCTGGTCAGCCGCCAACAAAAATGCCTTGACGCTGGCCCGCGCTTTTGAAGACGCCGGCGTGCAGATGATTGCCGTGCACGGCCGCACCCGCGAACAAGGCTACAAAGGCCTGGCCGAGTACGACACCGTCGCCGCCGTCAAGGCTGCGCTGCACATCCCGGTGGTGGCCAATGGCGATATTGATTCGCCAGAAAAAGCCCGGGATGTTCTGGCCTACACCGGTGCAGATGCTGTGATGGTCGGGCGTGCTGCGCAAGGCCGGCCCTGGATATTTCGCGAGATCAGCCACTTTTTAGAGACGGGCACGCACCTGGCGCCGCCGCTGGTCGCCGAGGTCAAGCGCCTGCTGTTGGAGCACCTGATGGATCATTACAGCTTGTATGGTGAACTCTCCGGCGTGCGCACGGCGCGCAAACACATCGGCTGGTATGTCAAATCCTTGCCCGGCGGCGAGGACTTCAGGGCGCACATGAATCTTATTGACAGCTGCGAAGCGCAGTTGGCAGCCGTTGCCCATTTCTTTGATGGCCTGGAAGACCGCATGGAGCGCATGCCTGCTGCCGCGCTGGCCCCTGCGGGCCAAGCCCCGTACACACAAATACAAGAGAGAGTCGCCCTATGAGCAAAAAACAAATTGAAGAATGCGTGCGCGCCAGCCTGGAAGGCTATTTCAAAGACCTGCACGGCACCGAGCCGGCCGGCATGTACGACATGATGGTGAACGTGATTGAAAAGCCGCTGCTCGAAGTCGTGATGCAACAAGCTGATCAGAACCAGTCGCGTGCAGCCGAGTGGCTGGGCCTGAACCGCAACACCTTGCGTAAAAAATTGCTGGCGCACAAGCTTTTGAAATAAGCCCTGCCAGTTCATTGAACGTCACTGCCTCTCACTGATTTTTCATTTAGCAAAGCGCAGTAAACGCCATGAACGCCCTGATTTCCGTTTCCGACAAAACCGGCATCGTTGAATTTGCCAGTGCTCTGCATGCGCTCGGTATCAAATTACTGTCCACCGGCGGTACCGCCAAGCTGCTGGCCGACCAGGGCCTGCCGGTGACCGAAGTCGCCGAACTCACCGGCTTTCCGGAAATGCTGGACGGCCGCGTTAAAACCTTGCACCCCAAAGTTCATGGCGGCCTGCTGGCCAGGCGCGATGTGCCCGAGCACATGGCGGCGCTCAAGGCGCATCAGATCGACACCATCGACCTGCTGGTCGTCAACCTCTACCCCTTTGAAGCGACGGTGGCCAAGCCAGGTTGCACTTTGGAAGACGCGATCGAGAACATCGACATCGGCGGGCCGGCCATGGTGCGCTCGGCCGCCAAGAACTGGAAAGACGTGGGCGTGCTGACAGACGCTTCGCAATACGCCGGTGTGCTGGCCGAGCTCCAGGCTGACGGCCAATTGAAAGATGCCACCAAGTTCGCTCTGTCCGTCGCTGCCTTCAACCGCATCAGCCAGTACGACGGCGCCATCAGCGACTACCTCTCCAGCATCCAGGCCGACGGCAGCCACAGCGTGTTTCCGGCGCAGGCCAACAGCCGCTTCATCAAGCTGCAAGACCTGCGCTACGGTGAGAACCCGCACCAGCAAGCGGCCTTTTACCGCGACCTGTACCCGGCCACCGGCTCGCTGGTCACGGCGCGTCAGTTGCAGGGCAAAGAACTGTCTTACAACAACATCGCAGACGCCGATGCCGCCTGGGAATGCGTCAAGAGCTTCGACGCCCGCCTGGGTGAGACGGCCTGCGTCATCGTCAAGCACGCCAACCCCTGCGGCGTGGCCGTGGGTGTGGACGCGCTGGACGCCTACAGCAAGGCCTTCAAGACCGACCCGACCTCGGCCTTCGGCGGCATCATTGCGCTGAACTGCCCGCTGGACGAAAAAGCCGCGCTCGAAATCTCCAAGCAGTTCGTCGAGGTGCTGATGGCCCCGGCCTTCACGCCCGAGGCGTTGGCCGTTTTCAAGAGCAAGGTCAATGTGCGCATTCTCGAGATCGCCTTGCCCGCCGGCGGCGACACCGCCTGGGCGCAGGGCCGCAACCTGGTGGACGTCAAGCGCGTAGGCTCGGGCCTCTTGATGCAAACCGCCGACAACTACGAGATCACGCTGGCCGACCTCACCGTGGTGACCAAGCTGCAACCCACGCCGGCACAACTGCAAGACCTGCTGTTCGCCTGGAAAGTTGCCAAGTACGTCAAGTCCAACGCCATCGTCTTTTGCGGCGGCGGCATGACCCTGGGCGTGGGTGCCGGCCAGATGAGCCGCATCGACTCGGCCCGCATCGCCGCCATCAAGGCGGCCAACGCCCAGCTGGACCTCAAGGGTTCGGCAGTGGCCAGCGACGCTTTCTTTCCCTTCCGTGACGGCCTGGATGTGGTGGTCGATGTGGGCGCGAGCTGCGTCATCCAACCCGGTGGCAGCATGCGCGACCCCGAGGTGATTGCCGCCGCTGACGAGCGCGGCGTGGTGATGGTGACCACCGGCGTGCGGCACTTCCGGCATTGAGGCCGGGCTGTGAATGAAAAAAGCGACCCGCGGGTCGCTTTTTTTGTGGGTGCAAACGCTTTCAGCGCGCGCTGAAGAATTTCGCCGCTGCCGCCACCGTCTCTTCAATGTCGGCGGCCGTGTGCGCGGCGCTGACAAAGCCGGCTTCGTACAGGGCCGGTGCGTAGTAAACGCCGCTGTTCAGCATGGCGTGGAAGAACTTGTTGAACGAGGTGTTGTCGGTGGTCATGACGGTGGCGTAGTTTTGCGGCAACTGGCCCAGCAAAAAGAAACCGAACATGCCGCCCTGGCTGTCGCCGCAAAAGGGCACGCCGGCCTGGGTGGCAGCTTGCGTGAGGCCGGCCACCAGGCTTTGCGTGCGTGCGCTCAGCGCTTCATAAAAGCCGGGTTTTTGCAATTCGTGCAGTGTGGCCAGCCCGCAGGCGGTGGCCACCGGGTTGCCGCTGAGCGTGCCGGCCTGGTAGACGGGGCCCAGTGGCGCGAGTTGCTCCATCACGCCTTTTTTGCCGCCGAAGGCCGCCAGCGGCATGCCGCCGCCAATCACTTTCCCCATCACCGTCATGTCGGGCTCAAAGCCGGGGATCAGCTTGGCATAGACGCTTTGCGCGCCGCCCAGGGCCACGCGAAAACCAGTCATGACTTCGTCAAAGACCAGCAGCGCGCCGTGTTGGGTGCAGAGTTCGCGGCAGCGTTTCATGAAGGGCACGCTGGCGCGCACAAAGTTCATGTTGCCGGCGATCGGCTCGATCATCAGGCAGGCCAGTTCCTTGCCGTGCAGCGCAAAGGCTTCTTCGAGCTGGGCCACATTGTTGTACTCCAGCACCAGCGTGTGCTGCACCACTTCGGGCGGCACGCCCGCGCTGGTCGGGTTGCCGAAGGTGGCCAGGCCCGAGCCGGCCTTGACCAGCAGCGCGTCAGCGTGGCCGTGGTAGCAGCCTTCGAATTTGATGATCTTGCTGCGGCCGGTGGCGCCGCGCGCCAGGCGAAGCGCGCTCATGGCCGCTTCGGTGCCCGAGCTGACCAGGCGGATCATCTCGATGGACGGCACCAGTTTGATGATTTCTTCAGCCAGTTCCACTTCGCGCTCTGTGGGCGCACCGTATGAAAAGCCGTCGAGTGCGGCTTTTTGTACAGCTTGCAGCACGGCCGGGTGGCCGTGGCCCAGGATCATCGGGCCCCAGGAGCCGATGTAGTCGATGTAGCGCTGGCCGTCGGCGTCCCAGAAATAAGCGCCCTGCGCGCGCTGCACAAAACGCGGCGTGCCGCCCACGGCCTTGAAGGCGCGTACAGGCGAGTTGACGCCGCCGGGGATCACCCGTTTGGCGCGTTCGAACAAAACGTCGTTGCGGGAAGTCAGGGTTTTGGAATCAGTGTTTGGTGGCATGGGGGTCGACATCAAAAGTAGGGCTTAAAGGCAAGGCAGTGCTCGGGTCGTCAGGGTTTTCGTCGTCTTCGGCCTGGGCCCAGAACATGCGGTCGGGCACCAAATGGCCCATGCCGGGTTGAAAGCCGGCGCTCAGGCTTTGGTCCAGGAAGGTCAGAGCTTCGGCGGTGGCGCTTTGCAGGTCATGGCCGTTGGCCAGCAGTGCAGACAAAGCGGCGCTCAAGGTGTCACCGGAGCCGGCAAAACTGGCCTCAAAGCGTTCGAATTTTTCGCTGTACAAAACGTTTTGCGGTGAGGCCAGCACGTTGTCAATGGCCTGATCGGCGCACGGGATGCCGGTGACCAGGGTGTAGGGCACGCCCAATTCTCCGGCCGCTTTGGCGATGTCGCGCGGGCTCGGGCTGCTCTGACCAGCCCAATCGGGCAGCAGCCAGCGCCACAAGGTGCTGTGGTTGCCGATCAGCACAGTGGTTTGCGGCAGCATGAGCTCGCGAAAGGCGTCCAGGTAACTGTCCAGCTCGCTCTCGTCCCACCACGACAGGTTGGGCATGTAGGCCACCAGCGGTACGTCGGCGTAGTCAGAGGCGATCTCTGCAATAGCGCTGACGTTTTCGGTGCTGCCGACAAAGCCCACCTTGATGGCGGCCACCGGCATGTCTTCGAGCGCGGCGCGCGCCTGCTCGGCAACAGCATCTTCGTCAAATGCAAAGTGGTCCAGTATTTCAGCGGTGTCGCGCGAATAGGCGCCGGTCACCACTGCCAGAGCATGGGCACCCGCCGAGGAAATGGCCAGCACGTCAGCAGACAGCCCGCCAGCGCCGCTGGGGTCATTGGCGTTAAAGCTCATGACGCAGGCCGGGGCGCTGTCTTCGTCTTCCGGTCCAGGTACTTCGGGGTCGGTGGGGGTGGTTTGAGCTTGTGCCATGAATGAGGAAGGCTGAGGCGGTGAACGACTTGGCAAAAAAGCACGCCCTCACCGATACAATGACCGGATTCTATTCGCGAAAGTCCTTGCCCTGTGACCACTTCACCTACGACCACCTGGATGTGCCTGATTTGCGGCTGGCTCTATGACGAGGCCGCCGGCGCCCCTGATCATGGCATTGCGCCCGGCACACTCTGGGCCGATGTGCCCATGAACTGGACTTGCCCGGAATGCGGCGCGCGCAAGGAAGACTTTGAAATGGTGCAAATCTGAGGCGGCTTTTGCCTCATTCCCCTGATTTTTTGACCACCGCGTAGCGCTCTAGCGTGCGCAGCCGCGCCTGGTCATGCCGCACCAGCGGCAGC
>JBIKPY010000045.1:0-23774 GCA_044357185.1 Polaromonas sp.
GCCGAGCTGGAAAAACTCAGCCCCGGTGCCGGCGACAAGGCCGCCTTCGAGTCACCCAAGGTCGCCGCCCATGGCGACTTCGCCTCCACGGCCGCCATGCAACTGGCCAAGCCGCTCAAGCTCAACCCGCGCCAGCTCGCTGAAAGTCTGCAAGCCGCGCTGATGGCCCTGCCGGCGTACCAGCGCTGGGTTGATGCGATCGAGATCGCCGGCCCCGGCTTCATCAACTTCCGGCTCAAGCCCGAAGCCAAGCAGCAAACCGTGCGCGAAGTGCTGGCCGCCGGGGAGAACTATGGCTTGAAGACGGTCGCGCAAGACCAGAAGATGCTGGTCGAATTTGTCTCGGCCAACCCGACCGGCCCGCTGCACGTGGGCCACGGCCGTCAGGCTGCCCTGGGCGACGCGATTTGCAAAATCTACGCCAGCCAGGGCTGGAACGTGTACCGTGAGTTTTATTACAACGATGCCGGCGTGCAGATCCACACGCTGGCGACCAGCACGCAGGCGCGCGCCCAAGGCCTCAAACCGGGCGACGCAGCCTGGCCTGAGCCGGCTTACAACGGCGACTACATTGCTGACATCGCGCGTGACTTTATCGCCGGCAAGAGCGTCAAAGCCGACGACCGCGAAGTCACCGCCACCGGTGACATCGAGGACCTGGACGCCATCCGCCAGTTTGCGGTGGCCTATCTGCGCCGCGAGCAAGACCTGGACTTGCAAGCTTTCTCGGTGCGCTTTGACAACTACTACCTCGAGTCCAGCCTGTATTCGTCGGGCCGTGTAGCCTCAACAGTCGAACGCCTTCAAGCCGCCGGCAAGACCTACGAGCAAGACGGCGCGCTGTGGCTCAAATCGACCGACTATGGCGACGACAAAGACCGCGTCATGAAAAAGAGTGACGGCAGCTACACCTACTTTGTGCCCGACGTGGCCTACCACCTGGCCAAGTGGGAGCGAGGTTATGCCAAGGCGATCAACATACAGGGCATGGACCACCACGGCACCATCGCCCGCGTGCGCGCCGGCCTGCAGGCCGCTGGTGCCGGCGTGCCAGCCGGTTACCCCGCCTACGTGCTGCACACCATGGTGCGCGTGATGCGCCACGGTGAAGAGGTAAAAATCTCCAAGCGCGCCGGCAGCTACGTCACGCTGCGCGACCTGATCGAGTGGACCAGCGCTGACGCGGTGCGTTTCTTTTTGCTCAGCCGTAAGCCCGATACCGAATACGTCTTTGACATCGACCTGGCGCTGGCCAAAAATAACGAGAACCCTGTCTATTACGTGCAGTACGCGCATGCGCGCATTTGCTCTGTGCTGCTGCGCCACGCCGGGCAGGAAGACGAAGAGCAGCAACGCACCGAGCGCGTGCTGGCGATTGCCGCCGAGCTCCAGGGCGTGGACCTCTCGCCGCTTCAAAGCCCGCAAGCCCAGGCGCTCATGCTCTTGCTGGCCAAATACCCCGATATGCTGGCCAACGCCGCGCAGGGTATGGCCCCGCACGATGTGGCGTTTTACCTGCGCGAACTGGCCGCCAGCTACCACAGCTATTACGATGCAGAGCGCATCCTGGTGGACGAGGAAGATGTGCGCTTGGCCCGCCTGGCGCTGGTGGCCGCGACACGTCAGGTGTTGCACAATGGACTGCAGATGCTGGGTGTGAGCGCACCGGCAAAAATGTGAACAAGCAAGGCATGGCCGCACAGGACAGACCAGGTATGAAAAAGCAACGCGGTGGAACCCTCTTAGGCTTCATTTTGGGCGCACTGGCCGGACTGGGCGTGGCTTTGGCTTTGGCGGTGTACATCACCAAGGTGCCCATGCCCTTCATGACAAAGGCGCCGAGTCGCACCGCCGATGACCCTGCTGCCGAGGCCAAAAAAAACCGCGACTGGGACCCTAACGCTGCCTTGTCCGGCAAGCCGGCCGTCAAAGAAGCTGGTGCTGTGGTGGACCCCGCTGCGGCACCCGCAGCGCCAGTTGCTGCAGGCGCGCCGGCTCCCTCGGCCGACCCTGTGGGTGATCTGGTCAAAGCCAAAGCCGACGCCTCAGCCAAAGCTGCTGCACCGCCCCCCCAGGCCGCTGCGCCTGCTGCCGCCTCTGCTAATTCTGCACCTGCTGCTACGGCAGCTACTGCCGCATCGGCCGCCTCGCCAGCAGCTGCAGCCACCGGCGACCCCTTTAATTACTTTGTGCAAGCCGGCGCTTTTCGCACGCCTGAAGATGCGGAGCAACAACGCATCAAGCTCTCATTGATGGGTTTACCGGCCCGCGTCAGCGAGCGCGAGCAGTCCGGGCGCATCGTTTACCGTGTTCGACTTGGCCCTTTCGATAAAAAAGACGATGCCGACAAGGTCAAAGTCCGGCTCGATACCGGCGGCCTGGAGGCGACCCTTGTCCGGGTCCAGAAATAAACCCCGCACCTTTCACAGGAACTGACTTTTATGCAAAGACGCGAATTTTCACAAGCCGCACTGGCAGCCGCTTCTGCCGGTACGCTGGCTGCCTTGCCCCTGGGTGTGCAAGCCCAGGGCAAACCGCCGGTTGAAGGCAAGGACTACCTGCTGCTGAGCAAGCCTGCGCCCAGCGAGGCGCCCGCCGGACAAATTGAGGTGGTTGAATTTTTTTGGTACAGCTGCCCGCATTGCAACGAGTTTGAGCCGCAGCTCGAAGCCTGGGCTGCCAAAGCGCCCAAAGACGTCAGCCTGCGCCGGGTGCCAGTGTCTTTCAGGCCCGATTTCGAGCCCCAGCAGCGCCTTTATTACGTGCTGGAAGCGCTGGGCAAAATGGCGGCGCTGCATAAAAAAGTCTTTTATGCCATCCATGTCGAAAAACAGACCCTCAACACCGCTGATCTGGTCACCGCCTGGGCGCAAAAGCAGGGCATCGACAAGGCCAAATTCACCGAGCTGTACAACTCCTTCCCGGTCAACATGAAGGCCCGCAAGGCCACGCAGCTGCAAGAAGCTTTCATGGTGGACGGTGTGCCCGCACTGGGGGTGGACGGGCGTTACTACACCTCGGGCTCTTTGGCCGGCAACATGGCGCGTGCGCTGACAGTCACCGATCATTTGCTGACACTGGCGCGCTCAAGCAAAGCAGCGCCTGCCAAGGCCAGGTAAGACGACTTTTCTGTGCATGCCAGGCCTGGCCTGTCTCCTGCCTTCAACCCGCCTCCAACAAGGCGGGTTTTTTTATGCGTCAAAAGTTTTCGCGGCGTGTGTGCTGGCTACAATCGCCGAAACACCACACAGCAAGATTCGTGCCCTTATGAACTACTCACCCTCACTGCTTATCAGCCTGGCGCTGCTCGTGGCGATGCCTGCGTTCGCCGAAAAAGCTGATCGCGACAAGCCCATGAATGCCGAGGCCGATGCGCTGCGCTATGACGACCTCAAACAAACCAGCGTGTTCACCGGCAATGTGATCATCACCAAAGGCACGACCTTGATCCGGGGTGCGCGCGTTGATGTGGTTCAGGATGCCCAGGGCTACCAGCAGGCCGTTGCCATCGCCGAGCCCGGCAAGCTGGCCTATTACCGCACCAAGCGCGACGGGGTTGACGAGACCATCGAGGGCGAGGGCGAGCGCATCGAGTACGACGGGCGTGCTGACAACGTCAAATTCATACGCCAGGCTGTGATGCGTCGCTACGTCGCCGGCAAGTTGGCGGATGAAAGCCATGGCGAACTCATCCGCTATGAAAACACCACCGACGTGTTCACCGTCGACGGCAGTGTGCAGCCCCGGCCCACGGCCAACAACCCAAGCGGCCGCGTACGTGCCTTGCTGTCCCCGCGCAGCCAGGCGCCGGTTGTTTCTTCGGGCACGGTGACGGCGCCTGAAGCGAGTGCCGCCGCGCAGGCCGGCGCAGTCCGGCCGCAGCCGGCCGCGGCTGCAGTGCCCTTGCCCGGTTTGCGCTCCAGCAGCACGCTGAGCAGCGACAAAAAATAAGACCCAAGGAATGAACCAGGCTGCCACATTCAATTCGAACCCCAGCCGCCTGGTGGCGCAGGGCCTGCAAAAATCTTACGCCAGCCGTAAAGTCGTTCAAAACGTTTCTCTGGCCGTCCAGAGCGGTGAAGTCGTTGGCCTGCTCGGCCCCAACGGCGCCGGCAAAACCACTTCGTTTTACATGATCGTCGGCCTGGTGCGCGCCGACGCCGGGCAGATCAGCATCGACGGCCAGCCTGTCGAGCGCATGCCAATTCACCGCCGCGCCCGGCTCGGCCTGAGCTACCTGCCGCAAGAGTCCTCGATATTTCGCAAACTCACGGTCGAAGAAAACGTGCGTGCCGTGCTCGAGTTGCAGCGCGATTCCGCAGGCAAGCCGCTCAGCAAGGAGGACATCAAGCAGCGCACCGACAGCTTGCTGCATGAATTGCGCGTCGAGCATTTGCGTGACTCGCCGGCGCCGGCATTGTCGGGCGGCGAGCGCCGCCGCGTCGAGATCGCCCGCGCCCTGGCCACCCAGCCCCGCTTTATTTTGTTGGACGAACCCTTTGCCGGCATCGATCCGATCGCCGTCATTGAGATTCAGCGCATCATCGGTTTTCTGAAGTCGCGCGGCATTGGCGTCTTGATCACCGACCACAACGTACGCGAGACACTGGGCATTTGTGACCACGCTTACATCATCAGCGAGGGTCAAGTGCTGGCCACCGGAACCCCGGCTGAAATCGTCAGCAACGCTGACGTGCGTCGCGTCTATCTCGGTGAACACTTCAAGATGTGAACATGAGCTCCCCCCTGTTGACGCTCACTGCGTGTAGCGTCCTCCCCCCTCCGGGGGCTGCGCCTGCGGCCCGGCTAAGCCGGTTCCGCGGCCCATGCTCGGGCAGGTGCCGAGTCGGGCAGCATTCATGCCAGTGCCGGCCGCAGGACCGGCTTTGCCGGACTGCAGGCGGGCCAGCCCCCTCGGGGGGCAGCGCAGTACGAGAAGCGACAAGCGTGGGGGCTCCATGAAACAAGGGTTGTCGCTTCGCGTTTCGCAGCATCTGGCGTTGACGCCGCAGTTGCAGCAGTCGATTCGTTTGCTGCAGCTCTCTACGCTGGAGCTGAGCCAGGAAGTCGAGCAGATGCTGGACGAGAACCCTTTTCTGGAGTTGTCGGAAGAGGCTGCTTCGCGGGAGGAGTTTGGTCTGGCCACGGCGGATGTGCCGGTCAGTCAGGACATCAAGGATTTTGAGTATTCGGCCGGAGAAAGTTCGGCAGCGAGTAGCACCGATGACCGGGTGTCCAGTACCGCTGAGACCGCCGGTGAAGGCGAAGGCAGTGAGCCCAAGCTCGAAGAAAGCTGGGAGGGCGACGGCACGGTCGAGAGTGCGCCTGATGACAGCGAATGGGGCAGCGATGCACCTGCCCGCAAAAACAACAACGACGACGGTGAAGATGTGGACGCCGCCGAGCTGGCGCGTAACCAGGAATCGCTGCAAGATCATTTGCACCGGCAGGCGCTCGGCTTGCGCCTGTCTGAAGAAGACCGCGCTGCGCTGCACTTTTTAATCGAGTCACTCAACGACGACGGCTACCTCGAAGACACCTTGGCTTCGCTGGCTGCCGGCCTGGCCGGAGAAGATCTGGAGCAGGCCGAAGAACTCGAACATCATTTTTCGGTCGCGCTCAAGCTGTTGCATCACATGGAGCCGGCTGGCGTCGGCGCGCGCAATCTGGCTGAGTGTCTGAGCCTGCAACTGCTGGACTGCAAGAACACTGAAGAAACGCGCGCCGCCATCGCCATTTGCCAGCAGCCCATGGAGTTGCTGGCCAAACGCGATGTCAAGCGGCTGACGCAGCTGTGCGGTTTTTCTGAGGGCGCCATCAAGCTGGCCATTGGCCTCATCAGCCGGCTCGACCCGAAGCCGGGCCGGCGCTTTGTCAATGTCGAGCGCAACGTGGTGGTGCCCGACGTGCTGGTGATCAAAGCCGGGCGCGGCTTCAAGGTCTCGCTCAATGGCGAGGTCATGCCCAAGCTGCGCGTGCACGACATTTATGCCAACGCACTCAAGCAGCACAAGGGCCAGGGCGGCGCCGCCTTGCAGCAGCGCTTGCAAGAGGCGCGCTGGTTCATCAAGAACATTCAGCAGCGTTTTGACACCATCTTGCGCGTGTCCACTGCCATCGTCGAGCGGCAAAAGGCTTTTTTTGCGCATGGCGAGCTGGCCATGCGCCCGCTGGTGCTGCGCGAAATTGCCGACGAGCTGGGCCTGCACGAGTCCACCATCTCGCGCGTGACCACCGCCAAGTACATGAGCACGCCTTACGGCACTTTCGAGCTGAAGTATTTCTTCGGCTCAGCGCTGGGCACCGAGGCCGGGGGCAACGCCTCGAGCACGGCGGTGCGCGCGCTCATCAAACAGTTTGTCGCCTCTGAGAGTGCGGCCAAACCGCTGAGTGACAACCAGATTTCTGAAATGCTCAAAGAGCAGGGCATTGAATGCGCACGCCGCACCGTGGCCAAGTACCGCGAAGCGCTGCGCATAGCCCCTGCCAACCTGCGAAAAACGCTTTAGATGAATCAACTCCAACTCTTCCTTCCCTGCGCTGCGGGAGTTGAAGAACTGCTTGCTGCCGAGGTGCACCACATCACCGGTATTGCAGGCACCTCCTGGCGCGCCGGTGTGCAGTTGCAGGGCTCGTGGCGCGATGCGCAGCAGCTCAATTTGCACAGTCGCCTGGCGCAGCGCGTGCTGATCGAGTTGCAGCACGCCGAGTACCGCAACGAACAAGACCTGTACCGTGCCGCCAGCAACGTGGCCTGGGAAATCTGGTTCACGCCCAAGCAGAGCTTCAAGGTCGAGATCACGGCGCAGCACAGCCCGCTGAACAGCCTGAACTTTGCTGCGCTCAAGATCAAGGACGCGGTCGCGGACCGCTTTCGGGACAAATTCGACGTGCGGCCCGACGTGGACACGCGCTGGCCCGATGTGCGCATCTACGCGCACCTGACCACCGACACCGTCACCATTTACATCGACACCTCGGGGGAGCCGCTGTTCAAGCGCGGCTGGCGCGAAGACAAAGGCGACGCACCGCTCAAAGAGACCCTGGCCGCCGCCATGCTGGCCGCCAGTGGCTGGAGCGGCGAAGGCGGTTTGTGCGAACAGGGCGTGCCGCTGTACGACCCCTGCTGCGGCTCGGGCACCATCGCCATTGAGGCGGCGCAGATCGCCTGCCACATCGCGCCCGGCCTGAACAGGCGCTTTGCCTTTCAAAAATATTTACCCTTTCAGCAGCACGTGTGGGACGGCCTGCTCAGCCAGGCTGAGGCCGCTGTTACCGCCCCTATGGCGCCGGTGTTCGGCAGCGATGTAGCTTTTCGCATGGTCGACTTTGCCGAACGCAACGCCGAGCGCGCCGGCGTGGCGCACGCCGTGCAGTTGCGCGGCGGCGACGCGCTGCAGCGCATGCCGCCTGCGCTGTCGGGTGTGATGCTGGTCAACCCGCCTTACGGCGAGCGCATTGACGTGGCCGGTGTGGCCGGTATCAGCGGCACGCAAGCGCGTGATGACCGCCGCCAGGGCATGGACGACTTCGGCCGACCGCTGCCCAGCGTGCGCGAGGCGCAGGCCCAGGAGCGCTCGCAGTTTGCGCCTTCGCGTGACCGCTCGGCCAACCCGGGCCGCGAGCTGGCGCAAAACGCCAGTGGTGACGAAGCGCCGGAATTTTTTGCGCAGCTCGCCGCGCACTGGAAGAAAAACTACGCCGGCTGGACCGCGCACATCCTCACGCCCGACTTCAAGCTGCCCGGCAAGATGCGCCTGAAAGAGTCGCGCCGCGTGCCGATGTGGAACGGCCCGATCGAATGCCGCTTGTTTCGCTTTGACATGGTGGCCGGCTCAGCCCGCGGAAAGCCCGCCGCCGGCCCGGCTGCAGAGTGAGCACAGCACCCTTACCGTCCCTGGTGCTGGACACCAACATCGTGCTCGACGTCTTTGTGTTCAACGACGCTGCCGCGCAGCCGGTGCGCGACGGTCTGGCCGCGGGTCACTGGGACTGGATCGCTACGCAGCCCATGCGCGTCGAACTCGAACGCGTGCTGGGCTATCCGCAGATCGTGCCTCGCCTGGTTTTTTACCAGCTCAGTGCAGCTGATGTGCTGGCGCACTTTGATGCGCACGCCCGCTTGCTGCCGGTGCCGGCCAAAGCGCCTGTGACTTGCAGCGACGCCGATGACCAGATGTTCGTTGACCTGGCGGTTGCGCAGCGCAGCACCTTGCTCTCTAAAGACAAAGCGGTCACGTCCATGCAAAAAAGACTGCTGGCCCTGGGCGTGCGCGTGCAAAAGACGCTTTAACGCGGCCCTTCAATTTGCGCCGGATTGTCAGGAGGCGCTAAAGCTGTCTGCGCTGGCTGCCGGCCAATGCGTTTTGAACACATCCGGTAGCGCGTCCAGGTCGTCTTGCAGCAGGGCGCCGGGTGCCACATGCATCAGCAATTGCGACAGCATGCGCACCTCAGTATCGCTGACACGCCGCATGATGTGCCGCGCCGTCAGCTCGTTCGGATGCTGCAAGCCGGCCGCCTGCACCAGCTCCATGAGCGCATGCAGTGTGCTTTTGTGAAACAGCCAGACCCGCTCGGCTTTGTTACTGACCACCAGGGCCTTCTGGCGCAAGGGGTCTTGCGTGGTCACGCCGGTCGGGCAGTTGCCGGTGTGGCAGCTTTGCGCCTGGATACACCCCAGTGCAAACATAAATCCGCGCGCAGCGTTCACCCAGTCGGCGCCCAAGGCCATCATGCGGGCAATGTCAAAAGCGCTGATCACCTTGCCGGCGCAGCCGAGTTTGATACGGTCGCGCAAGCCCACGCCAATCAGGGTGTTGTGCACCAGCGCCAGGCCTTCCTGCATGGGCGCGCCCATGTGGTCGCTGAACTCCACCGGGGCGGCACCGGTGCCGCCTTCGGCGCCATCGACCACGATGAAGTCCGGCGTGATGCCGGTTTGCAGCATCGCCTTGACAATGGCAAACCACTCCCAGGCATGGCCCAGGCAAAACTTGAAGCCCACCGGCTTGCCGCCGCTGAGCTTGCGCAACTCGGCGATGAATTCCAGCATCTGGACCGGGCTTGAAAAAGCGCTGTGCCGCGCCGGCGAGACGCAGTCCTGGCCCATGGGCACGCCACGGGCGGCCGAGATTTCCGGCGTCACTTTAGAGGCCGGCAAAATGCCGCCGTGGCCCGGCTTGGCGCCCTGGCTGAGTTTGATCTCGATCATCTTGACCTGCTCATCGCGCGCATTGACTTCAAAGAAGTCGGCATTGAAGCTGCCGTCCGGATTGCGGCAGCCGAAGTAGCCAGAGCCGATCTCCCAGATCAGGTCGCCACCGTGCGTGCGGTGATGCTCCGAGATCGAGCCCTCACCCGTGTCATGCGCAAAACCGCCGCGCTTGGCGCCGGCGTTCAAGGCCAAAATGGCATTGGCAGACAAAGCACCAAAACTCATGGCCGAGATGTTGAAAATGCTGGCCGCATAAGGCTGAGTGCAAGGCGAGCGGGAGTCAGACGGGGCGTCTGGCGTGCCGCCTATCCAAATGCGAAAGTCAGACGTGTCCAGCGTGCTCGGCTGCATGGAATGGTTGATCCATTCATAGCCCTGGCGCCCGACATCCAGGTGCGTGCCAAACGGGTGGTTGTCCGGCTGGGTTTTGGAGCGCTGGTACACCAGTGAGCGCTGCGCCCGGGAAAAAGGCGCCGCCTCGCTGTCGCTTTCAATGAAGTACTGGCGAATTTCAGGGCGTATGTATTCCAGCAAAAACCGCATGTGCCCGATCACCGGGTAGTTGCGCAATATCGCGTGCCGGGTTTGCCGCACATCCTGCACGCCTAGGGCCACCAGACTCAGACAGACCAGCAAAGCCAGCAGACCCACGCCAAAGCCGACCAGCGTGAACAAGGCCAGCAGCACGCCCAACATGCACGCCACCCAAAAGCCGTAGCGGGAGGGCAAGCGGGCGCTGAGCCACTGCATGGCCAGGCCAATTCGACCCAGCTGCGTACGGATTTCAGCCCAGGGCAGCTTTTTGGCAAAAGTCAAAATGCGTTGCATTCGCAGCTTTCGTTAGGAAAAACAAGGGCCTTGGCCGAGTGGCAGATACACTTTCTACCATAAGAGGCTCAGAAGCAGCCTTGTTTCACACACTTTGAAGCGCCGCAGCCCATGCCTGACCAAGCCCCTGCCACCGACCCGAACGCCGCCGACTTCCTGCCCCCCGAGGTGTTTGACGAGCTGGATGCCATCCTCGACGAGTTGCGCACCCGCTATGACGAAACGCCGCAGTGGGAGTTTTGTGAAGGATTCATGGCCGCCCTGATCTGCAGCCGCCGGCCTGTACCCGCCAGCGAATACCTGCCTGTGCTGCTAGGCCTGAGCGATGCCGAAAGCCCGGGCAGCGATGGCGAAGTTGAAGGCTCTTTTGCCAGCGACGCGCAACGCGAGCGCTTCACGGCGCTGTGGAAGGCCCGCTGGGCCGAGGTGTCCGCCGCGCTGGACGCCGAGTGCAAAACCCTGGAAGACGAAGACTGCTACCACCCCGAGGTGATGGACGTGCGCGCCGCCGTGGCCGAGCTGCCGCCCGAAGAGCAAGCCAACTTCAAAACCGAGGAACTGCCGGCCTTTGCCCAGGTGTGGGCGCTGGGTTTCATGTTTGCCGTAGAAAGCTGGCCCGAAGACTGGGTCGCCCCGCGTGACAAGGACGCCGCCAAATGGCTGGACGACGCGCTTCAGGCGGTGGTCGCCATCACCGAAGACGACAATGGCACGCCCGAAGTCTCACCGCTGATGGAAGACGGCCCGCCCAGCACCAGCGTGGCCCGCCTGAACGCCTTTGGCGACGCGATCTGGGCGGTGTACGACCTGCGCGAACTCTGGCGCACCCTGGGTCCGCGTGTGGACACGGTGCGCAAGGAGCCCGCCCCCGGGCGCAACGACGAATGCCCCTGCGGCAGCGGCAAAAAATACAAGAAGTGCCACGGCGCGGCTTAATCCCCGCCGCCCTCAGCCGAAAAACGCCCTTAATTCCGCCGCCGTGGCTTCGGGCAACTCTTCTGGAATGAAATGGCCCGCCGGCATGGCGATGCCTGAGACAGCACCTCTGCACTGAGCACGCCACAGCACCAGCGGATCAAACATGCGGTGCACCACGCCGCGCTCGCCCCACAGCACCCGCAGATCGCAGAGGATTTTTTCGTCGCGCGAGCGGCTGTCACGGTCGTGCTCGAGGTCAATGCCGGCGCTGGCGCGGTAGTCTTCGCAGGCGGCGTGAATTGCCTCGGGCGTGCAAAAGCAGCGTTCGTAGTCGGCCAATGCCTGCGGCTCGATGTAGCCCAGGCCCTGGCTGCCCCAGCCGCCCAGCTTGGCGTGCAAATAGGCCTTGGCGGTTTCGGGGTGCCTGGCGCCCATCATGATCTCGGGCAGCGGCGACGGCTGCAGCATGTGAAACCAGTGGTAATAAGCGCGGGCAAAGTCCATGTACGGCACGCGCAGGCTGCGGCCTTCGTACATGTCCAGCGTGGGCGCAATGTCGATCACGCACAGCCGGGTGACGCGCAGCGCATGGTCCAGCGCCAGCCGGTGCGCCACGCGCCCGCCCCGGTCATGGCCGCAAACGCCAAACTCGGGCACGCCCAGCGCATCCATCACCGCCACCGCGTCTTGCGCCAGGTTGCGCTTGCTGTAGTTGCTGTGGTCGCTCAGGCCGGCTTGTTTGGACGAATCGCCATAGCCCCGCAAATCCGGCATGACCAGAAAAAAATGCGGCGCCAGCAGACGCGCTACGCGTTGCCACATCACATGACTTTGCGGAAAGCCGTGCAAGAGCAGCAGCGCCGGCTTAGGCTGCCCGCCCGGCACGCGCTGCGAAAACCGTGCATGAATGCGTGCGCCATTGACTTCAAACGTGCGCTGCTCAAATCCGTCAAACCAGGCCATCAGGGTCTCCTTATGCTTGCCGCCCGGGGCTTTTATCATCGGGTATCAGCACCGTGCTGCTTTAACTTGTAACCAAGGATAACCATGCCCACGTACCACATTGAAATGTTTGAAGGCCGCACCCCGGAGCAAAAGAAAAAACTGGTGGCCGAAGTCACCCGCGTCACGGTGGAAGTGCTGGGCGGCTCGGCCGAGTCGGTGGACATCATCATTCACGAAGTCAAGCGTGACAACTGGGCCACCGGCGGCAAGTTGTGGTCCGAGCCGCGCAACTAGCTAGGCCGGGCACCCGGCGCAAGCAATGCTGCCTCCAGCGCATCGACAAACATCGCCGCCACGTCAAAGCCGGTCTGGTCAAAAATTTCCTGAAAGCAGGTCGGGCTGGTCACGTTGATCTCGGTGATGCAGTCACCGATCACGTCAATGCCGGCCAGCAAGAGGCCGCGCGCGGCCAGCACCGGACCGACCGCCTCGGCGATCTCGCGGTCGCGTGCTGAAAGTGGCTGCGCCACGCCCAAGCCGCCGGCTGCCAGGTTGCCGCGCACCTCATTGCCCTGCGGAATGCGCGCCAGGCAAAAGGGCACGGGCTTGCCGCCAATCACCAGCACGCGTTTGTCGCCCTGCGCGATCTCGGGCAAAAACTTTTGTACCATCACGCTTTGTGCGCCGTCTTTGTTCAGCGTCTCGATGATGCTGCCCAGGTTCATGCCGTCGGCCTTGACGCGAAAAATCCCCATGCCGCCCATGCCGTCGAGCGGCTTCAAGATGATGTCCTGGTGCTCGGCGTGAAAGCGCTTGATGTCCTCGGCGTCGCGTGTGACCAGCGTCGGGCCGATGAATTGCGTGAACTCCATGATGGCGAGCTTTTCAGGGTGGTCGCGCAGCGCACGCGGCTTGTTGAAAACGCGCGCGCCTTCGCGTTCGGCTTGCTCGAGCAAATGCGTGCTGTAAAAGTACTCGCTGTCAAAAGGCGGGTCTTTGCGCATGATGACTGCGCCAAAGTCTTTGAGTGCTTGCGGCCGCTCATCGGGCTTTTGCTGCTTGGCTGTGAACCAGTTGACAGCGTTGCCGGTCAATTGGATGTCGCGCACAAAGGCGGTGACCGGCACGCCGCGCTGCCACATGATGTCCTTGGGCTCACAGACGCTGATGCTGTGGCCGCGTCGCTGGGCCTCACGCATCATCACAAAGGTGGTGTCCTTGTGAATTTTGAAGGACTCGAGCGGGTCAGCGACGAAAAGAATGTTCATGGCTGGATTTTGGCAGGTCGCCGGCCCGCTCTCAGATCTCGATCTTCGAGCCCAGTTCCACCACCGAGTTGTTGGGCAGCTTCAGGAAGTCGGCCGCGCCGCTGGCGTTGTGGTGCATTTGCGCAAACAGCTTTTCGCGCCAGGTGGCCATGCCGCCGCCTATGGTCGGGATCACGGTGTCACGTGACAAAAAGTAGCTGGTGGTCATGCTTTCCAATTCGCAGCCCCGGTCTTTGAGGTTTTCCAGCGCTTTGGGCACATTGGGGTCGTTCTTGAAGCCGTAATGCAAAACCACTTGCCAGCAGTTGTGACCCAGCGACTCGATCTCCAGCCGCTTGTCCAGGCTGATCCAAGGCACTTCGTGGTTTTGAACCGTGACAAACAGGTTTTGCGCATGCAGCACCTTGTTGTGTTTGAGGTTGTGAAGCAGTGCGTTGGGCACCGTGCCGCGCTCGGCGGTCAAAAATACAGCGGTGCCTTCCACACGGGCCGGCGGGCTGATGAACACAGACTCCAAAAAAGACGGCAGGTCAATGGCGTCGGAGCGCAATTTGCTGTTGAGCAGTTCACGGCCTTTTTTCCAGGTGATCATCAGCGTGAAAATCGCGCCGCCGATAACCAGTGGAAACCAGCCGCCGGCAAACAGCTTCATCATGTTGGAGGCAAAGAAGGCAAAGTCCACCGCAAAGAAAATGCCGGTAGCTACCAAGCACAGCCACAGCGGGTACTTCCAGCCGTAACGGATCACGTAAAAAGTCAGTATGGTGGTGATCAGCATGTCGGTACACACCGCAATGCCGTAGGCCGCCGCCAGGTTGCTGGACGAGCGAAACAGCAGCACCGCCAGCACAATGGTGACAAACAGGCCCCAGTTGACCAGGGGCATGTAGATCTGGCCGGTGTCGCGCACGCTGGTGTGCTGGATGTTCAGGCGCGGCAGGTAACCGAGCTGGATGACTTGTTTGGTGACGCTGAAAGCACCCGTGATCAGCGCTTGTGAGGCAATCACGGTGGCCATGGTGGCCAGCAGCACCAGGGGCACCAAAGCCCATTCGGGCGCCATCAGGTAAAAAGGATTTTTAACGGCTTCGGGGTTTTTCAGCAGCAAGGCACCCTGGCCAAAATAGTTCAGCGTCAGGGAAGGCATGACCACTGAGAACCAGGCCAGGCGGATCGGTTTTTTGCCGAAGTGCCCGAGGTCGGCATAAAGCGCCTCGGCGCCGGTCACGCACAGCACCACAGCGCCCAAAATAATGAAGGTGGTTCCGGGGTTGGTCCACATGAATGTCAGCGCGTAATGCGGGCTGACAGCTTGCAAAATGGCCGGGTATGTGACGATTTGCGAAACACCCAGCAAGGCCAGCACGCCAAACCACACCAGCGTGATGGGCCCGAAGAATTTACCGATGCCGGCCGTCCCGCGTCTTTGTACGGCAAACAGGCCAAACAAAATAATCAGCGTTGCCGGGATCACATAGCTTTTGAAGGCCGGGGAAATCACCTCCAGCCCTTCGACCGCCGACAACACGGAAATAGCCGGGGTGATGACGCCGTCGCCATAAAACAAGGATGTGCCAAAAATGCCGATCAGCAAAAGCACGCGCCGCAGGCGGGGTTTGTCTTTGACCGCCTGCGAAGCCAGCGCCAGCATGGCCACCAGGCCGCCCTCGCCGTTGTTGTCTGCGCGCAGCACCAGAAGTACGTACTTGATCGAGACGATCAGCGTCAGTGTCCAGAAAAAGATGGACAAGATGCCGTAGACATTGGCTGGAATAAATTCGACATGCCCGGAGCCGAAGACTTCCTTGATGGCATACAGAACACTGGTGCCGATGTCGCCGTAGACGACACCGATAGCGCCCAGGGTGAGCGCTGTGAGGGATGTTTTTGAGCTGGTCACAAAAAATTCCCCTGTCGGCGTACTCAGCGTCTGGGGGAATGGTTGTAGAGAGGTTGGCTATTTTGCGCCTGAGCCGTAGCTGCGCAAGCCGGGCTGGACTAAGCAGGCACAAAAAACTTGGGTTTTGTTGCAACGCAGCAACTGAAGACGGCGCCGCAGGCCTTTTGCCGGCCGGCGGTCCTTAAACCCTTGTCAAAAAGGCCTCAGTCGTAGACCTCGGCCAGCGGATCCGTGCCTTCGAGCTCGTAACTGGCGGCCAGCATGGCCAGGCGGGCAATCACGCCGTACATGTAAAAGCGGTTCGGGCTGCTGGAGCCGGGCTTGCGGCCGGGCTGGGGCAGGCGGGAGCTGTCGGCAAAAGCCAGTGGCACAAAGCTGGCACCGGGGGCGTTCAGGCTTTCGTCGACTGCACGCTCGGCATGCACCCGGTAAAAACCGCCCACCACAAAGCGGTCCATCATGTAGACAACCGGCTCGGCCACGGCATCGTTGACGCGCTCATTGGTCAGCACGCCTTCCTGGACGATCACCTCGGTGAGTGTCAGTCCCTCTTGGGGCTTGATGTTTTGCAGGTCCAGGTCTTTGACGTCGCGCACCGTCATGATGCCCATGCCGCAATTACCGTTGTCTGCTTTGACAATGACAAATGGCTTGTCATTGATGCCGTACTCTTTGTACTTGCGCCGGATTTTGGTCAGCAAGGCATCCACATGGCTGCTCAGGCTGTCCATGCCCACGCCCGCCGCAAAGTCCACTTCACCACACTTGGCGTACAGCGGGTTGATCAACCACGGGTCCATGCCCAGCAGCTTGCCAAAGCGCTTGGCCACCTCTTCATAAGCTTGAAAGTGGCGCGACTTGCGCCGTACTGACCAGCAGGCGTGCAGCGGCGGCAGCAAAAACTGCTCGTGCAGATCTTCGAGCATGCCGGGAATGCCGGCCGACAAGTCGTTGTTCAGCAAAATCGTGCAGGGGTCAAAATCTTTGAGCCCCAGGCGCGTGTCGCTGCGGATCAGCGGCTCGATGGTGATGGCTTCGCCGTTGGGCACGTTAAAGCTGGTCGGCTCTTTGATCTCGGGGTTGAGCGAGCCAAAACGCACGTTCAGTCCGGCCTGGTGAAAGATGCGCTTGAGCTGCAGCAGGTTAGACAGGTAAAAAGTATTGTGCGTGTGGTTCTCTGGCACCACCAACAAATTGCGCGCCTCAGGGCAGATTTTTTCGATGGCCGCCATCGCCGCCTGCACTGCCAGTGGCAGCATCTCCGGGGTCAGGTTGTTCCAGCCGCTGGGAAACAGGTTGGTGTCTACCGGCGCGAGTTTGAAGCCCGAATTGCGCACATCCACCGAGGTGTAAAACGGCGGCGTGTGCTCCATCCACTCCAGGCGAAACCAGCGCTCGATGGCCGGCATAGAGTCCAGGACGCGCTGCTCCAACTCGTTGATCGGGCCGTTCAGGGCGGTGATGAGATGGGGAACCATGCGGCCACTTTCAGGTCAAATATTGTTCTCAGTGCGAAACCGCTTACCGATACTACCCACAGATGGTGACATTTCTACGGCTTGCAATACCAGCCGGCTATTCATCCCCGAACTTCACCTTCGCCCAACACCACGTACTTGAGCGATGTCAACCCTTCAATGCCGACCGGCCCGCGGGCGTGGAACTTGTCGGTGCTGATGCCGATTTCGGCGCCCAGGCCGAACTCGAAGCCGTCGGCAAAGCGCGTGCTGGTGTTGACCATGACGCTGGCCGAATCGACCTCACGCAAAAAGCGTTGGGCACGATCGCGGTCACGCGTGATGATGGCGTCGGTGTGGTGGCTGGAGTAACGGTTGATGTGGTCAATGGCCTCATCGACACCCGCCACCACCTTGATGCTGATGATGGGCGCCAGGTATTCCTCGTACCAGTCCTGCTCGGTGGCTGGCTTGAGTGTGGCGCCGGGCTGGGCCGCTTGCAGTAAAGCCAGCGATTCGGCGTCGCAGCGCATCTCAACACCCTTGGCCGCGTAAATAGCGCCGATGGCAGGCAGAAATTCGGCAGCAGCAGCACGCGCTACCAGCAGCCCTTCGGCGGCGTTGCAGGGGCTGTACTTCTGTGTCTTGGCGTTGTCAGCCACGTTCACGGCCATGGCCATGTCGCACAAGTCATCCACATACACATGGCAGTTGCCGTCCAGGTGCTTGATGACCGGTACTTTGGCGTCGCGGCTGATGCGCTCGATCAAACCTTTGCCGCCGCGCGGAATGATGACGTCCACATACTGCGGCATGGTGATCAGCATGCCAACGGCTTCGCGGTCGGTGCTGGGCACCAGTTGCACAGCATTGGCCGGCAGACCGGCCGCCACCAGTGCCTGCTGCACCAGCGCGGCCAGTGCCTTGTTCGATTCAATCGCTTCAGAGCCGCCGCGCAAGATGCAGGCGTTGCCGCTCTTGATGGCCAGTGAGGCGGCTTCTGTGGTGACGTTGGGCCGGCTCTCGTAAATCATGCCGAACACGCCAATGGGCACGCGCATCTGACCGACGCGGATGCCGCTGGGCTGCTGCTTCATGCCGATGATTTCGCCGATCACGTCGGGCATGACGGCGAGCTGCTCGCAGCCCACGGCCACGGTTTCCAGCGCGTCGGCGCTGAGTTTCAGTCGGTCCAGCATGGGGCCGGACAAGCCGGCAGCGGCGGCGCGGCTCAGGTCGCGCTGGTTGGCAGTTTGCAGAGCGGCAAAGTTCTCGCGGAGCAGGGCAGCCAGCTGGGCCAGCGCCTGGTTTTTGAGCGCAGCCGGCGCTTTAGCCATCAGGGCCGAGGCGGCTTTGGCCTGGCTCCCCAGCGCTTGCATCAGGCGCGCAAGATCGCCGTCTTTAGCGGGGACTGTGGAAAGGTCGGGCGCGTTCATACCCCCATTTTGCCGCAAGCGTCTATGCACTCGTTTATCCGCGGCTGCCTGGGTGCCCGGATTCAATGCAGTTGTTGCCGCCGCCCTTGATCGCTAGACGGCGCTTTGTATTTTTCTTGATGCTTTTCATGTGACCGTTTGCAAGGCGTGCGGTGCTGGTTGGCGGCCGGTGATCAGGCGCTCCATCAGTTCTTGGACAGACCGTATCTCCCGACCGAAGGGGAGCGTGCCGGCGCCGCGAAAGAACAGACCTTTGTCGATTTCACCAGCCATCGCATGACCGAGTTGCTGGTCAATGCAGAACTGGCCCATGGCGGCGTTGCCGTCGCGCAGTCCGCAGTGGCTCAGGCAGTCAAAAGACATATTGCATTTTTTCTTTTCGTGGGCATTCGCCTGCAGCTTGTGCTCGATGCGCAGGTATTTGTTGAGCCAGGGGGTGCGCACGGCGCGTGCCGGCAGGCCGGCCACACTGATGAACTCCACCATGTCTTCCTGCCCGGCCTCGGCCAACACCCGTTTGAAGGCCGGGTCTGCATCGCATTCCAGGGTGACGGCAAAGGCCGTGCCCAGCTGAACCGCCGCCGCTCCCAGCGCCTGAAGACGCAGGATGTCAGCATGGCTGCTGATACCACCGGCTGCAATCAAGGGGATCTCGCGCTCAATGCCCGCGCTCTTGAAGAAAGCCAGCACCTGCGGAATCACACTCTCAAAGTCAAAGCGCGGGTCTTGCAGGTCAGCCACTTTGGCAGCGCCCAAGTGACCGCCCGCCAGGCGCGGATGCTCAATCACGATGGCGTCGGGCAGCCGGCCTTTCTTTTCCCATTTGCGTACCACCAGCTGCACACCGCGCGCGTCCGACAAAATCGGTATCAAGGCCGTAGCCGGAAAGTCTCGCGCGATCTCGGGCAAGTCCAGCGGCAGGCCGGCGCCGACGACGATGGCATCGGCGCCGCTGGCCAGTGCCTGGCTTACATACGCCTCGTAAGCGCTCAGCGCTTTCATCACGTTGACCGCGATCAGGCCCTTGCCGCCGGCGATCTGGCGGGCGCCTTGGATCTCGCGGTCCAGCGCCAGCAGGTTGGCCGCGTCAATCAGCTCGCGCGCATTGGCTTCTTTGTCCAGGTGGCCGGTTTGCGCCATCAGGTCAGGGTGGCGCCGGCGCAGGTCCACAGCCGAGACCGTGCCCATCGCGCCCAAGCGGGCCACGGCGCCGGCCAGGCCGCTGGCGGAAACACCCACACCCATACCGCCTTGCACCACGGGCAGCAATTCCCGACCGGCCAGTTGAAGCGGCCGCAGCCCGCCAGCCAGTGCCAAATCACTGAGGATTGATTGGTTCATCGTTTTCCGCCTCTGGTTGAAATGGGCCTATGCCCATGTTCAAGGCTAACGATGACGGCAGGTCCAGACCTTGTTATGCATCAAGCGCAGGCGTTTTTTTCTGCCATGCTCAGCTGTTTAGGCGTCAGCGCTGCAGTGAGCGCGCGCTGCGGCCGGTCTGCGGCGCAGCACAACTGCTGCACAACATGCCGGCCAGCCTGTGCAGCGATTGCCAGCCATCGCTTGGCCAGTCGGGCTGCTTGAGGCCTTTGACGATGCCGTCCACCTTGTGCGCTGACTGCAGCAGCTTGGCCAAGGTGGGCTCGTCGATTTGCGGCAGGACTCGCTCGAACAGCTTTTCTTTGGCACCCCAAACCCGGTTTTCCCTGAGCGCCATCGGCAAGGGCCGGCCGGCGGCCATGGCGTCTTTGACACGTTTTAAGCTGCGTATGTCTTCGGCCAGTGCCCAGTGCACCAGCACCTCGGACTCACCTTCGGCCTGCAGGCCGTCGAGCATGCGGGCCACGCGCAGGCCCTGGCCGGCGAGCACCGCTTCTGACAATTTAAAGACGTCATAACGCGCCACATTGAGCACGGCGTTTTCAACCTGGTCAAAACTCAGCACTGTGGGCTGGCGCGGGTTGAGCGTGGGGTACAGCAGCGCGAGCTTCTGGATTTCCTGGTGCGCTGCCAGCAGATTGCCTTCGACGCGCTCGGCAAAAAAATGCAGGGTGCGCTGGCCTTCTTCGCCGGGTGCGACCTGCAGGCTGTGCTGCTGCAAGCGCTGGGCTATCCAGGCCGGCAGGTTGCGGCGATCCACCGGGTCCAGCCGGATGGTCACGCCAAAGCTCTCGAGCGCGCCAAACCAGGCGCTCTTGCTACTCAGGCTGTCGAGTTTGGGCAGCAGCACCAGCGTCAGCGTAGCGTCGTCACCTTGGGCGCGCTCGGCGATTTGCTGGAGTGCAAGCGAGCCGTCTTTGCCCGGTTTACCGCTGGGGATGCGGATTTCTAAAATCTGCTTGTCAGCAAACAGGCTGAGCGAGCCGCCGCTGGCGAGCACCTCGCTCCAGTCGAAATGGGCGCCGGCCACAGTGTGCACTGTGCGTTCGGTGTGGCCGAGCTGGCGGGCATGGGCGCGCAGCGTGTCGGCACATTCTTGCACCAGCAAGGGTTCGTCGCCATACAGCGTATAAAGGCTTTTGAGCCCGCGCTGCAGGTGTTCAGAGAGTTGCGCGCTGGCCAGTTGCATGGGGCAATCTTACGCCCGGAGTTTTTTTACAACGCGCGCACCGAAGACAGCCGGCGCATGATTTGCTGAACCAGGTCGCTTTGCATGTCGCGATACAGCAAAGCTTCTTCGTTTTCTTTGGCCAGGGCAGCGCTTTCGTTGTAGCTGATGTCGCGTTGCTGTTGCAGTTCGGTCAGCTCCATCAATTCCCTGTCCTGGGGCGTGCGCAGCCGGAAAGAAAAAAGCATGCGCAGCTGGAACTCCCGCACCTGGCCGGCGCTGCTGGTGCCCAGCACGGTTTTTTCGCGCTGGTCCGCCAGGACATCCAGAATCACATCGGCTTCCAGCATTTGCTGCGGGTTAGTGATCACGCGCAGCGCGCTGTTGGCCGTCAGGGCACGCCGGAGGTCGTCGCCCAGACCGGAGCTCGCCGGCGCATTGACATAGATGGATTTGAACGCGAAATTAGGCGTGCCACGAAGGCGAAATCCGCAGCCGGCAGTCATCAAAGCGCCAGCACCAGCCAGTGACAAGATAAGGCGACGTTGCATGGTCTGAACTCCTTTTTAGACGACGATGTTGACAAGCCGGCCCGGCACAACAATCACTTTCTTGGGGGCAGCGCCGTTGGCGGCGCGCACAAAAGCTTCGCTGGCCAGTGCCGCGGCCTCTATGGCGGCTTTGTCGGCGCCGGCCGGCACGGTCAGGGAGCCGCGCAGTTTGCCGTTGACTTGCAGCATAAGTTCGATCTCGTCTTGCTGCAGGGCGGCTTCGTCCACGCGGGGCCAGGGCGCGTCAAGCAGCTCGCCGTGTTCTGCGGCATAAGCCAACGCGTTCCACAAGCCATGGGTGAGGTGAGGTGTGGCCGGGTAGAGGCAGCGCAGCAAAATACCAAAGCCTTCGCGCAGCGCTGCCAAGGACGCGGCATGAACTTCACCTTTAAAGTCTTCCAGCGCGTTGAGCATCTTCATGCTGCCTGAGACCACCGTGTTGTATTGCATGCGCTGGTAGTCGTAGTCCACCTGCTTGAAAATGGTGTAGACCTCGTGGCGCAGGCTTTTGCTGTCTTTGTCCGGTGTACCGGAGCCGGCTGCTGTGCCCATGCCCGCGAGCTTGAAGCCAAAGTTCCAGACGCGGCGCAAAAAGCGGTAAGAGCCTTCGACACCCGCGTCGTTCCACTCCAGCGTGGCTTCGGGCGGTGCGGTGAACATGGTGTACAGACGCGCGGTGTCGGCGCCGTATTTTTCAATCAGGTCTTGCGGATCGACGCCATTGTTCTTGCTCTTGCTCATGGTGCCCACACCTTCGTAGGTGATCAGCGTGCCGGCAGGCAAGTCGCCCTTGGCTTGTTTGAGCTTGGCGCCCAACACCTTGCCGGCCTCGTCATGAAAGTCCTCGACCTCATGCGGCCAGAAATACTCGATACCGCCTTTGTCGGTCTTGCGGGTGTAAATATGATTGAGCACCATGCCCTGCGTCAGCAGCTTGGTGAAAGGCTCGTCAATTGTCACCTGGCCCAGGTCACGCATGACCTTGGTCCAAAAGCGTGCGTAGAGCAAATGAAGAATCGCATGCTCAATGCCGCCTATGTACTGGTCCATGCCGCTGCCGCCGGTGGCTTTGGCCTGGTCCCGCATCCAGTAGTCGGTGCCGGCACCCACCATTTGAGCGCTGTTTTGCGGGTCGCAGTAGCGCATGAAGTACCAGGACGAATCGACAAAGGTGTCCATGGTGTCCGTCTCGCGCCTGGCGGCCTTGCCGCAAACAGGGCAGACCACGCCGGCATGAAAGCCTTCGTGCTTGATCAGCGGATTGCCCGAGCCGTCCGGCACACAGTCCTGCGGCAAGATCACCGGCAGGTCTTTTTCCGGCACCGGCACCGCGCCGTGTTCAGCGCAATGAATGATCGGGATCGGCGTGCCCCAGTAGCGCTGGCGGCTAACGCCCCAGTCGCGCAAACGCCAGGTGGTTTTTTTCTCGCCCAGGCCTTTGGCGGCCAGGTCAGCCGCCACGGCGTTGAGGCAAGCCTTGAACACCAGGCCGTTGTACTTGCCTGATTGAACTGCCACACCCGTGCCCTTTTCGGCATACCAGTCTTGCCATTGCTTGTCGTCGAACAGGCGCAAGGACGAGGTAGCGGGCGCGTCGGAGGCCGATGTCGAGCTTGCGTCTGAGGCCGCAGACGCGCCCGCTGCCTCGTCCGTCTTCGCCAAGCCCACAGCCACGACCTGCCGTATAGGCAAGTCGTACTTCAGCGCAAACGCAAAGTCACGCTCATCATGCGCCGGCACACCCATCACAGCGCCGTCGCCATAACTCATCAGCACATAGTTGCCGACCCACACCTCGACCTGCTCACCCGTCAACGGGTGCGTGACAAACAAGCCCGTGGGCATGCCCACCTTGTCTTTAGCCGCCAACTCGGCCTCAGTCGTGCCGCCAGCCTTGCACTCTTCCAGAAAAGCCGCCAGCTTGGGGTTGCCGGCCGCCGCATGCAGCGCCAGCGGATGCTCGGGCGCCACGGCGCAAAAAGTCACGCCCATGATGGTGTCGGCGCGCGTTGTGAACACAAACATGCGGCCGTCGCCGATCAGCACGCCCGACGCGTCTTTGATCTCGTGCGGGAACGCAAAGCGCACGCCTTCGCTCTTGCCGATCCAGTTTTCCTGCATCAGGCGCACGCGCTCGGGCCAGCCCTTGAGCGTGGCCTTGTCATTGCCGACCTGCACATGGTCCAGCAACTCTTGCGCGTAGTCGGTGATCTTGAGGTAGTAGCCCGGGATCTCGCGCTTTTCCACCACGGCGCCGGTGCGCCAGCCCTTGCCGTCAATCACCTGCTCGTTAGCCAGCACGGTCTGGTCTACCGGGTCCCAGTTGACGACCTGCGTCTTGCGGTAGGCGATGCCTTTTTCCAGCATTTTTAAAAACAGCCACTGGTTCCACTTGTAATACGTCGGGTCGCAGGTGGCGACTTCGCGGCGCCAGTCGATGGCCAGGCCCAGTGCCTGCATCTGCTGCTTCATGTAAGCGATGTTCTCGTAGGTCCACTTGGCCGGCGGCACGCCGTTTTTGAGGGCGGCGTTTTCGGCTGGCAGGCCAAAGGCGTCCCAACCCATGGGCATGAGCACGTTGTAGCCCTGCATGCGCAGGTAGCGCGTGAGCATGTCGTTGATGGTGTAGTTGCGCACGTGGCCCATGTGCAGCTTGCCGCTGGGGTAGGGCAGCATGGAGCAGGCGTAGTACTTGCCCTTGGGCTT
>JBIKPY010000046.1:0-23735 GCA_044357185.1 Polaromonas sp.
AGGTGTCCCACATTTCATGCGGACTCATTTTTTGCGCGATCTTGAGCGCACCCACATTGCTGGATTTTTGAATCACACCCTCGACCGTCAGCGTGCCGTAGTTGTGCGTGTCGGTGATATTGAAGCCGCCAATCGCATAGCGGCCCGGCCCGGTGTCGATGAGCGTTTGCGGAGTGACGCGGCCTGCTTCCAGGGCCATGGCCACGGTGATCGGCTTCATGGTCGAGCCCGGCTCAAAGGTGTCCGTCACAGCGCGGTTGCGCAACTGCTCACCCGTGAGGTTTTTGCGTTTGTCGGGCATGTAGCTGGGGTAATTGGCCAGCGCCAGCACTTCGCCGGTGACAGCGTCAAGTACCACCACGCTGCCGCCCTTGGCTTTTTGCGCAGTCACGGTCTCGCGCAGTTTTTGATAAGCAAAAAACTGCACCTTGCTGTCCAGCGAGAGTTGCAGGTCCTTGCCATCGACAGGCGGTACTTTGTCGCGGATGTCCTCCACCACGCGGCCCTTACCGTCTTTGATGACGCGCCTGGAACCCGAGCGTCCGAGCAAGTGTTTCTCGAAAGTCAGCTCCATGCCATCGAGGCCGGTGTTTTCAATGTTGGTAAAGCCGATCACGTGTGCCGTGGCTTCGCCATCCGGGTACTGGCGCTTGAATCCGCTGTCCTGGTGAATGCCTTTGAGACCGAGCTCGGTGATGCGCTTGGCCACCGGCTCTTCGACCTGGCGCTTGAGCCAGACAAAGCTCTTGTCTTCATTGCCCAGCTTGCTGCTCAGCTCTGTGAAAGGGATCTCCAGCAGCTGCGCCAGTTCTTTGAGCTGCGCCGGCGTGGCATTGACATCTTCAGGAATCGCCCAGATGCTGGCCGCCGGAATGTTGGAGGCCAGGATCAAACCATTGCGGTCCATGATGCGGCCACGGCTGGCCGGAAGTTCCAGCGTGCGGACAAAGCGCACCTCGCCCTGACGCTGAAAAAATGCATTGCCGAAAATCTGCACATGCGCAGCCCGGGCAGCCAGCACGGCAAACCCCAGCGCAATGGCGGCCACGATGAACTTGCTGCGCCACACCGGCGTTTTGCTGGCCAGCAGGGGACTGGAGCTGTAACGTACGCTGCGGCTCATGGTTTCACCGGTGCGGGGGCCGCTGCCGAATCACGCAAGGCCACATACTGGGTGATCGCCGGCGTGGCCGGCTGCATCTGCAATTTTTCTTTGGCCAGTTTGTCCACCCGCATGGGCGTGGCCTGCGCGCGTTTTTCTGCCAGTGCGCTTTCGCTGTCCATCTCCAGCTTGCGCATTTGCAAAGCCGCTTTTTCGAGCTCCACAAACAACCGGCGCGATTCGTACTGGATGTGCACCAGGTAGAGTGCACTCATCACCACCGCCACCAGCAGCAACACATTGACACGGATCATGACGCGCATGCTCCGGGTTGGATGGCCAAGTGGCGCGCGCCCTGCTTCATGCAGGCACTCCGGTGCGCTCGGCCAGGCGCATGACGGCACTGCGCGAGCGCGGGTTTTCGGCAATTTCTGAATCGGACGGTTTGATGCGACCCAAGGCATTCAGGCGCATGGCTTTGGGTGCGGCAAAAGGGGCGCGGCGATCGAATACCTCGCGCGAATGCTCGGCGATAAATTGCTTGACGATGCGGTCTTCCAAAGAATGAAAACTTATGACCACCAGCCGACCTCCGGTTTGAAGTACCTTAAGTGAAGCACTCAGCGCCTGTTGCAACTCTTCAAGCTCGGCGTTGATGAAAATCCGAAAAGCTTGAAATGTGCGCGTTGCAGGGTCCTTACCCGGCTCGCGGGTTTTGACCGCGCCAGCCACGACCTCGGCCAGTTCAGCGGTGCTTCCAAGAGGGCCCCGCTCCTGCCGCCGACGATCAATCGCCTTTGCAATCTGCCCAGCAAACCGTTCTTCGCCATAGTCACGAATGACCTCCGTCATGCTCTCGATGGATGCGTCGGCCAGCCACTGGGCCACACTCTGGCCACGCGTGGTGTCCATGCGCATGTCCAGCGGGCCGTTGCCGCGAAATGAAAATCCGCGCGCCGCGTTGTCGATCTGCGGCGAGCTCACACCGAGGTCCATCAGGATGCCTGCGGCGCTGCCTGCAGGCAGTTGAGCCATGTGACTGAAGCCCTCGTGGCGAATCGCAAAACGTGCGTCGGCAATGCTGGCAGCCTCGGCCATTGCATCGAGGTCTTTGTCGAAGGCCGTCAGCCTGCCCTGCGCCGAGAGTTGCGACAGGATCAGCCGCGAGTGACCACCACGACCGAAAGTCGCGTCGATGTAATGCCCGTCGGGGTTGAGATGCAGTGCCTGGACTGCTTCGTTCAACAAGACGGTGCGGTGTGTCCATGCTTGTGGCACCGTCATCAATCAGAACGAAAAGTCCTTGAAGACGTCCGGCATTTCGCCCTTCATCTGCTCGGCTTCGTGGGCCGCATAGGTGGCGGCATCCCACAATTCAAAATAACTGCCCATCCCGAGCAGCACCGTGTCCTTGCTGATGCCGGCAGCCGCACGCAACTCAGGCGAAACCAGCACGCGGCCGGTGGCGTCGAGTTCGGCGTCCATGGCGTTGCCCAGGAAAATCCGTTTCCACCACTGCGCCTGCATGGGCAGCGAGGCAATGCGCTCGCGGAATTTTTCCCACTCGTTGCGAGGGAAAATCATGAGGCAGCCGTGGGGGTGCTTGGTGATGGTGATCTGGCTTGCGGCGGTCGCGCTCAGCACGTCACGATGCCGCGTCGGCACCGACAAGCGACCCTTGGCATCGAGAACAATGGAAGACGCACCTTGGAACACGAGCTCAGACCTTTAAAAACACTTTTAACCACAAAAATGCACTTTTCCCCACTTTAGCAGGAATATCTGCCAATGCAAATGCCTTTGGGTAGTTTTTTTCAATGAAATCAATGACTTAGAGCGATCTTCCAGACAATTTATAAAATAAAGTCGTTCAAAATTAAGCACTTAGCGTAGGCTGTGAAAGTGCTTTCTCAGGGTGTACGTGCCAAGCCTGCTGAGCCGGCCTAAATGCCCCGACAAGCGCGCTCAGTCAAAGGCGTGCAAACACAGCGCCATGTAGCGAGTAAACGATGGCCGGGCAAGCAAGGGGTGAGGACGAAAAAGCCGCGAAAAAGGACGCAGTCAAGTCAAGACCGGCTCTCAGCGGCAAAAAGACACGTTCAATGGGGATGGTCCAAATCCCACAGGAAGCGCCATGCGCCCGCTCAGCGCACGGGCGCAAGGCTCAAAGCTCAGTCACCGAACATTTTTTGTTTGAGCTCGCGGCGCTGCTGCGCTTCCAGGGACAAGCTGGCCGTGGGCCGGGCGATCAAGCGGCCGACACCGATGGCCTCGCCGGTTTCGTCGCAGTAACCGTAGTCACCGGCGTCAATGCGGCTTATCGATTGTTCGATTTTCTTGAGCAGCTTGCGCTCGCGGTCACGCGTGCGCAACTCCAGGGCATGCTCCTCCTCGATGGTGGCACGGTCAGCAGGATCCGGGACTACCACCGTGTCTTCGCGCAGGTGCTCAGTGGTCTCGCCGGCGCTGGCATGAATTTCCTGCTTGAGCAGAGACAGCTTGTGGCGAAAGAAAGCCAGCTGCTTGTCGTTCATGTACTCGGAATCCGGCATGGCTTTCACTTCTTCATCGCTGAGGGCCGTGGCGTCTTTGTTTTTCCAGTTGTTGGCCAGTTTCGGATCTTTTTTTGCAGCCACATGCGGTGGCGGCGAAATCACGCGCTCTGTGATGGTCGAGTAGCTGGCCTTCGCTGCATCTGGCGCATGGGTAGGCACCATGGGGGCGGGCGGCGGCATGTGGGCAGTAGCGCGAGCTGAACTGCGGCGGCCGGGTTTGAGTGCAGGAGGTGGCGTGAGCATGTTGGCTTTGGCAGTGGGGGTGGGCGGCACAGGCGCAGGCGGCATGGTCTTGGCTTTCGCAGAAGCGGGTCCAGATTTGCCGACCGCAGACTTGACAGGCGACTTGGGAGCCGCCGCCGGCCGGGAGGGTTTAGAGGCTGCTTTAGCCGCTGCTTTGGGCGCAGCTTTAACAGAAGATATTTTCGCTTTGAGGGCAGGCTTGGCTTTTCCAGCAGCTTTGGTTTTTACTGCAGGCTTGGCTTTGGCTGCCGGCTTGGTCTTCAAAGCTACTTTGGTTTTGACAACAGGCTTGGCCTTCACCGCGGCCTTGGCTTTCACCACGGGTTTGGCTTTGGTGACTGGCTTTGCGGCGGGCTTGGCAAGGGCTTTGGCTTTGGTCACTGTTTTGAGCGGCGCTTTGACGGGTTTCTTCACAGCGACTTTTTTGACCACGGCCTTGGCCGGCGCAGGCTTGCGGGCGGGAACCTTGGCCTTGCCGGCTTTGCTGGCTGGCTTGACGCTCGCCTTCGCGTTTGTCTTGTTTTTCTTGGCGGTGGCTTTCACTGCTTGTCTCCTCTGGGTACTGGCCTGTGGGGTCAACCTCGAAGGCCTCGCGCCCGGACAGGCAATGAGGCCGGCTTGTTGGATCGGCGCGCGATTCTAGCGGGTGGGCCTGACTGCAAGGCAGCGCAGGGGTCAAAGTTGCAAAAAAAGAACGGAAAACAAAGGCTTCAGGCTTAAACCGGACATGCCAAAGCACTTTCAAGGCAAGTGGGAGAGCCTAACTCAAACCAGGCTTTGCTCTAGACCTTGGAGAAAAATATCTTTGGGCAGATCAATTCCGATGAAAACCATCTTGCTGGTCCGCAACTCGCCCGCCGCCCAGGCAGGACCTAGATCGCTGCCCATCAGCTGGTGCACGCCCTGAAAAATAACTTTGCGCTCTGTGCCTTCCATGTTCAGCACGCCTTTGTAGCGCAGCATGCGCGGGCCGTAAATGTTGACGATGGCGCCCAGAAAGTCTTCGAGCTTGGCCGGGCTGAAGGCGCGGTCTGAGCGGAACACAAAGCTTTTCACATCGTCATCGTGGTGATGGTGATGCCCGCCCCCGCCCTCTTGAGCATGTGAAGGATGGTCGCAATGCTCGCCGTGAACATGGCCGTGGTCATGGTCATGGTCGTGACCGGCGTGGTCGTGCGCATCATCTTTCAAAAAGTCGGGGTCAATGTCGAGCTTTGCATTCAGGTTAAAGCCGCGCAAGTCAAACACCTCGCTGAGCGCTACTTCGCCGAAATGCACAGCGCGCTGCGGTGCGCGCGGGTTCATGTGCGTCAGGCGATGCATCAGCGCTTGCACTTCGTCGCCATCCACCAGGTCGGTTTTGCTGATGAAAATCTGATCGGCAAAACCGATTTGCCTGCGCGCTTCCTGGCGCTCGTTGAGCTGCGTGGCCGCGTGCTTGGCGTCCACCAGGGTGAGGATGGAGTCCAGCAGGTACTGCTCGGCGATTTCCTCGTCCATGAAAAAAGTCTGCGCCACAGGGCCGGGGTCGGCCAGGCCGGTGGTCTCGATCACCACGCGCTCAAAATCAAGCAGGCCCTGACGCTTTTTGGAGGCCAGCAGCTGCAGCGTTTCGCGCAGGTCTTCGCGTATCGAGCAGCAGATGCAACCGTTGTTCATCTGGATGATGTTCTCGTTGGTGTCGTTCACCAGAATTTCGTTGTCGATGTTTTCTTCACCGAACTCGTTTTCAATCACGGCAATTTTTTGTCCATGCGCCTCTGTCAGCACACGCTTGAGCAAAGTGGTTTTGCCGGAACCCAGAAAGCCGGTCAGGATGGTGACGGGAATCAAACTCATGGTGCGCCTTACAAGACAAAAGAAGAGCTAAAAACAAAAACAACAGCCGCAGAGTTTAGCGGTCGCAGTCTGCAGCAGGCCTGGGGCGCAGGGTCTACAGCTTACGCACCAGCACCAGGCCTTTGAGGTACTCGCCCTCGGGGAAAGTCACTGTCATGGGATGGTCTGGCGCACCGCCCAGGCGCTCGGTGATGAAGGCGTCCACCCCGGCGTCGGTGCCGGCCGAGGCCACGATTTTGTGAAACAAGTCCGCGCTGATGCCGCCCGAGCAGGAGTAAGTGAACAGCGTGCCGCCCGGCTCCAAAATAGTCAGCGCCAGGCGGTTGATGTCTTTGTAGGCGCGCGCTGCGCGTTCGGCGTGGGCCACCGTGGGCGCGAACTTAGGCGGATCCAGCACGATGGCGTCAAAGGTGCGCCCCTCCAAGATGTACTGGCGCAGCATGGCGTTGACATCAGCATCCAGCATGTCGCAGCGCGCCGAATCAAAACCGTTGAGCGCCACATTGGCACGAGCCTTGTCCAAAGCCGGACCGGACGAATCGATCGAGGTCACATGCGCCGCACCGCCGGCCAGCGCCGCCACCGTGAAACCACCGGTGTAGCAGTAGCAGTTGAGCACGCGCTTAAACTGCCGGCGCCGCGCATGCTGTGCAAACTTCTGACGGCTGTCGCGCTGGTCGAGGTAAAAGCCGGTCTTATGGCCTTCGGCAATGTTCAGGCTGAGCCGCCAATCATGCTCGCGGATGACGATCTCGGTGCCGGCGCTGCCGCCTTCGGGCGCGCCGCTGAGCCAGCCTGTGGCTTCGGGCAGGCCTTCGAGGCCGCGCACACTGGCGTCTGAGCGTTCGTACAAGCGGCTCAGGCCGGTTTGCGCCAGCAGCGCTTGGACGATGACACTTTTCCAGCGCTCGACACCGCAGCTGGAAAACTGAGCCACCAGCGTGTCGGCGTAGCGGTCTACCACCAGCCCGGGCAGGCCATCGGATTCGCCATGCACCAGGCGCATGCCGTCACTTTGAATGTCAAACAGCGTACGGGCCTTGAGCGCAGCGGCAATGCGCGCACTGAAAAAAGCGGCGTCAATGCGCTGGGCTTCGTCAAAACTCCAGACGCGGGCTCGTATCTTAGAGCTGGGACTGACGGCGGCCCAAGCCAGAAAACGCCCGTCATGACTTTCAACTTTGACAGTTTCACCGGCGTCGCCGCTGCCCTTGGCGATGGCGCCGTCAAACACCCACGGGTGGCGGCGCTGCAAAGAGCGCTCCTTGCCTTCTCGAAGCCGAATTGATTTCATGCCCCCATTGTCGCGGCTCGCCGCCCAAGGGTGCAGCGCGTCAGGACGATGTGTCTGAACCGGGCTCAGGTTCAGGCTTGGGCTTGCGGCCGGCCACGCTGGCGCGCGGATGGGCTGCATCGTAAATTTTGGCCAGGTGCTGGAAATCAAGCCGGGTATAGACCTGCGTGGTGCTGATGTTGGCATGCCCCAGCAGCTCCTGCACAGCGCGCAGATCACCGCTGGACTGCAACACATGGCTGGCAAAAGAGTGGCGCAACATGTGCGGATGCACCGGCGTCGAAAGCCCCGCTTGCAGGCTGCGCAGTCTGAGTCTTTTACGGATGTGTTGGGGAGACAAGCGGCTGCCGCGTTCGCTCACAAAAAGCGCAGTCCCGGGCTCGGCCAGGGCACTCATCCACTGGCTGCGCACGGCCATCCAGGCTTGCACAGCCTGCAAGGCTTTGCTGCCCACCGGCACGCTGCGCCGCTTGCTGCCTTTGCCCAGCACATGCGCCTCAGCCGCTTGCAGGTCTATCCAGCCGCGCGCCTGCGCACTGGCCACAGCATCCAGCCCGACCAGCTCGCCGATGCGCAAGCCACAACCGTACAGCAACTCGGTCAGACATTCGTCACGCGCCTGCAAGCCCGGGTGGTGCAAGCTGTCTGCAGTTTTAAAGTCAGCCAGTTGCACGGCTTCATCCACGCCCAGCGCTTTGGGCAAGGGCTTGGCCGCCTTGGGCGCACGCAGGCCCTGGACAGGGTTGCTGCTGACCAGACCCTCGCGCCCCAGCCAGACATAAAAGCCACGCCAGCCCGACAAAATCAAGGCAATGCCACGGGCACTGCGCCCGCCGGCGTACATCTGTGAGACCCAGCGCCGCATATGGACCGGGCCAACCTCCAGCAGTGTCACCCCGGCCTGAGCCGCCAGGCTTTGGAGCTTGTCCAAGTCCAGCGTGTACAGCGTGACAGTGCGCTCTGCCAGGCGCTTTTCAAAGCGCACATGGCCGAGGTAACGCAGGACCAGCGGGTCCGGCATGGGTTGCGTCCTCAGGCCTTGCCGGCAGCCGGATGGTGCAGGCGCGACAGTGCCGCGCTGGCCAGCTCGCCGATGCTTTGCAAAAAGTCGGTGGCCATGTCGCTGGCAAAGCGCTGGGGCTCGCCGGAGGCCAAGACCAGCATGCCAAAGGGCGCTTGCCCAGGCTGCGTGCGCAGCGCAATCAGCGCAACAGAGCGGGCAGCAGCCGGTTCGTCCAACCAGCTGACAGCTTCCAGCCCCGCCGCAGGGCCGCAAAAAGGCGCGCTCAAGGCCGCAGCGGCTGTACGCGCCGCTTCACTGGCGCCCAAAGCAAAGTCATGGGTTGCAAAGGGGGCGGCTACATCCCAGACCTTGATGGCCACTTGCGGCACCCCAAACTGCGTTTGCAACTCGCGCGCAATGGTCGCCGGCAACTGCTCGGGTGCCGGTGTCATCAGCAAGCTGCGCATCCAGTTTTGCATCTTGTCGGCTATGTTGACGTTTTCCTGGCCGTGCCGCAGCATGTCCACCAGCCGCGACTCCAGGCCGCGAATTTTGTCGCGCAACATGCCCGCCTGGCGTTCCTGCAAGCTTACGGCGCGAGCACCATGCCCGCTGGAGAGTTGCACGGTGGCCAGCAACTCGGCATGACGCTCGAAAAAGTCCGGCGTGTTGGCCAGAAAATTAGCGATGTCATCTTCAGTGATGGGGTGTTGTATCGAGGGTGGATTCTGGTTCATGTCTGGCATTGTCCTTAAATTGAATTAGGGCTGTCTGGCAGCCGGTCTTCAGGCATCCGGTAGCTCAATTTCGCCCTCAAACACCTGCGTCGCCGGCCCGCTGAGGGTCACCGGCGCGTCCAGTTTTCGGGCGCTGGCGGGCCAGTCGACAGTCAGCAGGCCGCCGCGCGTGTGCACATCGACCCGGCTGTCCAGCAAGCCCAGGCGGATGCCGGCCACCACGGCCGCGCAAGCGCCGGTGCCGCAGGCCAGGGTTTCGCCGGCGCCGCGTTCATACACGCGCAGGCGGATTTCAGCGCGCGAGAGCAACTGCATGAAGCCGGCATTGACATGCCGGGCAAAGCGCGGATGGCTTTCGATTTGCGGGCCCCACTCAGCCACGGGCGCGCTGTCCACGTTGTCGACCAACTGCACCGCATGCGGGTTGCCCATCGACAAAACTGCCGTGTGCAAGACGGTCTGCTGGCCGTGCGCCTTCACCTCCAGGGGCCATGTGGACCAACCCAGGGTATGGCGCGCTTGCAAACCGCTTGCGTCAAAAGGCAGTGCGGACAGCTCAAAAACCGGTGCACCCATGTCCACGCTGACGCGGCCGTCTGCCGCCATGTGCAAGGCAAGCACGCGGTTCAAGGTTTGCACCCGCACTGTGTCGCGCTCGCTCAGATGCTGGTCGCGCACATAGCGCACAAAACAACGCGCACCGTTGCCACAATGCTCGACCTCTTGGCCGTCGGCGTTGTGAATAGCATACGCAAAATCAATGTTCTTGCTGCCGGCCGGTGCGGCCCGAACACTGAGTATCTGGTCCGCGCCCACTCCGAAATGCCGGTTGGCCAGAAAACGGTATTGCACATCGGTCAGGCCCAGCAGCCCGCGGGTTTCGTCAAGCACCACGAAATCGTTGCCGGCGCCCTGCATTTTGGTGAAACGGATTCGCATACAGTCATTATCCGCCGGCCTAGGGGGGCGGGTCTGAGGCATTACCATGTGCGCCTTGAACACCGACTCTCAGAAAGAAATACATGCTGCGCATTCCCGAATGGACACCCGCCCTCAAGCCGCAACCGCAAGACCTGGTCGACGCCATCCTCAAGCGCCGCGGCGGCACCATGATCAACCTGGACAAGGCCCTGCTGTGGAGCGAGCCGCTGGCCCGCGCCTGGAACATCTACCTGGGCGCTGTGCGCTCGGGCCTGCCCACCAGTTGGAAGCTGCGCGAGCTCGGTATTTGCACCGTAGCCCTGCTGACCGGCGCCGTCTACGAATACAAACACCATGCGCCGGACTTCCTCAAAGCCGGCGGGGTGCAGGCCGAGCTCGATGCACTCAACGCGGTGATTCACAACGCCCGCGTGACAACGACGCACCCGGCGCTCAGGGAGATTGAAGCGCTGGTGATTCAGTACGCCGCTCAGATGACGCTGGACGTGAAAGTCAGTGACGATGTTTTCAACGGACTGCGCCGGCATTTTGACAACACCGAAATCGTCGAGCTGACCAGTGCGATTGCTACTTACAACATGGTGGCGCGCTTTCTGGTGGCGCTGGGTGTGACGCCCGAGGCCTGAGTCAACGGCAGACACAAAAAAAGGCGCGGACCCGCCGCGCCTTTGTGTCAGAAGACTTGAGGGTTTCAGTCGGGCTTGATGCCGTTGTCTTTGACCACCTTGGCCCAGATGTCGATTTGCTTGCCGATGAAAGCATCTGCTGCTGCGGGTGTGCCACCGAAGATGTCAATGCCCTGGGCGTCCAGCTTCTTGGCGATCTCGGGGTTTTTCAGGGCCTTGTTGATTTCTTCGTTCATGCGCTTGAGCACTTCAGGCGGTGTTTTGGCCGGCGCCAAAATAGCCCACCAGGCCGGCGCGTCAAAGCCGGCAAAACCGCTTTCAGCCACGGTTGGCACGTTGGGCAGATCTGGCACGCGCTTGCTGGTGGTGACGGCGAGCGGACGCATGCGGCCGCTGTCGATGTGCGGCTTGGTCACGAACACCGATCCAATCGACAAAGGCACATGGCCGGCCACCGCATCGACCATGAGCGGGCCGCCGCCTTTGTAGGGCACGTGCTGCCAATCGATATTGCCGCTTTTGCTGAGCAAGGCCATGGCCAGGTGGCCCAGGCTGCCCGAACCGATGCTGCCGTAGTTGACGTTTTTCTTGGCTTTAGCGGCAGCCACCACATCACCAAAACTTTTGTACTCAGAGCCCGAAAAGGTGGCCAGCACCATGGCCGAGGTGCCGATGAGCGAGACCGCAGCCAGGTCTTTGCGCGTGTCAAAAGGCAGTCCCGGGATCAGGCTGGGATTGACGCCGTGGGTGTCAAAAACCACCGCAAAGGTGTAGCCATCCGCGGGCGAGGCAGCGACCGCCGCCGCGCCGATAGAGCCGGACGCGCCGCCCTTGTTCTCGACGATGATGTTTTGACCGAGTTGCTGCGACAGGGGCACCGCCAGAATACGCGCCACTTGATCGACCGAGCCGCCGGGCGGAAACACCGCCACGAACTTGATCGGCTTGCTCGGCCAGGCGGCTTGTGCCCAGGCGGCAGGTGCAGCAGCCAGCGCCGCACCCACAAAGGCCACGCTAGCGGCGGTCTGGGCGGACTTCAAAATCCAGTGTTTCATCATGATGTTGGCCTTTGACAATAAACCGCCAGTATCGCGACATGCCGTGGCTTGCCTATTCAGGAAAGTACTTACCCAGCGCCGAGCAGCGGCTGCATCGACAGATGCTGGGCGCTCACGCTTGCAGGCAAAATGCGCCCATGGCAAGAAGCTCTCAACTCCTTTACACACAGCGCGAACCGGCGCCCTTGCTCCCGGCTGCTACCGTGCTGCTGCTGCGCGACGGCGGGAGCGGCGTCGAGGTGTTGATGACGCGCCGCTCGGCCTCGGCCAGTTTTGCCCCCGGTGCCTATGTCTTTCCCGGTGGCGGTATTGATGCGGCCGATGCTCTGGCGCACGGCCAATCGACGCGGCGGGCCTCGCAAAGCGATCTGCACCTGACACAGGCGATCGCCGCCATCCGAGAAAGTTTTGAAGAGCTCGGCATTTTGCTGGCCCGCAGAGCTGACGGCAGTCATGCCAGCGATGCAGACATCGCCAACTTAGACCGCCACCTGCCTTTCGCAGCGCAGTGCCAAGCACAAGGATTGCGCTTGGCAGCTGACGAGGTGTATGTGCTGGCGCACTGGGTGACAGACCGCGACTTGCCCAAACGCTTTGACGTGCCCTTTCTTTTGGCGCGCATGCCCGCCGGCCAGCAAGCGGTTGCCGACGAATCCGAGCAGTTCGAGCCGGTCTGGCTCAGCCCGACGCAAGCCCTGGCGCGGCATGCCGCAGACCAGTTCTTCATGCTGTTTCCAACGATTCGCACCCTGGAGCGCCTTCGCCACTATGGCAGCGTCGATGCGGTGCTGGCCGACTGCGCGCGCAACGAAGAGCCGCTGTGGACCTCCTGCCCGCGCGCCGGCATGCTGCAAGGCCGACAGGCCCGCTTCATGGAGCACGAAAGCGCCTATGGCGAGCTGCACCTGACCTGCCCCGACGGGCAGATCGTTCACGCGCTGGACTGGCAGACAGCGCGGCCCGTGCCTTTACTGAAGAACCTGCAACGCCTGACCGCACCCAACCCCGGCGTGATGACCGGCCCGGGCACCAACAGCTACCTGGTGGGCGAAGCGGCCACCGGCTACATCGTCATCGATCCCGGCCCGGCCGATGCCGACCACCTGCAGCGTCTGTGGCTGGCCGCCGGCGGCGACATCCGCATGATTGTCTGCACGCACTCGCATGCGGACCACTCACCCGGCGCCCTGCCCCTGCAAGCCTTGTGCGCCAACAAGCCGCAGATTCTTGGTTTGCCCTCAGCGCCGACCGCACGCGCCAACAGCCACTTTGTGCCTGACCGCGCCCTGGCCCACGGCGAGCGCCTGCAAGTCGGCCAGGAAGGTGTCACGCACACTTTGCGGGTACTGCACACGCCCGGCCACGCGGCCAACCATGTTTGTCTGGTGCTGCTCGAAGACGGCCTGCTGTTCAGCGGCGACCACATCCTCAACGGCAGCACCACGGTGGTCGACCCGCCCGACGGCGACATGAACGATTACTTAGCCTCGCTGGACCTGCTGAGCGCCGCCTTTGAAGAGCACCAGATCGAGTTCATTTTGCCGGCGCATGGTTACGTGCTGGACCAGGCCAGCCAGGCGATTGCCAGGCTGCGGGCCCACCGCCTTCAGCGCGAAGCCAAGATTTTGAGAGTCATGCAAGCCGACCCGCAAGGCACGATGGACGACTGGGTGGCACAGGCTTATGACGACGTGGACGCCCGCATCTGGCCGGTGGCCAAACGCTCGCTGCTGGCGCACGTGCAACGCATTGAGTCGATGGCGCCCTGAGGACGCGGGGATGGATTCCTGCCTATGCAGGCATCACAAGGCTCTGCGCCGCCATGCTCAGCGCCACCGCTTCAGCCACCTCGATCCCGTCGACACCGGCTGACAAAATACCGCCCGCATAACTGGCGCCTTCGCCCGCCGGGTACAGGCCCTTGATATTCAGACTTTGAAAGTCGTCGCCGCGCGTGATGCGCAGCGGTGACGAGGTGCGCGTCTCCACGCCCGTCAACACCGCGTCGGGCATGTCAAAGCCCTTGATCTTCTTGCCAAAGGCCGGCAGCGCTTCACGCATCGCCGCAATCGCATAACCGGGCAGCGCGCCGGCCAGGTCGGTCAGGTGCACACCCGGCTTGTACGAGGGCTCCACGCTGCCCAGCGCGGTCGAGGCGCGGCCGGCCAGAAAGTCACCGACCAGCTGGCCCGGCGCTTCATAACTGCTGCCGCCCAGGGTGTAAGCGTTGGACTCGAGCTGGCGCTGAAAAGCAATGCCCGCCAGCGCATGCACCGGCTGGCCGGCAATCGCGCCTTCTACAAAATCAGCCGGTGCAATGCCCACCACGATGCCGGCATTGGCATTGCGCTCGTTGCGCGAATACTGGCTCATGCCGTTGGTCACCACGCGGCCGACTTCCGAGGTGGCGGCCACCACCGTGCCGCCAGGGCACATGCAAAAACTGTAGACGCTGCGGCCATTGGCAGCGTGGTGCACCAGCTTGTAGTCGGCCGCGCCCAGCAGCGGGTGGCCGGCATGCTGACCCAGCCGCGCACGGTCGATCAAGCCCTGCGGATGCTCGATGCGAAAGCCGATCGAAAAAGGCTTGGCTTCCATGAAAACACCGCGCTCATGCAGCATGGCAAAGGTGTCGCGCGCGCTGTGGCCGGGCGCCAGCACCACGTGGTCGGCGCGAAGCTCGTAGCGGCTGCCGTCGGCCAGGTTGTCCACTGTCAGGCCACGGATGTGCTGGCCATCTGCGTTGCGCTCAATCTGCACGTCGCTGACGCGCTGCTGAAAGCGGATCTCGCCGCCCATCGCCTCGATCTGCTCGCGCATGTGCTCGACCACCTTGACCAGCTTGAAAGTGCCGATGTGCGGTTTGCTGACCAGCAAAATCTCTTCAGGCGCACCGGCCTTGACGAACTCCAGCATCACCTTGCGGCCCAGGTGGCGCGGGTCCTTGATCTGGCTCCAGAGCTTGCCGTCTGAAAAAGTGCCGGCACCGCCTTCGCCGAACTGCACATTCGACTCCGGGTGCAACACCTGCTTGCGCCACAGGCCCCAGGTGTCTTTCGTGCGTTCACGCACCTTCTTACCGCGCTCCAGCACGATGGGCTTGAAACCCATTTGCGCCAGCAACAGCGCCGCAAAAATACCGCAAGGCCCGAAGCCGATCACCACCGGACGGATAGCCGGGGCCCCCGTAGCCAGACTTGCCTGCGTGGGCGGGTAATAAGCCAGGTCGGGCGCGCGGCCGATGTGAGGATGGCCGGCGAATTGAGCGATCAGCTGCTCTTCCAGAACGGGGCTGCTCAGGGTGACATGCGCGATATAGACCAGCAGCAGCTTTTGCTTGCGTGCGTCGTAGCTGCGCTTATGAATATGGTGGCCGGTCAGCTCAGCGGGCGTGATGCCCAGGGTCTTGACGATCAGCGCCGGCAGGGAGGCCTCGTCATGGTCCAGCGGGAGCTTGAGCTCGGTCAAACGCAGCATGGCGGTGTCCTTTGAAGTGGATCCGTTTTCCGGATCAAGTGCTTGATTTTAGGCTTTGCGCCTGTGGCAGTCTGGAAGGAGACCGTCTGCGCGGATAATCAGCCCTGTGAAGCACGCCAGACCGCCGCTGGTGCAATCTGGGAAACCAGGCACTGGAGGAACGTCCGGACTGCACAGGACAGCGTAGGAGGTAACACCTCTCCACCGCAAGGTGAGGATCAGAGCAACAGAGACGAGCCGGTTCAGTCCGGGTGAAACGGGCAATCTCTACGCGCAGCAATACCAAGTAGGCCAGCGTTGATGTGGTTCCGCAGAGCTGGCGGGTAGGTAGCATTGAGCCGGCGGGGCGACCCCCGGCCCAGATTAATGGCGGTCACGTTCGTCTTTCGCAAGAAAGGCAAACGCACAGAATCCGGCTTATCGGCGAGCTTCACACTTATTTCAGACGCAGGGAAAAAGATGGATCCCCGCGTTCGCGAGGATGACGGTCCGCAAAAGGCACGAGCCCTCCCATCGGGCCAGGCTTGCGGACAAGTCCGCCTTAAAAACTATTGCAAAAGCACGCCGGTAGATGCGGGTTGACCCCGGCGGCGGCAGCCGATTTGGGGTACCCCCCTATGAGGCAGCCGCCGCCGGGGTCAGCCCGCAGCGCACAGCACCAGGACTCGAACCCACCCCGCAGCGAACAAAACCAGGCCCCAAAGAAAAAGGCCACCCGAAGGCAGCCTTTTCAAGCAAGCGAAAAAACAGCCAGCGTCAAACGTTCTGCAAAGCCGCAATGCGCTGTTCAATCGGCGGGTGCGTGGCAAACAAAGCGCCCACACCACCGGCAATGCCCAGAGCCGCCACCGACTTCGGCAACTCGCCGGGCACCATGCCGCCCAAACGCGCCAGCGCATTGATCATGGGCTGCTTGCGGCCCAGCAACTGCGCGGCACCGGCATCGGCGCGGAATTCGCGATGACGCGAAAACCAGGCCACGACCATGGCGGCGGCAAAACCCAGCACGATGTCCATCACGATGGTCGTGACGTAATAACCAATGCCGGGGCCGGAACTCTGCGAGTCCCCCTTGCGCAAAAAGCTGTCAACGGCATAACCCACCACCCGGCTGATGAACACCACAAAGGTGTTCATCACACCCTGAATCAGCGTCATCGTGACCATGTCGCCGTTGGCGATGTGCGCGATTTCGTGGCCGATCACAGCCTCGATTTCTTCCTTGGTCATGCCTTGCAGCAAACCGGTAGACACCGCCACCAGCGCCGAATTTTTGAAGGCGCCCGTGGCAAACGCATTGGGCTCGCCCTCAAAAATACCGACTTCGGGCATGCCGATGCCGGCTTTTTGAGCCAGACGGCTGACGACTTCGACGATCCAGGCTTCGTCCGCGTTTTGCGGCTGGTTGATCACGCGCACGCCAGAGCTCCACTTGGCCACCGGCTTGCTGATCAATAGCGAGATGAAGGCGCCGCCAAAACCCATGAGCAGTGCAAATCCGAGAAGCGCCGTCAGGTCCAGGCCGTTGGCGGTCAAAAAGCGGTTCACACCCAGCACGTTCGCGACAATGCCCAGCACCACGACGATGGCTAGGTTGGTCATGACAAACAAAAAGATGCGTTTCATAAAAATATTCACTTTCGTGAGTTGTGCTTGTTGCAAAAAAACTGACAACCGTCCAGATGGGGATTAAACCCGCGATATCAAGCGGTCGGGGCCGGACGAAAAACTAAAGGATCATCATAAAAAGAAAGCGCCTCGTTCTGCGCCCACCATCCCGGAACACCTAAAACCGGCAGGGGTAAAAATATTTTCACTGTCAAGTCGGCTTGACGCAGCGCGCCGGCGGCCCATGGGTCCAGCGCGTGCACCTCACCGGCGGGGGCCGGTGCACGGTACACGTGGGCGGTGATCGACTTACGCGGGTTCGTGAGTTTTTCCAGCAAAGCGTGACCGAACAGCACCAGCCTGGCCTGGCGCCAGAGCGGTCGCAGCTCGACAAAGAGCCGCTGCCACTGGCGCGCTTGCAGCGCCTCCCACAGAGGCTGCGGCGCGCTGAACAAGGCGGCGTTTTCGTCAAACACGGTCAGCGCGTCTCGCACCGCACCGCGCAGCGGCTGTACGCCAGAGCGCGCAATTTGCGCCGCCTGCAAGGCGTTGAGGCAGCGCTTGGTTTCGGGAAATCGCAGCCAGCACAGGCCATTGAACAAGTCGTGCAGGTTGTCGCGCGTGGGTACCTGGCGCGTGTCGAAAATAAATTGTTCGTAGGCCTGGTCTGCCGGCAAAGCTGCCTGGGGCACAAAGTCCGGCATCCAAGGTAGAGACGCAGCGCCTGACGCCGACTGCCGGTGCAAAGTATTAAGCACTTCAGCAACAGAGGCGCCAGCTGCCAGCATCGCGTCTACAGTGGCCGCTTCGGCGCGCCAGGGTGCCAGCCAGGGCTGCTGCCAGTCAAGCGCCTGGCCTAAGACGCTCACACCGGCGTCTCAACTTTCCAGGCCAGCGCTTCGCCGGAGCGCAGCGGCTTGAGCTCAGCCCCGCCAAAGGCAAAGCTCTCAGGCGGCGTCCAGCTTTGGCGCTGGAGCGTGAGCGTGCCGGTGTTACGTGGCAGCCCGTAAAAATCGGCGCCGTTGAAGCTGGCAAAGGCTTCGAGCTGGCCCAGCGCGCCGGCCGCGTCAAAGGCTTCAGCGTACAGCTCCATGGCGGCATGCGCGGTGTAGCAGCCGGCGCAACCGCTGGCGTGTTCTTTAAGGTGCGCCGGGTGCGGCGCGCTGTCAGTGCCCAGGAAAAAGCGCGCGTTGCCGCCGGTGGCTGCCTGGACCAGGGCCAGCCGGTGCTTTTCGCGCTTGAGCACGGGCAGGCAGTAGTAATGCGGGCGGATGCCGCCGGTGAATATGGCGTTGCGGTTGTACAGCAGGTGGTGCGCCGTGATGGTGGCGCCGGTGAAGCGGTCCGCAGCCAGAACGTACTGCGCGGCCTCCAGCGTGGTGATGTGCTCAAAAACGATTTTCAGCTCGGGGAAATCGCGGCGCAGCGGTATCAGCTGCTGGTCGATGAACACGGCTTCGCGATCAAACAGGTCAATATCGGGGCTGGTGACTTCACCGTGCACCAGCAGCAGCATGCCGGCTTTTTGCATCGCTTCGAGCGTGGCGTAGGTCTTGCGCAGGTCGGTCACGCCGGCGTCGCTGTTGGTGGTGGCGCCCGCCGGATACAGCTTGGCGGCCACCACGCCGGCGTCTTTGGCGCGGCGGATCTCGTCGGCCGGCAGGTTGTCGGTCAGGTACAGCGTCATCAAGGGCTCAAAACTCACACCGGCCGGCACCGCTGCCTGGATACGCGCCTTGTAAGCCAGCGCCTGCGCGGCCGTAGTCACGGGCGGGCGCAGGTTGGGCATGATGATGGCCCGGCCAAACTGGGCGGCCGTGTGCGGCACCACAGTGGCCAGCGCATCGCCGTCGCGCACATGCAAATGCCAGTCGTCGGGGCGGGTGATGGTGAGGTGTGGGGTTCGGGTGTCAGTGCTCATGCGGCCATTGTCCCAAAAACAGCGCTGCTAGCGCGGCCCGGGTCGGGCAGGCGCGCGAGCGGGCTGGGCGGCCTTGGGCACGGGCTGCGCTTGCAGGTAGTTCCACAAGGCCTGCGCCAGACTTTTGGGGGCGGCCTTGCCGCCGGGGCGCTCGCGGTAAATGCGCACTTCCATCAACATGTCCAGCCCGGTGCCGGCGCTGACCAGCTTTTTGGCGCGCACTTCTTTTTTGACGGCGCTGAGCGGTAAAAAAGCGATGCCATGACCTTCGAGTGCCATCGCCTTCAAGCCCTCGGCCATGTCGGTTTCGTAAACACGGTCCAAATGGATAGCGGTGCTCGACTGCTTGAGCAGCATGTCCACCACACGGCCCAGGTAAGCGCCGGGCGCGTAGCCCAGGTAAGGCAGCGGCTGATCGGCCTGCCCCGGCAGCGAATAAAGGGGCTTGCCATCGGCGGCCGGTTTGACATACGGCGCCAGCAGTTCCTGCCCCAGGGTGAGCAACTCGTAGCGGCCCGGGTCCAGTTGAAAGGGCTGCGAGTCATGGTGGTAGGCGATCAGCAAATCACAGCTGCCTTCAACCAGGCGCATCACCGCATCATGCACATTGAGCGCGATCAGCCGGCTTTTGAGCGGGCCGAATTTATCGCTCAGGCTGCTGACCCAGGCCGGAAAGAAAGTGAAGGCCAGGGTGTGCGGCACAGCAAACTCGACCACATCCTGCCCGGCCGCCGTGTGACCGCGCAGCATGGCGCGCGTTGACTGCAGGCCCTGCAGCATGTCCAGCGACTGCGCGTAAAGCGTTTCACCCGCCAGGGTGAGCCGCGTGGGGTAAGAACTGCGGTCCACCAGGTCCGTGCCGGCCCAGGCTTCCAAAGCCTGAATGCGCCTGGAAAAAGCCGGCTGCGTGACGTGGCGCAACTGCGCCGAACGGCTGAAACTGCGGGTTTCAGCCAGGCTGACGAAATCTTCCAACCATTTGGTTTCCATGGCCTTGATTATTACGGCACAAGTGGCGGCTCAAATGAGGGTTCAGGCCTCTTCATGTCCTTGCTGCTGCAAGGCCCACATCTGGGCATAGCGCCCGTCCTGCGCCAGCAAGCCGGCATGTGTGCCGCGCTCAATGATGCGGCCGGCGTCCATCACCAAAATCTCGTGTGCATCAACGACGGTCGAAAGCCGGTGGGCGATCACCAGCGTGGTCTTGTTTTGCGCGGCGGTGCGAAGCTCGGCCTGGATGGCGCGCTCATTGGCCGAGTCCAGCGCCGAGGTGGCTTCGTCAAAAATCACCACCGGCGGGTCTTTGAGCAAGGTGCGGGCAATCGCCACGCGCTGCTTCTCGCCGCCTGAGAGCTTGAGGCCGCGCTCACCCACCATGGTGGCGTAGCCCTTGGGCGTGGCGCTGATGAAATCATGAATGCGCGCAGCGCGGGCGGCTTCTTCAACCTGCTCGCGGCTGGCGCCGGACTGGCCGTAAGCAATGTTGTATTCCACCGTGTCATTGAACAACACCGTGTCTTGCGGCACGATGCCAATGGCCTGGCGCACACTGGCCTGGGTCACCTGCTTGATGTCTTGACCTGCAATGGTGATGCGCCCGCCTTCCTGCGGATTGCTGACGTCGTAAAAACGGTAAAGCAGGCGCGCCAGCGTGGACTTGCCCGCACCCGACGAGCCGACCACCGCCACGGTCTTGCCCGAAGGAATTTCAAAGCTCAGGTGGTGCAGGATGGGACGGCTGGGCTCGTACGCAAAGCTGACGTTTTCAAAACGCACGGTGGCGTCGTGTTCCAGGTCGCCGGCCACACCGGCCGCACCCACCGGCTTGGCCACGACCAGCGGCAGAGCACCCGTCACATCGGCGATCTCGCGCTCTTTTTCCATCAGGTTGAACATCTTGTCCAGGTCGGTCAGGCTTTGCTTGATCTCACGGTAGATGACGCCCAGAAAGCCCAGCGGAATGTAAAGCTGGATCATGAAAGCGTTGACCATCACCAGGTCGCCCAGCGTCATGCGGCCATCGACCACGCCCTGGGTGGCACGCCAGAGCATGGCCACCAGACCGATGGCGATGATCAGTTGCTGGCCGGTGTTGAGCAGGCTCAGGGTGCGCTGGCTCTTGACGGCGGCGCGCCGGTAGCGCTCCAGGTTTTCGTCGTAACGCCGTGCTTCAAAGGCCTCGTTGTTGAAGTACTTGACGGTTTCGTAGTTCAGCAACGAGTCGATGGCGCGGCTGTGCGCGGACGAGTCCAGCTCGTTCATCTGCTTTCTGAACTGCGTGCGCCATTCGGTCACCGTCACCGTGAAGGCGATGTAAAAAATCAGCGCAATGATGGTGATGCCGGCAAACCAGACGTCGAATTTGACAGCCAGCAGGCTGAGCACCAGCGTGACCTCGATCAGCGTGGGAATGATGCTGTAGAGCGAATAGGAGATGAGCGAATGCACGCCGCGCGTGCCGCGCTCGATGTCGCGCGTCATGCCGCCGGTCTGGCGTTCCAGGTGAAAGCGCAGGCTCAGCGCATGCAGATGTTCAAAGACTTCCAGCGAAATACGGCGCGCCGCGCCCTCGGTGGCCTTGGCAAACACCAGCTCGCGCAGCTCGGTGAACAGCGAGGTGGACAGGCGCAACAGGCCATAGGCCAGCAGCAGCGCCACCGGCACCACCAGCACGGCCTGCACGTCGCCAGGCTTGAAACTCATGGTGTCGACCAGGTCTTTGAGCAGCAGCGGCACGCCGACATTGGCCACCTTGGCGCCCACCATGAATGTCAGCGCTGCGACAACGCGCCACTTGTAGGCCCAGAGGTAAGGAAAAAGCCGCTTGAGCGTGTCCATGTCAGAGCGCGGCGGCCGGGGCTGCTGGCCGGCAGAAGTTTCGGCCGGCAGAGTCAAACTATCTGGGGATGCTCGAGAGCGCATGAAGGACAATCGTGAAATACAAAAAATCTGAACTTAACAGTGAGATTGTGCCTATGTCTTCTGAATCAAGTACCCCGGGATCCGACAAGCTCAGCCTGCCGGTCGACAAGGAGTTGGTGCTCAAGGTCATCCCGATGCCGGCCGACTGCAACGCCAACGGCGATATTTTCGGCGGCTGGGTCATGGCCCAGGTCGATCTGGCCGGCTCAGTCCTGCCGGCGCGCTACGTCAACGGCCGCATGGCCACTGTCGCGGTGAACCAGTTCATCTTCAAACAACCTGTGAAGGTGGGCGACATACTGTCATTTTTTGCGGAGGTCACCCGCATCGGAAACACCTCTATCACTGTGCAGGTGGAGGTGTATGCAGAACGCTTTCGGGCGCAGGGCCGCTACATCAAAGTCACTGAAGCCAGCCTGACCTATGTGGCCATCGGCGATGACGGCAAGCCCCGCCCGATTGACAAGCCGGGCAAAAAACCGGCCCAGTGAGCTCGGCAGCCAGGGCCATCATCAGGAGACGATGTAAACCCCTGAGCCGACTGCCAGCAGTTTGCCGTCGGCGCCATGAAAGGCCATGCGCGTGTTGGCCACCCGCGAGCCCACCCGCAACACCTCGGCATGCATTTCAAAATACTCGCTGATGCCGGGGCGCAGGTAATCAATGCGCAAGTCGATGGTGCCCAACTTGGCAAAACGCTGCAAGCGCAGCGCCGGCGCTTCATCCATGTGGCGCGCGCCCTGGGCAGCCAGCACGGCCAGCCCGCCCAGCGTGTCCAGCGCGGCACTGATCACGCCGCCATGCACCCGGTTGTAAGCAGCATGGCCGATCAGATCCTGCCGCATGGCCAGGCTGGCGCTCACGCGCTCAGGCTTGATCGAAACGATCTTCAGACCGAGCAATCGATTGAAAACAATTTTTTCTTCAAACAGCTCAGTCAGGCCGCGAACGTATTCGGGCTCGAAAACGACAGGGGTGGCCGCCGCGGCCTTTGGATGAGACGTCATGGCCACATTGTGGCGTAGCGCTTGGGGGCAGCGTTCAGAGCTTGGCAAAGTCCGGCCGGCGCTTTTCAATGAAGGCGGTGAAGGCTTCCCGCGCCGCCGGTTCGCGCAGCATGCGGCCAAAGCTGCTGATCTCTTCGGCAATGCGGCCGGCGACCACAGGGGCGTTGCTCATTTTCATGAGGCGCTTGGTTTCCAGCAAAGAAGACAGCGGCTTGGCCGCCAGTTTTTTGGCCTGCATTTGCGCCAAGGCGTTAGCTTCAGACGGCGGCACGATGCGGTTGATCAAACCGACTTCCAGCGCAGTTTCAGCCGTGAAGGGCTCGCCCAGCAGCAGCGCTTCGGCGGCGCGCTGATGGCCCATGAGCTGCGGCAGCAGCAAGCTGGAGCCCGCCTCCGGACACAGGCCTAAATTGACAAAGGGCAGCGAAAAAGCGGCGTTGTCGCCGGCGTAAACCAAGTCGCAATGCAGCAGCATGGTGGTGCCGATGCCGACCGCCGGCCCGCAAACCGCAGCCACCAGCGGTTTGGCAAAAGTGCTGAGCGCACGCAAAAAGCGAAACACCGGCGCATCACTGTCATTGGGCGGCACACTCAAAAAGTCTTTGATGTCATTGCCGGCTGAAAAAATCAGCGCGTGCCCCTGGAACACCACCACACGCACAGCCGCATCGCTGGCCGCGCTGTCCAGCGCGTCGGACAAGCGACCATACATGGCGGCGGTGAGTGAGTTTTTTTTATCGACCCGGTTGAAGGTGATGGTCATCACCGCGTCTTCGGTGTGCACGAGGATTTCTGGCATGTCTGACATCTCTACTCCTTGAAATAAACAATCTGGTGCGAACTCACCAGCAACTCTCCCGAGCCGGACCACAGCTGCACAGCCTGGTCAAAAAAACCCTGCTGAAAGGTTTGCGCCTGCGCCTGCCCGAGCAGATAGCCCTGGCCGCTGCGCGCCAGTTCAGCTGCACCCGCATGAAAGTAAACCGTCACCGACACCGTGCCGGCCGGCACCAAGGTAGCGCGGCGCAACCAGATGCGCGGGTAAAAAGCATCGGCCATGGCAGTCAATGCCAAAACGTCCAGTGACCGTGGCGGATTGTCGCGCAGCCAGAACTGGCTCAAACTGTCTTTGCCGCCACCGTCCAGCAGCTGAGGCAAGCCCCCACGCGCCACCCGCATCTCGTAGCGCTGTGTCCAGGCCAGTTTGTCCGGGTAAGCAGCGAGGCTGCAGTTTTGCGGCAGTGGCACAACGGGCATAGTGCTGTCATTTTGTCCCCAGGTCGGGCGCCGCACGGCCGTCACAGCGGTGGCGCTCATCAGCACGCTCTGCGCGCCTTGAGCGTCCAGCTGCGTCATCTCAATGAACCAGTGCTGGGTAGAACGGTTGGTACGCAGCGGTCT
>JBIKPY010000047.1:0-23642 GCA_044357185.1 Polaromonas sp.
CCAGCGGCGTGAGCTGCGGTTTCCGGTGCTATGACGCCTTCAATCTGGCCGGTGCCGAACTTATTGCCGTCCTTGGACATTTTCTTGGCCAGACCATAGCTCATGAAAGAGGCCGGCGTTGCGCCGCCGGGCGTGATGCCCATCCAGATACCGACCAGCGAACTACGCACAGATGTCATCCAGTACTGCGGTAATTTTTTCCAGGTGGCGAGCACCACCTTAGGGTCCAGCTTGGCATGCTTGCCGGAAAAAGCCAGACCTTCTTCCATCGAAAGCAAAATCTCGCCGATGCCGAACAGGCCAATCACAGCGATCAAGAAGTCAAAGCCCCGCATCAGTTCTGTCCAGCCAAAAGTCAGACGCAATTGGCCCGTCACAGTGTCCATGCCCACCGATGCCAGAGCGAATCCCAAAGTCATAGAGGCCAAAATTTTGAAAGGTGAGCCTTTGCCCATGCCCACAAAGCTGCAAAAGGTCAGCAGGTACACCGCAAAAAACTCAGGCGGGCCGAATTTCAGTGCAAATTTAGCGACCAGGGGTGCCAAAAAGGTGATCATCACCACGGCCACAAAGGCGCCGATGAAGGAGGAGGTGAAGGCAGCCGTCAAAGCTTCGCCGGCGCGACCTTGCTGCGCCATGGGATAGCCGTCAAAGGTGGTCGCCACGGACCACGGCTCACCCGGTATGTTGAACAGGATGGAGGTGATGGCGCCGCCAAACAAAGCGCCCCAGTAAATGCAGGACAGCATGATGATGGCCGAGGTCGGCGTCATCGTGAAGGTCAGCGGCAGCAAGATGGCCACACCATTGGCGCCGCCCAGCCCGGGCAACACACCGATCAACACGCCCAGCACAATGCCGACGACCATCAGCAAAATGTTGATGGGGGTCAGTACTACTGCAAACCCCTGAAGAAGCAAATTTATTTCATCCATTTTCTTGAACTCCGAGAGACTAATTGGCCGGGTTCACCCGGCATGCCGTGTTTGAGTGATTCTGTGATCGGGTGTGCGTTGCGATCAATAGCCAAGAAAATCCAGCATGTTGTAGGCGCCTTTGAACAGCGGCACTTTGAACCAGACTTCAAACATCAAGAAAAAGAGCACATTGACGCACAGCGCTATGCCTATGCTTTTGATCCAGGAGAATTTGCCCAGGATGATCATGAACAAGGCGATGTATATGGCCGAGGCGATATAAAGACCAATGAATTGGACAGCCAGTACATAGACAGCAGCCGGTAGCAACACCGACAGCACACGCTTGAGTTGCTCGCCATCGACAAACTCATCTGTATTGCGCTTGGCCTTTTTGCTGAACAGCGCCTGGTAAAAAATACCGGCGCCGGAGATACACATGATTAGGCCGATGTAAAAGGGGAAATAGCCCGAACCCGGACCGTCACTGGTCCATTCTGCGCCAAGCTTGCGGCTGCCAAAAATGACCACCGCTCCGATGAAAAAGACGATGACGGCAACCACTGCATCCACTATGTAAGTGGCGGGTCCCTTGGACGCAGCGGGGTCTGTTCTATCACTTGAAGACATGGAAACTGCTCCTGCAGAGGAAATGAAATTTGCCTGTCGCCGGCTGCGACTCAGGCATAAAAAAGTGATGCCCTATCAGACCGGCATCACTCTTTAAGTTTGCTAAAAGTTGGCCGCTTTACTTGGCCATAAAGCCCGCTTCTTTCATCAGGCCCAGGTGGGTGGCCTCAGCAGCGGCAACCCATTTTTCGTACTCGGCGCCTGACATGGTGGTCTGGTTGAAAGCACCTTTTTCCATGAAGTCAATCCAGTCCGGGGTGGCGCGGATTTTGCGCATCAATTCAACGTAGTAAGCGCGCTGGTCAGCCGTCACACCTGCAGGCATGAAAATGCCGCGCAGCATCTGGTAGTCCATCGGAATGCCCGATTCCATGCAGGTGGGGATGTCACTCCAGGCCATGGTGTCAGTCACCTTGGCTTTGTAGCTCATGCGCTTGTCATCAAACACGCAAAGCGCACGCAGCGATCCGGCGCGCCATTGGGCAACAGCTTCAATCGGGTTGTTCACCGTCGAGTCAACATGCTTGCCGACCAACTGGACTGCCACTGCACCACCGCCTTGAAACGGCACATAAATGAACTTGGTACCGGTGGCTTTTTCAATGGCGACTGTGATGATCTGGTCTTCCTGCTTGGAGCCGGTGCCGCCCATTTTCATTTTCGAAGGGCCCGCAGCTTTGACGGCGGCGATGTATTCTTTTGCGGTTTTATAAGGCGTGTCAGCATTGACCCACAGCACAAACTGGTCAAGGGCTAACATGGAAACGGGGGTCAAGTCTTTCCAGTTGAAAGGCACGCCGGTGGCCATGGGTGTGGTGAACAGGTTAGACAGCGTGATGACGATCTTGTGCGGGTCACCCTTGGCGCCTTTGATATCCAGGAAACCTTCTGCACCCGCGCCGCCGGCCTTGTTGACGACGATCATCGGCTGCGTCATCAGCTTGTGCTTGATGACAACGCCTTGAATGAAGCGGGCCATCTGGTCAGCGCCGCCGCCGGTGCCGGCTGGCACGACAAACTCAACGGGTTTGGTGGGCTCCCAGGCAGCGTGTGCTGTTGAAGCCAGCATGGCTGCGGCCGATATGGCTACAGCGGCTACGGCTGTCAAGTGTTGTCCCATTTGTGCAAATCTGGTTTTCATCGCGTTGTCTCCCTTTTCATGTGTAACGTATCTTGCAGTGGAATTTTGTAGATCCCCATGCCTGAGCGTGTCAGGCTTGCATGGTCTTCCTAATCGTATCGAAACCCTCTTGATTCGGGTCAAGATTGCAGATTTATTTAAGCCGAACTAGGGTTAACACCGGTAATTTGCCTACTCATTTGCAGACCTCATAACCTGTCAACGTAACAAAAAGTAAGCTGCCAGCACGTAAAGCACAGAGGCGAATACTTTTTTCAATGGGCGTATGTCCATGCGGTGCGCTGTCCGGGCACCGAGGGGCGCAGTGCAGACGCTGGCCATGGAAATGACGATCAGCCCCGGCATGTACAAGTAACCTAAGGAGCCCGGCGGCATGCTGGGCATGTCCAGACCCGCCCATACATAGCCCACCGTGCCGCCCAGTGCAATGGGAAAGCCTAAGGCCGAAGATGTGCCTACAGCGTCATGAATCTTCACGTTACACCAGGTCATGAAAGGCACGGACACAAAAGCGCCGCCTGCCCCCACCAGTGCAGACAACATGCCAATCACCCCCCCGACGCTGAAGGTGCCCAGCGGGCCGGGCAGGGTGCGACTGGCTTTGGGTTTGCGGTCCAAGAACATTTGCGTCGCAGAAAATGCCACGAACACGGCAAAAAGGATGCCCAGCAATTTGCCCGGTAGCGCCGCAGCCAGTTGCGCGCCGACCAGTGATCCCAGCAAAATACCGGGCGCCAGCACTTTCACGATGGGCCATAGCACGGCACCTCGGCTGTGATGGGCGCGCAAAGATGACAGGGATGTCAGGCAGATGGTGGCCAAGGAAGTGGCAACAGCAATTTTGACGGTGTATTCGTCCGGATAGCCTTTGGATGTCAGCAAAAAGGTGAGAAAAGGCACCATGATCATGCCTCCCCCGATGCCCAGCAGTCCGGATAAAAAACCGGTGCAAATTCCGAGCAGGGCGAGTTCAATGATCAGCAAGAATTCAAAAGGCATGGGGGGCTTGTAAGAATAAGAGTGGATGTGAGTCTACCGCCCTGAATCAACTGCAGACTTCAGCAAAAAAGCCCTGCACAGTTGCAGCAACTGTGCAGGGCTTTGTGACAGGCGAAGCGCTATGCGCTTACCGCTTAAACCACTTTGGTGATGATGGTCCCAACGCCTTCGCAGAAGCCTTCCATGACATCCCCGGGCTTGACAGCTGCCACGCCAGCTGGCGTGCCGGTCATGATCAGGTCACCGGCGCGCAACTCGAAGATGGCTGACAGGTGGGCAATGATTTCCGGAATGTTCCAGATCAGCTGTGTCAAATCGCTTTGCTGCCGCACTTCACCATTGACTTTGAGCCAGATCGCACCCTTGCTCAGGTGGCCCGACTTGGTGGCGGGCGTGATGTCCGTCATCGGCGCTGAATGTTCGAATGCTTTACCGATCTCCCAGGGGCGGCCGGTCTTCTTAGCCTCGTTTTGCAGGTCGCGCCGCGTCAGGTCGATGCCCAAGGCGTAGCCGTAGACATGAGCGAGCGCATTGGCCGCTGAAATATCGCGACCTCCCTGGCCCATGGCCACCACGAGTTCAATTTCATGATGCAGGTTGCTGGTCATGGTCGGGTAGGGGAAATCCTGGTTATTGAGTACCAGGTTATCGGGATTTTTCTGAAAGAAAAATGGCAGTTCACGGTCCGGGTCATGACCCATTTCGCGTGCATGTTCTGCGTAGTTGCGACCCACGCAGTAAATACGACGAACCGGATAGCGGGCTGACTCGCCGATCACGCCGACAGACACAGTGGCTGGAGGGGCAAAGACGTAATTGGTATTGGGGCTGGACATATTTTTTGTTTCCTTTAAAAATTAACGGGAGGAGGCGTAATAACTGATCTTGCGCTCTGTCCAGGCCAGAACTTCATTGATGGTGAATGCAAAAGAAAAAATCACCAGAATCAAGGCCCAGAAGTGTTCCATCAGAAAGTGCGAGGCATAGACCTCAAACAAGGTGCCGAAGCCAACGACTGAAATGAGCAGTTGACCGATGATCACGCCCTTGACTTGTGAACATTTTGTCGCCGCTGTGTCGGTTTCACAAGGATTCCGAGCCATCTCAGCTGCGCTGCGCTTTGAACCAATTAACTCAATGGTTGAAACCTTGAGCTTATATGGTTTAACTTATTTTAGGACCCCGTCCCGTTGGCGGTCATAGGGTTTACCATTGAAAAAACGGTCGCTCTCAAATTAAACCAATCGCGCATTGGTTATATACTGAAACTCGGCTGATGCGCTCAGACGCTACTGCGATGTGCAAATGCAAATGAATTAAGGCTTGGTTGTGACTTCAAGATTACGAATGGTGGCCAGCGCAACGCCGGCTGACGATGCTGCCGAGGTGCTAGAAAATTTAAGGCTGCTTGTGAGCGAGCTTGAGAAAGCTGGCGACGACAAACGCCTGCCCAACGAGCGTCTGCTTGCGCAGAAACTGGGGGTCACGCGTGCCAGACTGCGCAAAAGTTTGCAAGTGCTTGAAGATGAGGGGCGCTTATGGCGCGGCGTTGGCCGTGGAACCTTTATAGGCCCCAAACCAGCGGAGCGCCCGGACGCCGCTTTGCTGGCATCAAAAACCAACCCGGTGCAAGTCATGCGCGCCAGAATGGCCATTGAGCCGGAACTTGCCGGCTTGGCGGCGGTCAATGCCACAGACGATGAAATTGCCCAGCTCAAGGAGCTCAGCCGACGATGCAAGTTCGCATCCAATTGGCGCGAATACGAGGTTTATGACGCCCTGTTTCACCATGAGATTGCGGTCTCTGCACACAACACGATTTTGCTGGCCTTGACCGACCTGCTTACAGAGGTGCGTCGCTCTGTGACATGGGGGCGACCGCGGCCTGAAGGCGTGAGGCCGCCCGAGGTTCATCACAGCTTTGTTGAGCACGACAACATCATTGACGCAATTTCTCACCGTGAGCCTATCAAGGCCGCCAACGCGATGCGGCGCCACTTGCAAACGGTTGAGGACCGCCTGGTAGGGCGCACCTGAGGAGGGCGCCAGAAAAAAAAGGTGTCTGCGAATGTCACCGGGCTGTCATCCTGAACCAGGGTTCAGGTGGGCGAGGGCAGTCAAACTTCGGGTTCGTCTAACGCGAGACGATCACACCAGCAAAACAATTTACCAAGCCCGTGCTCAAAGAGCATTGGTACAAGGAAATATAAAGCCCAGCGTACACCGCAGACAGGGTGATTGTAGACCTTGCAGGTGAAATACAGGGGCTTAAAGCAGCCTGCCGTCTAAGCCCAGGGCTGTGTCCAGACGCTCAATCAATGAGTTGATTTGCGCTTGATCTATAGGTTCGCCCGGGGCGCGTGTGGCCGGTGGTGCTGTGCGGTCAGCCAGCTCAAAGGCCAAGTTCAGCGCTGCAAGTACAGCAATGCGATCGCGTGCCTTGATCTTGCCTGAGTCACGGATTTTGCACATGGCTGCATCTACTTTTTCAACGGCTGCCAGTAGCTTTTGATCGCCGTTGTCGGTGGTGCCGAGCAGGTAGCTCTGGCCCATGATCTGAACTTCAATCTGCTTCATGATTGCGTCTTTGTGTCGGCTTCCGGCAGGCGCTCGAGTAGCGCATCGACCCGAGCGCGCGCAGCGCTAAGACGGGACTTCAAAGAGTCGCGCTCGCTCGTCAGTGCGGTCACCTGCAGGCTGAGCAGCTCATTGGTGCGGCGCAACTCGTCATAGCGCAACAAGAGTCGCTCAACACGCTCGACAAGTTCTATGGTGGGTGTGGGTTCAGCCATCTCAGTTGTGATTGTAGGGTTGATGGCAGACGCACAGCATAGAATGCAAATGTTGGTGCTCGCGGTGTGGTTCACACGCCGCAGTTCAACGGGAAGCAGGAGAGAGTCAAAGCCAAGCAGGCCCCAAGTCTGCCGGCGCCATAGCTTTTAACCTGCGCTGCCCCCGCAACGGTAAAACGAACGGATGCGTCTACTTGGCTTCACGGCCAGGTGAATGCATCCAGCTTTCATCACTCGCCACTGAGCGCCTTGAACAAGCGCATGGGAAGGCGATGAAGGTGGTTTCGTCAGCCCGGATACCGGCCAACAAGGTGGCGGTGCGTCTTGTTACAAACGCACCAGCGTGTCGCTCATGCACTGGCGGGGATGCCGGTGAGAGTCTTATTGATGGACGTTTCCTATGAAAACTGGTACTGGTCGTGCGCGTCTTGTCGCACTTAATGTGGTCGTGGCAGCGGCTTTTTCTCCCACCACTTGTTTTGCGCAAATTGCGGAACTACCCACGACTTTGCAAGCGGTTGTGGTGTCAGCTATGCGCGTTGAAGAACCACTTGCCGATGTGCTGTCTTCTTTAACGGTGATCACTCGCATGGAAATTGAGCGCTCGCAAGCGCAAACGCTGGCTGATTTGCTTCAAGGTGAGGCGGGTTTTGAGTTTGGCCGCAATGGCGGCCCTGGCGCGGTAACTTCGGTCTTCATGCGTGGACAAGACAGCATCAATACCGCTATTTTTGTGGACGGTATACGTGCGCCTGTCGACCAGATTGGATCCTTGCTGGTGATCGATATTCCGATTCAGCAGATCGAGCGAATCGAAATTCTGCGTGGCAATGCCAGTGCTTTATATGGCGACGCTGCAGTGGGCGGTGTCATCAGCATTACGACCCGCACGGGTGACGGCGCCCCCCGGGCTTATGGTTCTTTATCGCTTGGTTCCCGCAATACCCGTGAAATGTTGGCGGGTTACGCCGGGGAGTCCAACGGCTACAAGCTCAACTTCAATGTGGGAAGCGCGGCCTCTGACAGCTTTTCTGCGATCAACACCCTGCAAAAGCCCTTAGCCAATCCAGACAGCGATGGATACAAAAATGACTTCGCCTCATTTCGGCTTGATAAACGGATTGACACCAATTTGTTGCTGGGCTTGCGAATAAAGGCTAGCGTCGCATCATCGGATTACGATGAATCCAGCGGCCTGGCTTCCGATCGCCATGAGCTCAAGAAAGAAACTGGCAATTTCGGCGCTTATGTGCGCCGCACCATCTCCACCGACTGGGTCAGCACGCTGGATGTATCCGTTTCGCACTTAAGTTATGAGGACTCGAAGAATGGCGTTCTATATGCCGCCGGTGACTCATCGTACAAAAATGGCATTGCTATTGGAAATCAGCGTGAATTGCGCTGGTCAAACAATTACCAGCTCGCAGCAAACACATTGGTGAACTTCGGCATTGATTCTTCACTGGCTACTTACAACGGCAAAGGCGATAACGCTTATGCCATGCAAAAAACTGGTCTGGGCTATTACGCAGGCCTCACGCAAAGCCTGGGCAAGCTCACCGTGCAAGGTAATGTTCGCAATGACAAATTGGTGACAAAAAATACGGCCTCAGGGGTCACGGGGCGCAGCGACCAATCTGCCACATCAGCTCTTTTGGGCCTGGGGTATCGTTTGGACGAGCAATTGAAATTGACCGGTTCTTTGTCAACTGGATTTCGGGCGCCCACGGCTTATGAAGTCGCGGCTACGCCGTCGGTCAAACCGGAATTCCACCATAGCAAAGAAATCGGTTTGGTTTACGTCAGAGGCGTAAGTTATGCAAGGGCAGTCTATTTTGAAACTCGTACTGACGATGCAATCACATCCAACGGTCTTTGGCCCGAGACTTATAGCAATGTTGGTCGAACTGAGAACAAAGGTATGGAAGGGGTTCTTCAAACCCAGTTGCAGGGCAGCCGTGTGCGACTGTCTTTCGTTTCACAAGACCCTAAGAACCTGACAACCGGCTTGGCGCTTGCGCGCCGTGCACGAAGCTACGGAACCGTGGATGTCTCGCGCTTAGTGGGGGACTTCGAGTTGGGCACCAAGATCTATGGCGCTGGTCAGCGCAAGAACAGCCAATACGACAGCGTAATGCTGGGCGGTTACAGCGTTTGGTCTTTCTACGCGAGCAAGAGTATCGACAAAGAGTGGATGGTACGCGCGCGGGTGGAAAATGCATTTGACCGCAAGTACCAGCTGGCCCATACATACAACACGCCAGGTGTTGGTGCATTTGTTACTTTCCAATATCAGCCGAAGTAGGCAATGTCCAATCTGTTTCCCCAACGCATCGTCTGCCTGACAGAGGAGCCCACCGAGTGGCTTTATCTGCTGGGGGAAGAGCGGCGCATTGTGGGAATTTCGGGCTACACGGTGCGCCCGCCCCAGGCGCGGCTGGACAAGCCCCGCGTCAGCGCTTTTTTGAGTGCCAAGATCGACAAAATTGTGGCGCTCAAGCCGGACTGCGTGATCGGCTTTTCAGACTTGCAGGCCGATATTGCTGCGCAGTTGATTCGCGCGGGTGTGCAGGTCACCATCTTCAACCAGCGCAGCGTGGCTGAGATTTTCTCGATGCTTTACCAGCTCGCTGCCATGGTCGGGCAAGCAGAGCAGGGCATGCAGCGCATCAAGGCCATGCAGCAACGCTTGACAGATATTTCGCAAGCCGCCGTTGCGCTCAAGCGCCGCCCGCGGGTGTACTTTGAAGAGTGGTACGACCCGCATATCAGCGCCATTGCCTGGGTGTCGGAGTTGATCGGTATTGCCGGCGGTGACGACTGTTTCCCTGAGCTGGCTTGCCAGCCCATGGGCAAGGACCGCATCATTGCCGATGGCGCTGACATCGTGGCGCGCAATCCGGATATCGTTTTTGGCTCATGGTGCGGGCGGCGTTTCCGGCCTGAGCATGTGCTGGCGCGGCCCGGCTGGGCTGAGGTGAATGCCGTCAAAACCGGGCAGATCTTTGAGATCAAGTCGGCTGATATTTTGCAGCCCGGGCCGGCCGCGCTGACAGATGGCGTTGAGCAACTGCACCGCATCATCATGGCTTGGGGTGCGCAACATGCTTAAGTCTTCAGGGGCTGACTGGCTGGCTTTACGGGTCTTTTGTCTGTGCTTTTGTCTGAGCTTTTTTCTGGTAAGGCCTGCATTTGCCTTGCAGGTTGTTGACGATCTGGGCGTGCCTTTGAACTTGGACAAACCGCCGCAACGCATCGTTAGCTTGCTGCCCTCGTTGACTGAAAGCGTTTGCGCTTTGTCTCAGTGCCAGCGGCTGGTGGGTGTTGATGAGTACTCCAACTTTCCTGCTAGCGTGCGCCAATTGCCTTTGCTCGGATCAGGCCTGGTGCCCAGTATCGAAGCCATCGTGGCGCTCAAACCCGACCTGGTGTTACTCGCCGGTTCCTCACGGGCTAGCCAGCGCCTGCAGTCGCTGGGTATCAAGGTGCTGGCCCTGGAGCCCAAGACCCACGCAGATTTGCTGCGTGTGCTTAAAACCCTGGGTGAGGTGCTGGGTTTACCGTCTTCGGCTGCGCTGCAGTTGTGGCAGGGTATCGATGCACAGCTCAAAGCTGTTACTGCGAGCCTTTCGCCAAATGCACGGGGTTCGCGTGTCTATATTGAAGTCGGTCGCGGCCCGTATGCCGCCGGCGAGTCGTCTTTCATCGGGCAAACACTGGCGCGGCTGGGTGCGCGCAACATTGTTCCTGCGGCGCTAGGGCCGTTTCCGCAACTGAACCCGGAATTTGTCTTGGCCGCAGACCCTGATGTGTTGATTGTCAGCAGCCGGAGTTCCGAAGGCTTGGTGCTCTACCCCGGCTGGGCATCGATGCGCGCTGTACGCGCCGGGCGCGTCTGCGTTCTCAGCCCCGAACAAGCCGACATGGTGGTTAGACCCGGGCCACGCCTGGCTGATGGTGCACGCCTGATCGCGAAATGTCTTGAGGAACACAAGCGATGACGCCCGGCAACATGCGAGCTCCGTACAGCGCCAAGACAGGCCGCTGGCTGGTGCTTGTGATGCTGTTGCTCAGTGCCATTTTGTTGCTGCTGGGTAGCGCTGTGGGCAGTACCGGCTGGGACAGCCTCGCATTGCTGCAGCGTGATCCCTCGGCCTGGCAAATTGTTTGGGAGATCCGTTTACCCCGCAGTACGGGCGCCTGGCTGGCCGGCGCCTTGCTGGGCTTGGCTGGTGCGCTGGCGCAGGGCTTGTTTCGTAATCCTCTGGCCGATCCTTATTTGTTAGGCAGCGCGTCGGGCGCATCGCTGGGCGTTGCCCTGGCCATGGCTTTGTGGGGTGTGTCGCCGCTGGCGACGCAATGGCTAGCGCTGCTGGGGCTGTCCGGTGCTGCCTTTGCAGGTGCTTTGCTGGCGGTGCTGTTGACCCTGCTGCTGGCGCAAGGCGTACAGCAGACTTTGCGGCTGCTGTTGGCCGGCGTGGTGGTGGGTGTGGTGCTAGGGGCGGTGAGTTCACTGATTTTGTTATTGATGCCGGACATCATGCAGGCGATGCAGTCCTTCATGCTGGGCAGCACCAGTTTTTTGGCCTGGCCCGCATGCATGCTGATGGCGGGGGTGCTCGTTTTGTGCGGCTTGCTGGCCTGGTTCATGAGCCCTTTGCTCGATGCGCTGGCGCTTGGCGAAGCCACTGCGCAAAGTCTAGGTCTGCCGCTGCCTGCATTGCGTACGGCTCTGGTGGTGGTGCTGGCGCTGGCCACGGGCACGGCGGTGGCCCACACGGGTTTGGTTGCTTTTGTCGGCCTGGCCGCGCCGCATCTGGTGCGCTCACTGCTTAAAACCACGCCGGCTCGCTTGATCGGTTTGGCCAGCTTGTGCGGTGCCGTTTTATTGCAGGCGGCCGACTTGCTGGCGCGGTCCCTGATGGCGCCGCGCGAACTGCCTGTGGGTGTGCTCACTGCTGTCCTTGGTGGTGCTTATTTGCTGTGGCTGATGCATGGTCAAAGTGCAAGGCGTCGTGGGGCCGGCGTATGAGCCAGCACATCACCAGGGCGGGTGAATTTGCCTTGCTAGCCGACTCGCTGATGGCGAACCTGGGTGGCGCGCCAGTTTTGCATGGTCTGTCCTTTGGCTTGCGCCCTGCCAGCTGGGTAAGCGTGGTCGGCCCTAACGGTGCCGGCAAGTCAAGTCTGTTGCGAGTGCTGGCCGGCCTGCTGCCCTGTGCCGGCTCATTGCAATGGCAAGGTCAGCCTTTGCAAAGCTTCAGTCCCCGCACCCGCGCTCAGCACATCGCATGGTTGGGGCAGGGCGAGGCCTGCGACGATGACTTCAGCGTCTATGACCTGGTGATGCTGGGTCGCATGCCGCACCAGGCTTGGTTGGCCGGCCCTAGCGCTTCGGATCATGTGGCGGTGGCGCGTGCTTTGACCGCTATGAAAGCCTGGGCCTGGCGCGATCGTTTGCTTGGGGAACTGTCTGCCGGTGAGTGCCAGCGCGTGTTGCTGGCGCGCGCCTTGGCGGTGGAGGCGCAACTGTTGTTGATGGATGAGCCTTTGTCTAACCTGGATCCGCCGCACCAGGCCCAATGGCTCTTGCTGGTGCGGGCGCTGGTGTCGCAGGGTAAAACCGTGGTCAGCGTTTTGCATGAAATTTCCATCGCCTTGCAGGCAGACGACATGTTGATCTTGCAACAAGGAAGCCTGATGCATCAGGGCGCATGCACAGAAGCCGCCACACACCTGGCACTGGAGCAGGTATTTGAACATCGTGTGCGCGTGGTCATGCTGGAAGGCCAATGGCTGGCTGTTCCGCGGATTCAGGGTTTAGAGTCTTGACGGCGGCGGCTTTGTCTTGGGCTTGAAGTCGCAGCACTCGCGCACGCCACATTGCCAGCACTGCGGGGTACGCGCCTGGCAGACGTAGCGGCCATGCAAAATAAGCCAGTGGTGCGCGTCTACCAGGTATTTGTCTGGAACGCGCTTCATCAGGCCGGCTTCGACCTCATCCACGGTCTTGCCCGCTGCCAGCCCGGTGCGGTTGCTCACGCGGAAGATGTGTGTGTCAACGGCCATGACCGCTTCACCAAAAGCAGAATTGAGCACCACATTAGCGGTTTTGCGGCCTACGCCGGGCAGCGCCTGCAAAGCTTCGCGGGTACGCGGTACATGGCCGCCGTGGCGCTCGACCAAGATTTGACAGGTTTGCAATAAATGCTTGGCTTTGCTGCGGTACAGGCCAATGGTCTTGATGTGGCTCTCCAGCCGGTCCAGCCCGAGGTTAAGAATTTTTTGCGGGGTGTTGGCCACGGGGAAAAGCTGGCGTGTGGCCTTGTTAACGCTCACGTCTGTCGCTTGCGCTGAAAGCAAAACCGCCGTCAAGAGCTCAAACACGCTGGTGTAGGCCAGCTCAGTCACCGGCATCGGATTGGCGGCTTTTAGCGTGGCAAAAAAAGTGTCGATTTGGGCGGTTTTCATGGCCATCAGTTTAAGCTGCTGCCTGGGTGATCCCCGTACGGCGTTAATATGCTTTCTTTGTTTAAAACTCAAGAGATTGTTGTATGCCACTGCCTTTTGCCGACCGCCTGAACAATGTTGAAACCTCCGCCATCCGGGAACTGTTCAAGTTGCTTGGCAAGCCCGGCATCATCAGCTTTGCCGGGGGATTTCCGGACAGCGCCATGTTTGATGTGCAAGGTATTCAGGCCGCTGTCAATCTGGCCTTGAGCCAAGAGTCTGGCGGCGCCTTGCAGTATGGCGCTACCGAGGGCTACAACCCGCTGCGTGAACAGCTGGCGCAGTTCATGGGCAGCAAAGGTGTGAAAGTCGAACCGGAGGGCATGATCGTGACCACCGGCAGCCAGCAGGGTCTGGACTTGCTGGGCAAGACCATGATCGATCCGGGCGACAAGGTGATTGTCGAAGGTCCTACCTTTTTAGCCACCATCCAGTGTTTTCGCCTGTACGGTGCAGATATCGTTAGCGCACCCATTGATGCGCAGGGGGTGCAAACCGATGCGCTGGAGCGCTTGATGGCCGAGCACAAACCCAAGTTTGTGTACCTCATTCCGACCTTCGGCAACCCCAGCGGCGCTCTGCTCAGTCTTGAGCGTCGCAAGCAAATTCTGGCCCTCGCCGTCAAATACCAAACCATGGTGGTGGAAGACGATCCTTACGGTGACCTGTACTTTGACCAGCCGCCACCGCCTAGCCTGCTGGCCCTGAGTGCCGATGTACCTGGCAGCCGCGAACTGCTGGCTTACTGCGGCAGCATGAGCAAGGTACTCAGTCCAGGCCTGCGCGTGGGTTGGATGATCGCCCCTAGCGAACTGCTGGCCAAAGCCACCATGTGCAAGCAATTCAGCGACGCGCACACCAGCACTTTTGCCCAAGCCACGGCCGCTCAATACCTCAAAGCCGGCCGTATGCCGGAAACGCTGGCACGCGTGCGCGCTGTGTACGCAGAGCGCGCTGCGGCCATGGGCGCAGCGCTCCAGCGTGAGCTGGGCGATGCCATTGAGTTCACCCAGCCTGCGGGTGGCTTGTTCTTCTGGGCCCGCCTGACGGGTGCCGGCGGCAAAAGCGCTGACGCCGCGGAGTTTGCCAAACGCGCCATTGCAAAAGGTGTGGCCTTTGTGCCCGGCGCCCCATTTTTCGCCACCAACCCTGACCCTGCCGCTTTGCGTTTGAGTTTTGCAACAGCAGACCTGGTCAAGATCGAAGAGGGTGTCAAGCGCCTGGGCCAGGCGCTTTAATTTGCAGGCTGTGAGGGCTTAAACCGTGGCTTTGAAAAAAGCGATGGTGCGATCCCAGGCCAGCTTGGCTGCCGCCCCGTCAAAGCGCGGCGTGGTGTCGTTGTTAAAGCCATGTTGCGTGCCGGCGTACTGGTGCACCGTTAGCCTCACCCCGGCGCTTTTCAGAGCCGCTTCGTAGGCGGGCCAGGCTGCGTTGATCCGCTCATCGATGCCGGCCAGATGGACCAGCATAGGCGCCTTGACTTTGCCGGCGTCGGCAGGCGCAGGTACGTTGCCATAAAAAGGCACAGAGGCTGCCAGGTCCGGCAGACGGATGGCCAGCTGGTGCGCAACGCCGCCGCCGTAGCAAAAGCCGACCACACCCAATTTGCCGGTGCTGTCATTGCGGGCTTTGAGCCAATGCGCTGCGGCCACAAAGTCCTGCAACATTTTCGCGCCGTCAAGTTTGGCAAAGGCCTCACGTGCTTTGTCCTCATCACCGGGGTAGCCGCCGGCAACGGTCAAGCCATCGGGTGCAAAAGCCATGAATCCATCGAGCGCCAAGCGCCGGGTGATGTCCTCAATATGCGGGTTCAGTCCACGGTTTTCATGCACGACCAAAATAGCCGGCAGCTTGTTGCCCGCACTGCCGGCCGGACGGGCCAGGTAGCCTTTGACACTGCCCGTGCCATCCGGTGACGGGTAGTTCACGCGTTCAGTGCTTAGCCGGGCATCGTCCTGGCGCACTTGCTGGCCGGCTGCAAAATTGGGACTGAGCGCCGCCAGCAAACCAGCGGCCGTCATGCCGGCCTTGGCAAACTTTTGGGCCTTGTCTAAAAAGCCTCGGCGGTCCAGGCCGCCATGTACATAGGCATCAAAAAGAACCAGCAGTTCCTGGTCGAAGTCTTGCGCGGTCAAACGTGGTGGCATGCTGCAATGTCCTTGATTTGAAAAAGAGAGAAGTTAAGGAATAAAAAAAGCGCTCAGAATTTGTCGGACAATTTAAAAATCACCAGCTGTTACGCAAAGTCCGCAGATGTTTGAATACTGTTTGGGCATCAGGCTCTGCATCCATATCGGGAAAGTTCATGCGTAACTGTTCAATCAGCTCGGGACTTTGAAGCCGCATGAAAGTGTTGTGCTCTTTTTCCTGGGCCAAGGTGGTCACCATGGCCAGTGCCGGGTCATGGTCCACCACCCGGGCCAGGCGGGACTGTGCTGCCGCGTTGTTGGGTTCGCGCGCCAGCGTGAACTTCAGGTTGGTTTCCAGGTAATCATGGCCCGGGTAAATGCGGGTGTTGTCGGGCAGGCGCATCAGTTGTTCGGTGAAGCTGCTGAAAAGTGCGTTCACGTCGCCGCCGTTGTGAACATTGCCGGCACCCGCATTGAAAAGTGTGTCGCCTGAAAAAAGTGCCGGTTGCTCTGCGTGCGCGCACAGGCAAATGTGGCAATAGGTGTGGCCCGGCGTGTCCAGACATTCGAGCTCTATGTGCTTGCCCACCTTGATCACATCACCAGCTTGCACACCGCGGTCCATGCAAGGAATTTTGCCGGCAGCTTTGTAGTGCGCTATGACTTTGGCGCCGGTTGCCGCCACCACGGCCGTGTTGCCGCCAATGTGGTCATGGTGCTCATGGGTGTTGAGAATCTGGGTGATTTGCCAGCCATTGGCTTTGGCTGTGCTGAGGCATTTTTCATGGTCCAGCGGGTCAATGGCCAGGGCTTCACCGGTGTCCGGGCAGGCAATCAGGTAATTGAAATTGCGCAGGCTGTTACTGGTCCAGATTCGCTCGACGATCATTGTTGACCTTGTGATGAGGTGTGCATCAGATCATTCTAAGAGTGGGTAAGGATCTTTGCTGTTGGCAGTCTTTGCCCCGGTTTCTCGAAGGATTTACGGCAAAATGTTTCTACTTGCAGCATGACCTGAGATGAATTGAAAGCCATGAAAAACAGCCTTGGTGCCAGCCGACTGGTCTACTCCACTGACTTAGGCCGCACATGCCCGACTTGCCGCCATTCCAAAGACAACTGCATTTGCAAGCAATCCTTTGCAGTGCCGGCCGGCGACGGGGTGGCTCGCGTGTCTCGCTCCAGCAAGGGCCGGGGTGGAAAGACGGTGACCTTGGTTCAGGGCCTGGCATTGGATGAGGCCACACTCTCCCAGTTGGGTAAGCAGCTCAAAGCCGCATGCGGCACGGGCGGCACGGTCAAAGAGGGCGTGATTGAAGTGCAGGGCGATCACCGTGAGCTTGTGATGCGTTTGCTCACAAGCCAGGGCTTCACGGTCAAAGCAGCCGGCGGCTAAAAAAGCCTTAAAAGCTGATTTATCCTGAGCAGGACATGGTCGCCATAATGAGTTCGTTCTGTCTTTTGTAACTTAGTTTTGAATTGAATCTTGATGTTTGAGCTTTTGCTGTTGCCCTGTTTTGCACTTTTTTTTGTTTTGCTCCACTTCATGACGGGTTGGTTTTTTGGCTTTGCCGAGATCTCGCCCAACATCAGTCTTCTTTACCTGCCTGCTTTTATGCGCATGCTCAGCGTGTTGGTACTGGGAAAGTTACGTGGCACCGTGGCGACGCTGTTGGGCGGCATGTTGCTGATGGTTTTTCTTGAATCCGTGAGCATGACCGGGCTGGCCAATGTGTTTTGTTCGGCTGCAGGCCCTTTGTTGGCCTTGTGGACCTTTGAGCGATTTAACGGCCAAGCTGTCAAATTGACATCTTTGAAAGATTTGTCCATTGTGACGGTGGCGTATTGCGTTGCCAATGCGTTGATACACCATGCGGTTTGGCTGGCCTTTGACCTGAAAGAGCTTGGCTCCGGTGTTCAAGTTTTCTGGATGATGGTCGGTGACCTCAACGGGGCCCTGCTGGGCGCCTACTTGCTCAAATGGACTGCCAGCCGGTTTGATTTGTCCATGCCTCGTCACATCAGGGGCCGTGACTAGTTTTGCATGTACATCTTTGGCGGCATTCGGGTTTGCCCATGCTTCTTCATGAATGCGCGGCTCAATAATCGAAGCTTAGTTTTTTTTCCTCAGGAGTTTTTCATGAATTTGTTTAAGCGACCCGTTTTAACCGCTTCCCTTGGCGTTCGGCTCTTAAGCCTGACGCTGGGTTTCAGCGCTTTTTATGCCAGCGCTGTGAACGCGCAAACCTACCCGAGCAAGCCGATCAAGGCGATCGTTCCATTTGCTGCCGGTAGTGCTACCGACCAGATTGCTCGCGCTTTTGCTGCCAAGATGGGCGAGATTCTCGAGCAGCCAGTGGTGGTTGAAAACAAGGCCGGCGTCAACGGCATGCTGGGCGCAGACGCGGTGGCCAAGTCAGCACCGGATGGCTACACCATCCTGATTGGTACCAACAGCACCAACGCGGCGCTGAAAAGCCTCATGAAAAAGTTGCCCTATGACCAGGACACTGCTTTTGCCCCGGTTGCCTACCTGGGTTCAGTGCCGCTGATCATTGCTGTGAACAACGATGTGCCGGTTAAATCATTGGCAGAGTTTGTGGCCATGGCCAAAGCCAAACCGGGCATTGTCACCTTTGCCAGCGCCAGCACTTCGCAGCTGGTGTCGTCAGAGGTCTTGGCCAGCATGGCCGGCATCAAGATGACCAACGTGCCTTATAAAAGCGGTCCGGCAGCCATGACCGACTTGATTGGCGGGCAGGTCAATATGTTCTCGGCTGATTTCGCGGTGATGCTGCCGCAAGTCAAGGGCGGCAAAGTGCGCGGTCTGGCAGTGACCTCCAGCCAAAGGTCTAAGTCGATCCCTGAGTTGCCAACGGTCAACGAGGCACTGGGACTTAAAGACTATGAATTGATTGCCTATTTTGCAGTTTTTGCCCCGGCCGGAACGCCTGCCGACATCATTCAAAAGCTCAACAGGGCCATCAACACTGCTGCGGGTAACAAGGAAATTCTGGAGCGTTTTGCTGCGCTTGGCTTTGAAACTGAGCCCGGTACGCCGGAAGCGCTGGCCAGACGCTCCAAGGCCGAAACAGAAAAATGGGCTAAGGCTATTCGCGACGCCAAAATCGAGCCGCAATAAGCTGCTCCTGCCTTTCAGGCCTGGCTCAAGGAGCGGTTCAGACGTCTTAGTTTTTCCTGGACGTCTGGACGCGACTCGATGGCGTTTTGTCGCTCATTGACAACATCTTGCGGCTTGGCTGGGGTAATGGTCGGGGCCACCGCGGGGGGCTGTTCCACTGCTGGCGTTTTGCCCAGCCACACAACAGACCAGCAAACACTCAGCAGCAGCCAGGCAATCCAGACACTGCCGGAGGGCACCGAGCCCAGCTCGAACATGAGAGACAAATCTGTCAGAAAAGACGACCAGCTCAGCTTGGAAAGCCAGTCAAAACCTCCGGCTTGGGAGCCGATGAGCATAGTGACCGTGAAAAAAAATACCCAGTTGACAAATACCAATGCGCTGCTTGCGGTACTCCAAAACCTGGATTGCATGGCTTAACCCTTCAAGGCTGCTGTGATCTGCTTGTTCAGGGATTCGGCAACCTGAACCCGGACTTTGGAAGTGGCATGAACTTCCACTTCGTTTTGGTAGGCTGAGTCCACCAGTTCAGTGGCCAAGCTGCGCAAACCGGCAATTTCTGCTTTTACAGAAACCAGCCTGTCTTCCAGAAGTTTTTGTTCTGTGAGTTTGTCCGACATCCGGCGGATGGTGGAATTGACTTGCTCCCAGGCTTGCAGGCGGGGATCTTCGAGTTTGAGTGAGTTGAAGACATCAACAATGGACTCACCGAGTTCCGTGATGGCCTTTGCCGAAATTTTCGCTGGGGCTTCAAGAACAGTTGGTTCAGCACGGGGTGGGGCATCATCGCCTTCCACTTGAACCTTTTCATCGCTGGGCTTGACCCAGCCACCGCGAGGGTCAAATCGCATCATCACCAGTTTGGGACTTTGAGTGCTCATGGTGTCTGGCCTTTACAAGATTCTCATAATTCGCAACATGATATCGAATTTTGTGTTTAAATACATTTTGGGATTTTATCCTCCCGAATCATATAAATCAAATACTTCTGTGTATTTATATTTGAGAGCGCACTCATGGGCACACCACTCAAAATTTTGATTACCAGCCAAAAGGGCGGCGTTGGCAAGAGCACTGTTTCTGCCAATCTGGCTGCTTTCTTTGCGCATGTATCGTCTAAAAAGACCACTTTGGTCGATCTGGACCATCAAGGTACTGCCGGTAAATGGGTCAGAAACGCTGCGCCTATCGGGATTGAATGCATTTCTGTTGCATCGCCCAATAACAAAGGCGTTGGCATGGCGCTGCTGCAGGCCCAGCAGGCGCTGCGCTCTGCCGGTGCATCAACCCAGGTGCTGATTGCCGACCTCACCTGGACAGATATTTTGCCTGCGGAATTTCTGTTTGATTTTGACCTGGTGCTGGTGCCCAGTTCATTGTCACGTGTCGAGCTTGACAGCACGCTCGAATTTGTAAACCGCTTCAGTTTCGTCTTCAATTCCACCATGCGCACCCCACCTAAGTTGGTCGTGGTACCAAGCCGCGTGGTGAATATGGATACTTATTCGAATGTTTTTTACCAGTCCTTCACCACGGCCTTCTTTTTGTCGCCACCGGTAAGGTTCAGCGACAGGGCCAGCGAGTTTTTTGGCGCTGAGTTCTTTGTTAAAACCAGCCATGCTGAAACCCGTGACAATTTCATCGAGTTTGGCCGTGCCATTGAAGAGTTTGGCCGCATCCAGGAAGCTGAAAGACCCAAGCCAAAGGGTCTTTACCAGCCCAATATGACGGGAACCATTTTGGACCGCTTCAGGGCCGGACTCAATGCCAAAGACCGCAAGATTCCGGTTGCCGCCAATGACTATGCGCCACCGAGCTTGCAAGACAGATTCAAGGCCGCCATACCCAGCTTCTTGAGCCGGGTTGCCAACGTCAAGTAAGGCCTCAAAAAAAAAGCACTTAACGTCATTGCGTTAAGTGCTTTTTTTAATGGATTTCTGGCTCCTCAACCTGGGCTCGAACCAGGGACCTACGGATTAACAGTCCGGTGCTCTACCAACTGAGCTATTGAGGAATGAAGCCTCAAATTATAGCGCGCTTTTAGCGTGCTTCCGGTGGTTAAACGCGTGAATCGCATCGCTCAGCCGTTTGGCTTCTGCTTCCGGATCCTTGGCTGCAATCAGGGCACGAACCACGGCCACCGAACCTACGCCACTGGACATCACCTCAGGCAGTCGCTCCATATCAATGCCGCCAATAGCCACCAGCGGGTATTCTCGTAGCAATTGCGCATAAGCATGAAGCCGGCCTGTACCTTGGGCTGCGGTCTTCATGCGCTTGAGCGTGGTGGGGAACACGGCGCCCATGGCCATGTAGCTGGGCGCATGCGTGTCGGCCAGGCACATTTCTGCGTAGCCGTGGGTGCTCAGACCCAGACGTAAACCTGCCTGCCGGATCGCGTCAAGATCGGCTGTACCCAGATCTTCCTGGCCCAAATGAACGCCGTAAGCGCCGGCAGCGATGGCCTCTTGCCAGTGATCGTTGATGAAGAGCAGAGCGTATGTGCCTTGGACGGCTTGCACGGCAGCCTGAACTTCACGGCTGATGGTGGTCGGGTCGTCTGACTTGAAACGCAGTTGCAAAGTGGGCAAGCCGGCGCGCGCCATCCGCCCCACCCATGCGGCGTCCGGCAGTACGGCGTACAAGCCAAGCTGTCGCGGGCAAGCTGGGAAACTGTTGGCTCGCGGCAAAGCTTGAATGCCGAAATCAAGCGGCTCAGTCGGCCATTGATGCGCTTCGAAGCGGCCGGTACGCTCTGATTGCTTTAGCCAGGCGCTGGCGACGCATGCTGCATCGGCATCAATGAAGCCCATGCGCAAACAGGCTTGTCTGGCTGCCCGGTACACCGAAGCATCTGGCCCGTTCTGGCTGAGCGTTTGCGGTATGGCGCTCAACGCCAAAGTGCTTTGGTGCGCATCAACGATGGCCTGAACCGCCGCTTCATGGTCTTTGGGCTGGATGAATGGGTCGTACGACATGCGTTGTCCTTGCCGGCTCAGTGGTTGGTCTGATGCCAGAACGGTGTGCCCAGCAACGGGGTGCTGGGTTGGGCTGCCTGTTGCTCGGCCATCACACCGCCCAGGTACGCCGCACGCCCGGCTTGCACCGCATCGGCAAAAGCGCCGGCCATCAGCAAGGGGTCTTGGGCCTGAGCCACGGCCGTGTTGAGCAGCACGGCGTCGTAACCCCATTCCAGCACTTGGCAGGCATGCGATGGCAGACCCAGACCGGCGTCTACGATCAACGGCACCTCCAAACGTTCACGCAGCAAGCGCATGGCGTAGGGGTTGATCGGGCCTTTGCCTGTGCCTATGGGCGCGGCCCAGGGCATCACGGCCTGGCAGCCCACATCAACCAGCTTGCGACACAGGACCAGATCTTCAGTGCAATAAGGCAGGACTTTGAAGCCATCCTTGATCAGTCGGCCAGCTACTTCAACCAGATTGAGTGTGTCGGGCTGCAGGGTGTAGTCATCGCCTATGAGTTCTAGTTTGATCCAGTGGGTCTCAAACACTTCCCGTGCCATTTGCGCTGTGGTGATGACCTCCTGAGCGCTGTGACAGCCGGCTGTGTTCGGCAAAACCGGTATGCCCAGTTTTTTGAGCAGTTCCCAAAAATCATTGCGGGTGTCAGTCGATGGCCCTTGGCGGCGCAACGAGGCGGTGACCATGGCTGGTCGGGCACGGCGCAAAGCTGCTTCCATCACAGCCGGTGAGGGGTAGCGCGCTGTACCCAGCAGCAAGCGGCTTTGAAAGGTTTCGCCATATAAAACCAGCGGGTCGGTCTGCGCTTGGGTCAAAGTGTCTTTCATCAATTTTCCTGGTCTTAGCCACCTGAGATGGGGGCGATGATTTCAATCTGGTCACCCTCTTGCAATAGGGTCTGTTCGTAGCGGGTTTTGGGCACAAATGTCAGGTTGATGGCCGCGGCAAAGGGCGGACAGGCCCTGACCAGCGCCAGGGCTTCGGCCAGTGTGGCGCCCTCAGCTAACTCGTGGCGGATATGGTTGATCAATACATGCATAAAGGTTCAGGCCATGGCCACCGTAGGGCGCTCAATCCGCAAATTAAATTGGTCGGCAAGCGTGCTGTGCCCGTTGTGAATCAGCTCCATCACGACATCCAACATGGCGGGGGCGATCAAAAAACCGTGCCGGTACAAGCCATTGATTTGGATGGTGTGGGGCGCGGTAAAGCGCACGGCGGGCAAATTGTCTCTCAGGGTAGGGCGGCACTGGGTGCTGATTTCCAACAGCCGCGCTTCTGCAAAACCCGAATGAACCGAGTAAGCGGCACTGAGCAATTCCAGCGCCGAGCGTACGCTGGCCGGCGACATGTCTTCGGATTCAATCTCAGTAGCGCCGATGACAAAAATGTGGTCTTGCTTGGGCGCAATGTAGAGCGGGTAGCGCGGATGTACCAGGCGCACCGGCCGCAACAGCGTGACCTCGGGCGCGTGAACACGGAGTACCTCGCCACGCACGCCGCGCACGCCGGGCCACTGGGGTTTGGCGCCCAGGCCCCGGCAGTCAAAGACCCAGTCCGGTTGGCCGCTCGCGCCGGGACTGAAGTCTTCGGGTGACCGCGGGCTGTTCCAGTGCAGGGTGACTTTCATGCTTTCAAGCGCTTGCTGCAGCGCGGTCAGCAGCTGGCGATTGTCGAGCTGGCCTTCGCCGGGCAGGTACAAACCATGTTCAAAACGCTGACCCAGACCCGGCTCAAGAGCTGCAATGGCCGCCCCGTCCAGTGTTCGGGCCGGTGGCAGTTCGGGCATAGCCCGGGCCGTGCTGTCCATGTGGCGGGCAAAGCGCATGGCCTCGGGGGCATCCTGCCGGTGCCAGATGATCAGTGTGCCGTTTTGTTGAAAAAAAGTGGGCAGGGGAAGTTGGGCTAACAGCTCTGGCCAGCGCTTCAAACCATGGCTGCCCATGCGCACCACGCCGGCTTCGGTCACGGCAGATTCCGCCAGGGGCGCCAGCATGGCGGCCGCTGCGCGTGCCGCCGAGCCCGTGGCGTCTTGGGGGCCCGCTTCGTGAACTTCGACGCGATGGCCGGCTTGCGCCAGTGCTAGCGCCAGCATCCGGCCCATGAGGCCGGCGCCGATAACGAGCATGTGGGAGTCTGGGGTGGCGGTCATTGAATCCATCTGAATTGAACAGCTGGATAAAACAAGAGCGTGCTTGAAAAAACGACGCTGTCTGAAAACTTCCCACGCCAGCATGATCTGGATCGGGTCTTAGGGTTTTTCTCAGCCCTGCGCTTGGCAAGACACCCCTGTTTCATCCTTAAGATCATTACATCACATCCGGCTCTGCCTGCGGCGCCCAGCGCACTGCCTGAGCTTGCCTGATAATTTTCACATGAGCACCTTTACATTTCCTGT
>JBIKPY010000100.1:0-7162 GCA_044357185.1 Polaromonas sp.
GGCGAGGTTTCCGACAGGCCGTAGCCTTCACAAATAGGGCAGCCGGTTTTCTCGAGCCAGAGTTTGGCCACCGCACTTTGCACAGCCATGCCGCCGCCCAGCGACACCCGCAAATGCGACCAGTCCACTTTGTTGAAATCCGGGTGATTCACCAGGCCGTTGAACAGCGTGCTGACAGCCGGGAAGCTGTGTACCTGGTGCTTGGCCAGCTCTTTGAGAACTGCGGCCAGATCGCGCGGGTTGGGTATCAAGATGTTCTTGGCACCCACGCGCATGCCCAGCATCATGTTCACGGTGAAAGCAAAGATGTGGTACAGCGGCAAGGCGCAGACATAAGTGTTTTGCGTGCCTTCCGGCAAGCCGGCCATGGCGGGTGAATTCCAAGCTTCGGACTGCAACAAGTTGGCGATCACATTGCGGTGCAGCAGCACCGCACCCTTGGAGACGCCGGTGGTGCCGCCCGTGTATTGCAGCACGGCGACATCGTCGGGCTTGAGTTCAGGCCGGGTCAGCTTAGCCTTGCGTCCCAGCGCCACCGCATCGTTAAAGCGGACAGTGGCCGGAAGTGTGAAGGCGGGCACCATTTTCTTGACATTGCGCACCACGTAATTGACCAGGGAGCCCTTGAGCCAACCCAGTTGATCGCCCATGGCGCACAGCACCACGTGCCGCACGGGCGTGCGGCTGATGCATGCCTCGAGCGTGGCGGCAAAATTCTCGATGATCACAATGGCTTTGGAGCCCGAGTCTTTGAGTTGGTATTCCAGCTCGCGCGGCGTGTACAGCGGATTCACATTGACCACCACAAAGCCGGCACGCAGGATGGCGGCCACGGCCACCGGGTACTGCGGGCAGTTGGGCATCATGATGGCGACGCGGTCGCCCTTGGCCAGACCCAGACTTTGTAAGTAGGCGCCCAGTGCCTTGGACATCTCGTCGGTCTGACCGAAGCTGATGTCCTTGCCCATGAAGCTGTAGGCTGTGCGTTCGCTGAATTTGCCAAAGCCCTCTTCCATCAGCTTGACCAGCGAAGGGTATTGCGATGCGTCAATATCGGCGGGCACGCCGGGCGGGTAAGACTTGAGCCAGGGGCGGTCTGTGAGCAGGGTGTTCATGGGTACCTTTCAATCACGCGGGGTTGGATTGGGATGAAAATTATTCGATGGCCTTGCCCATGTCTTCAATGACTTTCTTGGCGTCACCAAAAACCATCATGGTCTTGTCCATGTAAAAGAGTTCGTTGTCCAGGCCCGCATAACCGGCGGCCATCGAGCGCTTGTTGACGATGATGGTTTTGGCTTTGTAGGCTTCCAGGATGGGCATGCCGTAGATAGCGCTGCCCTTGACGTGCGCAGCCGGGTTGACCACGTCGTTGGCACCCAGAATGATGGCCACGTCGGCCTGGCCGAACTCGGCGTTGATGTCTTCCATCTCATGAACCTGGTCGTAAGGCACTTCGGCCTCGGCCAGCAGCACGTTCATGTGACCTGGCATGCGGCCGGCAACCGGGTGAATGGCGTACTTGACGGAGATGCCCTTGTCGGTGAGCTTTTGCGCCAGTTCCTTGACCGAGTGCTGCGCACGGGCCACCGCCAGCCCGTAGCCCGGCACGATGATGACCGACTCGGCGTTGCCCAGGATGAAAGCGGCGTCGTCGGCCGAGCCGGACTTGACGTTGCGCTGAACCGCAGCGCCGGCAGCGGCTGAGCCGGCCTCGCCGCCAAAGCCGCCCAGGATCACGTTAAAGAAAGAGCGGTTCATCGCCTTGCACATGATGTACGAGAGGATGGCGCCCGACGAGCCCACCAGCGAACCGGCGACGATCAGCATGGCGTTGTTCAGTGAAAAACCAATACCCGCTGCCGCCCAGCCCGAGTAGCTGTTGAGCATGGACACCACCACCGGCATGTCGGCCCCGCCAATGGGGATGATGATCAGAACGCCGAGCACAAAGGACAGCGCCAGCATGGCGAAAAACGCGTTCCAGCTGCCTGTGAAAGTGAACACCAGGCCCAGCGCCAGCGTGGCCAAGCCAAGCACCAGGTTGAGCATGTGTTGACCGCCAAAGGTGACGGGCGCGCCCTGAAATAAGCGGAACTTGTACTGGCCGCTGAGCTTGCCAAAGGCAATCACCGAGCCGCTGAAAGTGATGGCGCCAATGGCTGCGCCCAGAAACAACTCAAGCCGGTTGCCCGCCGGAATGTCAGCGGTGCCCAGGCCCTTGGAGACAATTTGGAAGGCGTCCGGCTCGGCCATGGCGGCCACCGCAATGAACACCGCGGCCAGACCGATCATGGAGTGCATGAAGGCGACCAGCTCCGGCATCTTGGTCATCTCGACGCGTTGGGCCATCAGGGTGCCGGCGGCGCCGCCTACGACGAGCGCTGCCATGACATACACCATGCCCTGGGCCGAACCGCCCGCAGTTTCGACAATCAGCGCGCCTGTGGTCAGCACGGCAATCGCCATGCCGCTCATGCCGAAAATATTGCCGCGGATCGAGGTGGTGGGATGCGACAGGCCCTTGAGCGCCTGTATAAAACAGACCGAGGCCAGCAGGTACAGCAGGGTGACCAGGTTCATGCTCATTTGGCCGCTCCCGCGTCAGCTGCGGATGCAGCTTTCTTGTCTTTCTTCTTGAACATTTCAAGCATGCGGCGTGTCACCAGGAAGCCGCCAAAGACATTGACGGCAGCCAGCGCCACGGCCAGTGTGCCCATGGTTTTGCCCAGCGGCGTGACGGTCAGCGCGGCAGCCAGCATGGCACCCACGATGACGATGGCTGAGATGGCGTTGGTCACCGCCATCAATGGCGTGTGCAGTGCCGGCGTGACGGTCCACACCACGTGGTAGCCGACGTAAATGGCCAGCACAAAAATAATCAGGTTGATGATTCCGGGGGAGGCGAGTTCCATGGTCTTGGTTCCTAAATGAGGCAGGGCGGTGCGGGCAGGAGCCGGCGCAGCGGGTTTATTTTTTCTTGACTGCGCCGCCTTGCGTCATCAGACAGGCGGCAACGATGTCGTCTTCAAGGTCGATGTTGAGCGCGCCATCTTTGGTGATGATCAGCTTGAGGAAGTCCAGCAGGTTGCGCGCATACAGCGCGCTGGCGTCAGCGGCCACCAGGGCGGGCACGTTGGTCTCGCCGATCAGCGTGACGCCGTGCTTAACCACGGTTTGGCCCGGCTCGGTCAGCGGGCAGTTGCCGCCTTGCGGCGCAGCCAGGTCGACGATGACGCTGCCTGGTTTCATGGCTTTGACCATATCCTCGGTGACCAGCACCGGCGCGGCGCGGCCGGGGATCAAGGCGGTGGTGATGACGATGTCAGCCTGCGCTACGCGCTTGGCCACTTCAGCCTTCTGGCGCTCCAGCCAGCTAGGCGGCATGGGCTTGGCGTAACCACCCACACCGACGGCGGCTTCGCGCTCTTCGTCGGTTTCGTAGGGCACGTCGATGAATTTGCCGCCCAGGGATTCGACTTGCTCTTTCACGCTCGGGCGCACGTCAGATGCTTCGATCACAGCGCCCAGACGCTTGGCGGTGGCAATGGCTTGCAGGCCGGCCACGCCAACGCCCAGGATGACCACGCGGGCAGCTTTGACCGTTCCGGCGGCTGTCATCAGCATGGGGAAAAATCGCTGATAGCGGTCGGCCGCCATCATTACGGCCTTGTAACCGGCAATGTTGGCCTGTGAGCTGAGCACGTCCATGCTCTGGGCCCGGCTGGTACGTGGCGCCGATTCAAGCGCAAAAGATGTCAGTCCGGCCGTAGCCAGACGCTGCAGGCCGCTGGCGTCAAACGGGTTGAGCATGCCCATCAACACACTGCCGGAACGTGCCAGTGACATCTCGCTGTCTTGCGGGCAGCGCACCTTGAGCACGATATCGGCGGCATAGGCACCGGCGGCATCGGTGATCTCGGCGCCCACGGCTTCGTAGGCGGCGTCAGGCACGCTGGCGGCCACACCGGCGCCGGATTGCACGCGCACCGTGTGCCCTTGTGCTTTGAGTTTTTTGGCCGTCTCAGGCGTGAGCGCAACGCGCGTTTCACCCGGCACGGTCTCTGCAGGTACCCCAATCAGCATCGATTTCCTCTCTAGTAAGCGCGTCAAGGCGCTTCATTTTTTGCAAACTGTCGCTTAGCTTACATGAGTTTGCCGCCGCTCATCCTAGGGGAAACCTAATTGTCAGGCGCTGATTTCAAGTTACCAGCAGATCGGCCAGCCGCTGCAAGGCGTGCTGCACGCTGGCCAGCCGCACACTCTGCCGGTCACCTTCAAAGCGGCATAACTGTGTCACTACGCCGGCAGGTGTGGCCCAGCCAAACCAGACGCTGCCCACAGGCTTGCTGGCGCTGCCGCCGCCCGGCCCCGCGACACCGGTGACGGCCACAGCCACCTGGGCGCGTGAGTGCTGCAATGCGCCTAGCGTCATGGCACGCACCACCGGCTCGCTGACGGCGCCGTGTTCGGCAATCAGTGCCGCCGGAACGCCCAGCAGTTCGGTCTTGGCTTCGTTGGAATAGCTCACAAAGCCACGCTCGAACCAGGCGCTGGAACCTGCCAGATCGGTGCAGGCGGCGGCGATCATGCCGCCTGTGCAGCTTTCGGCTGCGGCCATCATCTGCCCCTTGGCCAACAACCGTGCGGCCAGCAGCCGGGTCAGGGCCAGTGCATCATCAAATGACGAGGAGTCGTTCACCACCAGGCTTTCCAAAGGGCCAGCACGAGCAGGGTGCAAAAGGCGGCCAGCAAGTCGTCCAACATGATGCCAAAGCCACCACGCGGACCGAAACCCTTGAAGTGCCTGTCGGCCCAGGCGATGGGCTCGGGCTTGAGGGCGTCAAATGCGCGAAACAGCGCAAAGGCGGCCAGCTGCATCAGCCAGCCTGCCGGCATGAGCAGCCAGAGTACCAGCCAGAAAGCGGCGATCTCGTCCCAGACGATGTGGCCCGAGTCAGCTATTTGCATGTGTTGCGCTGTGACCGTGCAGGCCCACCAGCCCAGCAAAAAAGCGGCGGCAATCAGCAGTCCCAGTTGCATGCTGGAAAGCCATTGCTGCAGGGCTACAAAGCACAGCCAGGCCCACAGCGTGCCGACGGTGCCGGGCGCCACCGGGCTCAAACCCGAGCCGAAACCCAGCGCAATCACATGCGCAGGATGCGCCAGCATGAAGCGCGCCGTGGGGCGCCGCATCGGGGCGGGATGTGAGGGCAAGGCGTCGGGGTCGTTCATGCGAAATGGTCAAAGGAAGCGAAATGGTGCGGCATGGGGGCGCCCGTTGCATCGAGCAGTCGCAAGCCGGGCTGGGCATCGATACGGCCAATGCAAGTGACCGGCGTGTCGCTGCTCTGGGCTGCGGCCAGGACGGTGCTGCGTGCGCTGGGCGGCGCCGTGAACAGCAGCTCATAGTCGTCGCCGCCGGACAGCACGCAGTGCAGTGCCTGCGCGTGGCTCACGCCCGCGCCAGCCCAGACATCGTGCGAGCGCGCAGCCATGCGTTCGAGCACGGTTTCGGTGTTCAGCGTGGCGCCTACCTGGGAGGCTTTGAGCAGATGCCCGAGGTCGCCGACCAAGCCGTCGCTGAGGTCCATCGCCGCGCTGGCCAGGCCGCGCAGCGCCATACCGAGCGCGATGCGGGGGCTGGGTTCTTCCAGGCGCTGCCGCGTTGCCTTGAGCAAGGCAGGCGGCAAAGAAAGCTGGCCTTGCAGGGCTTGCAGTGCCAGCCGCGCATCACCCAGATGACCGCTGACATAGATGTCGTCTCCCGGATGCGCGCCGCTGCGCAGCAGGGCCTGGCTTTGACCGCCCGGGGCTGGCACGCTGCCAAAAACAGTGATGCCGATAGTCAGCGGGCCACGCGTGGTGTCGCCGCCAACCAGCTCGCAACCGTGGCTGTCGGCCAGTGCGAAAAGTCCCCCGGCAAATGCTGCCAGCCAGACCTCGTCAATGTGCGGCAGTGCCAAGGCCAGCGTGAAGCCCATCGGTTCGGCGCCGCAGGCCGCCAGATCGCTCAAATTAACGGCCAGCGCTTTATGGCCCAGGGTGCGCGGGTCCACGTCAGCAAAAAAATGCCGGCCCTGCACCAACATGTCGGTGGAAATCGCCATGTGCGAGCCGGCCGGCGTTTGCAGCAGCGCGCAGTCGTCACCAATGCCCAGCACCGCGCGGCGTGCCGGGCGCTTGAAGAAGCGTTCGATCAGGTCAAATTCACCCATAAGCGCTCAGCATAACGCGCCGGGGCTGGCAGGGCGCAGTGGCTTTCAGTGCAGCACGCGGGCGGGCGAACCGGGCGTGGCTTCCAGCACGAACATGGGAATCTCGGCCTCAAAACGCGTGCCGTCTTCAGCCACGCAGAAGTACTGGCCGTGCATGGTGCCGGTGGCGGTGCGCAAGCGTGAAGCGCTGCTGTACTGAAAAGACTCGCCCGGCCCCAGCAGCGGCTGGTGGCCGACCACGCCCAGGCCTTTGACTTCATCGCTGTGACCGTTGGCGTCGCTGATAAACCAGTGGCGCGCAATCAGCTGGGCCGCCGCCTCACCGGTGTTGGTGATGGTCACGGTGTACGAAAACGCAAACAGCTGGTTCTCTGGCTCGGACTGTTCAGGCAGGTAACGCGGCTGGACTTCGCAGGAAAATTGGTAGGTCGGCATGGCATTCAGATGGAAGGCTTGTATGTTAACGCGGCCACTATCCCGGCCATTTGACTTGCACTGCTGGCCATAGCCTGCGCCGGCGCTTAAGCGACAATCCAGCCATGCCCAAAAACGCCAAACCCGCTTACCAAATCGCCCCCTCCATCTTGTCGGCCGACTTCGCCCGGCTGGGTGAGGAAGTCAAAAACGTCATCGCCGCCGGCGCCGACTGGATTCACTTTGACGTGATGGACAACCACTACGTGCCCAACCTGACTTTCGGCCCCATGATCTGCAGCGCGCTCAAGCCGCATGCCGTCACCGCCGATGGCCGCAAGGTGCCTATCGATGTGCATCTGATGGTGCAGCCGGTTGATGCGCTGGCCGCCGCCTTCGCCGATGCCGGCGCCGACTACATCAGCTTTCACCCCGACGCCAGCGGTCATGTGCACCGCAGCGTGCAGGCCATCAAGGCCAAGGGTTGCAAGGCTGGCCTGGCTTTCAACCCGGCCGAGCCGCTGGATGTG
>JBIKPY010000101.1:0-7160 GCA_044357185.1 Polaromonas sp.
TGCCAGCCAGCTGAGACCCATCGCCGTTGGCTTGCAAATCGCCACCGAACATCCAAGCGATGCCCAATCCCGCAACAGCAATCGCCAGCCAGGTGCGCATAGCAATCTGGTGACCAATAAGCACACGCGCCAGCAATGCCGTTAAAAATGGGCCAACAGCCAGTGTGATCAGCACATTGGCCACGCTCGTCAGGGTCAGCGCCATCATGAAGGCCGTGAACATAAAGCTCCAGCAAAAGCCAGAGATCCAAAGTGCACGACCGCCGTGACGAATACGCGAAAAAACCTCACGGCCTTGAAAAAGCGGCAAGATCACCATCAAAGACAGCAAGGTGAAAAAGCTGCGCCAGAACGTCACTTCAAAACTGCGAGCGCTTTCAAGATGACGCGTTACCACCCCTGCAATCGACCACATGAACGCGATAACTACCATCAGCAAGACGGCGCGCGTGTGAGTCAGTTTCATAGTTGAGTTGCAGTCCGGGGGTTTAACGACCGGCGCGTTTGCGCTCGCTCTCAGTCAAGTGGCGCTTGCGCAAACGGATCGACTTGGGCGTGATTTCGACCAACTCGTCATCCTCAATGAATTCCACGCCGTATTCCAGCGTGCAATCAATCGGCGGCGTGATTTTGATTGCATCTTCCTTGCCGGAAACGCGGAAGTTGGTCAGCTGCTTTGTACGCGTGGCGTTCACCACCAGATCGTTGTCACGGCTGTGGATACCCACAATCATGCCTTCGTACACAGGATCGTTGGCCTTGACGAACATGCGACCGCGGTCGTCGAGTTTGCCCAAAGCGTAGGTGAAAATTTCACCGGCATCCATGGATATCAGCACACCGTTCTTGCGCCCGCCAATGTCACCCTTGTGGGCTTCGTAGCTGTCAAAGATGTTGGAAATCAGTCCCGAGCCACGGGTCAGATTCAAAAATTCATTGGTAAAGCCAATCAGGCCGCGCGCAGGAATACGGTATTCCAGGCGCACGCGTCCACGGCCGTCCGGCTCCATGTTCACCAGCTCGCCCTTGCGCTCGCCCAGGGCTTGCATCACGCCGCCCTGGTGCTGCTCTTCGATGTCGGCTGTGACCAACTCGATAGGCTCATGCTTTTCACCTTTGACGTCGCGGAACACCACGCGTGGTTTAGACACAGCGAGTTCGTAGCCTTCACGGCGCATGTTTTCCAAGAGGATGGTCAAGTGCAATTCGCCACGGCCCATCACTTCAAAGATACCCTCTTCGTCGGTTTCCTTGACGCGCAGCGCCACGTTGTGTTGCAACTCTTTTTGCAGGCGGTCCCAGATCTGGCGGCTGGTGACGTACTTGCCTTCGCGGCCGGCCAGCGGGCTGGTGTTGACGCAAAAGTTCATGGTCAGCGTGGGCTCGTCCACTTTCAGCATGGGAAGCGGCATGGGGGTTGCCGGGTCCGTGATGGTCACGCCGATGCCGATGTCGGTCAGGCCGTTGATCAGCACAATCTCTCCTGGGCCGGCTTCGGTGGCCTGCACGCGCTCCAGACCCTGGAAGGTCAACACTTGGTTGATACGGCCTTTGACGGCTTTTCCGTCCTGGCCTTCCATGACGACCACGTCCATCATGGGCTTGATCGTGCCCTGGCTTATTCGGCCAACGCCGATGCGACCGACAAAAGTCGAAAAGTCTAGCGCAGAAATCTGCAACTGCAGCGGAGCTGCAGGGTCACCCTTCTGGGCTGGCACGTGCTTAAGCACGGTGTTGAAGAGAGCCGACATGTCGGGACCCCACTGCTCACCAGGCACGCCCTCTTCCATCGAAGACCAGCCGTTGATACCCGAGGCATAAACCACAGGGAAGTCGAGCTGCTCGTCGGTAGCGCCCAGCTTGTCGAACAAGTCAAACGCAGCATTGACCACGAAGTCAGGGCGGGCACCCGGCTTGTCGACCTTGTTGACCACCAAAATAGGTTTAAGGCCCAGCGCCAGGGCTTTCTTAGTCACAAAACGCGTTTGCGGCATGGGGCCTTCTTGCGCGTCAATCAGCAATACCACGCCGTCCACCATGGACAGCGCGCGCTCGACTTCACCGCCGAAGTCGGCGTGGCCTGGTGTATCAACGATGTTGATGTGCGTGCCTTCCCAGGTCACAGCGCAGTTCTTGGCCAGAATCGTGATGCCACGCTCTTTTTCAATCGCGTTGTTGTCCATCACAGTGTCAACGACTTTTTCGTGTTCTGCAAAAGTGCCGGACTGGCGCAGCAGTTGGTCGACCATGGTTGTTTTACCATGGTCAACGTGGGCAATGATGGCAATGTTGCGGATCTGTTTAATGGTCATGGTTCGCTTTCTAAAACTTCTAAATTTTCTAAAAACTGTTTGTCGTGACGGTCTGTACAGGCGTCAGGCCAAGGCCGGGGGTTCGTGAGAATGAAGCGCCGGACCCGCCGATGCTGCGGCTTGCAGCATGTCCTGAACTTCAATGGGGCTGAGCAAACGCTCAGGAATCAATTCGTTGGCCGTCACATGGGCGGTGCCTAAAAACGCGTGGGGCTCACTGCCAAACACCTGCACAAGCGGCTGGTTTTCAGCGCCCCAGCGGCCAGGTACACCGCGCCGGCGCAATCCACTGAGAAACCGGCCGGCATCAGCGGCGTCAAGGCTGACGCTGGGACTGCCTGCCACCAGTGACTGGGGTGCGAGAAGGCAAGCATCTCGCTCGGCTTCGTTCATGGCTTCCAGAGCCGGCAGGCTTACGCATTGGCTGTCTTTGAATCCACCGGTCTCAATGCGGCGCAAAAAGCCCAGATGCGCACCGCAACCGATAGCTTCGCCGATGTCCTCGCCCAGTGTGCGTATGTAAGTGCCTTTGCTGCAATGCACGATGGCGCGAATGGCCGCGGGTGCGCGGTCATCATGGGCCACACTCAAGTGCAGAGAATGAATCACGACGTGGCGCGCTTCTCGCTCGATTTCCTGGCCGGCGCGTGCATATTCATAAAGCGCCTTGCCGTCTTTTTTCAAGGCTGAGTACATGGGCGGCACTTGCGACTGTTCACCAGTGAACTGCTGCGTGAGTTGCTCCAGCAACGCCGGAGTGATCTGCGGTACATCGCGGGTTTCGATCACATCGCCTTCAGCATCGGCCGTGCTGGTCTTTTGCCCGAGCAGCAAAACAGCTTCGTAGGTTTTATCAGCTTCGAGCTGCATATGGCTGAATTTGGTGGCTGCGCCAAAACACAAGGGGAGCACGCCTGTGGCCAGCGGATCCAGCGTGCCGGTATGCCCGGCTTTTTCGGCGCGCATCAGCCACTTGGCTTTTTGCAAAGCCTGGTTACTGGACAAACCCAAAGGTTTGTCGAGCAAAAGCACGCCGTGTACGGGACGTCGCTTTATTTTCTGGCGGGGACTGGTGGAAGGCGTCATATTTTTCGACAGGCTCGGGGCACAGCCTGCGCTGCACCCGACAACACCGTTAACCCTGAACCTGTCAAAGGGCAACGGTGCGTGGGTCAGTCGTCTTGGGCGCGGGAGGAAACAGCCTTGGCAATCAAGGCATTCATGTCGGAAGCGCGCTCAGTGGTGCGGTCAAACACAAAGTGCAAGGTGGGCACAGTGTGGATCATCAATTTCTTAAACAGGCCGTTGCGTAAAAAGCCAGCCGCCTGGTTGAGTGCTTCTTCACACTCTTTGGGATCGCCCACCAGCACGCTGAAATACACCTTGGCGTGCGCGTAATCAGGGGTGACCTCGACCGACTGCACCGTGACCATACCCACCCGCGGATCTTTCAACTCGCGCGCGATCAACTCCGTCAGATCACGCTGGATCTGGTCGGCAACGCGAAAGCCGCGGTTCGGTGTAGATGATTTCTTACGCATTAAAAAATAAAGCTTAGAAGGTATTGGTGGCAGGCGCATGACAAACACGCCCAAGGGCAAGTTTGTGATTGCGCCGCCATCAGCGCTTGCTTCAGACCTCGAGCGTCCTGGCTACTTCGCGGATTTCAAAGAACTCCAGGATGTCGCCAACCTGGATGTCGTTGTAACCCTTGACGTTCAAGCCACACTCAAAGCCTTCTTTGACTTCGCGCGCATCGTCCTTGAAACGCTTGAGCGAGTCGAGTTCACCCGTGAAGATGACCACGTTTTCGCGCAAGAGGCGAATGCGCGCGTTGCGGCGAACCACTCCGGCGGTGACCATACAACCGGCAATCGAGCCGATCTTGCTGACCTTGAAGACCTGGCGAATCTCGGCATTGCCGGTGACTTCTTCTTTCTTCTCAGGTGTCAACATGCCCGACATGGCGGCGCGCAACTCGTCCACAGCGTCATAAATGATGTTGTAGTAACGAATGTCGATGCCGTTGTTTTCAGCCAGTTTGCGGGCTTGGGCGTCTGCACGGGTGTTGAAACCGATCAGCACTGCTTTGGATGCAATGGCCAGGTTGACGTCTGACTCCGAAATACCGCCCACGGCGGAGTACACGAGCTGAACTTTGACCTCGTCGGTCGACAGCTTGAGCAGTGACTGCGCCAGCGCTTCCTGAGAGCCCTGAACATCGGCCTTGATGATGATCGGCAACATCTTGACTTCGCCGCCGCCAATGTCCGAGAACATGTTCTCGAGCTTGGCTGCCTGTTGCTTGGCCAGTTTGGTGTTGCGGAACTTGCCGGCGCGGTAGGTGGCGATCTCACGGGCGCGGCGCTCGTCGGTCATGACCATGAACTCATCGCCGGCTTGCGGGACTTCGGTCAAACCTTGAATTTCTACCGGGATCGAAGGTCCAGCCGACTTGATGGTCTTGCCGTTCTCGTCCAACATGGCTCGAACGCGACCAAAAGTAGAGCCAGCCAAAACCACATCACCTGCCTTGAGTGTGCCGGACTGAATCAGCACAGTTGCCACTGGGCCGCGACCCTTGTCGAGCTGGGCTTCAATGACCAGTCCCTTGGCCAGGGCGTCGACAGGCGCGCGCAACTCCAGCACTTCTGCTTGCAGCAGTACCTGTTCGAGCAAAGCATCAATGCCGGCACCGGTGCGCGCGGACACACCCACAAAGGGCACGTCGCCGCCGAACTCTTCGGGTATCACTTCTTCTGCCACCAACTCGCCTTTGACGCGGTCCATATTGGCATCGGGCTTGTCGATCTTGTTGATTGCCACCACGATAGGGACACCGGCCGCTTTCGCATGCTTGATAGCTTCGCAGGTCTGCGGCATCACGCCGTCATCAGCCGCAACCACCAGAATCACGATGTCGGTGGCCTGCGCGCCACGGGCACGCATGGCCGTGAAAGCCTCGTGACCTGGCGTGTCCAGGAATGACACCATACCGCGCGGAGTTTCGACGTGGTAGGCGCCAATGTGCTGGGTGATGCCACCGGCTTCACCGGCCGCCACTTTGGCTGTGCGGATGTAGTCGAGCAGAGAGGTCTTGCCATGGTCCACGTGACCCATGACAGTGACAACGGGTGCGCGAGGCAGGGCTTCAGCCTGCTGGCCTTGCACGTCCTCGTCGGTGAATGCTTCAGGATCATCCAGCGCGGCTGTAACGGCCTTGTGCCCCATTTCTTCCACCACAATCATGGCGGTGTCCTGGTCCAGCGGCTGGTTGATGGTGACCATCTGTCCGAGCTTCATCAGGTGTTTGATGACTTCTGAGGACTTCACACTCATTTTGTGTGAGAGCTCCGAGACCGTGATGGTTTCGGGCACATGCACCTCGAGTACTTTGAATTCAGAAGGCGCAACAAAGTTCGATTCAGGTCGCGCATCACGGTCGCCTGAGCGACGTCCGCGAGGGCCAGCACGCCAGTTACCGCGGCCAGGTACCGGTGTAGCGCCGCGTGTTTTAAGTTCTTTTTTCTTGGCCGCATCGTCTTTCCAGGTGGAAGACAGATTTTCCGACTTGACTTCTTTCTTGCCCGCAGCACCACCGGCAGCCGGAGATGGGGCAGCTTTGGCCGCACCTGGCACAACTGCAGGCTTGTGCAGCGTGCCCTTGATCGCGAGTTTCGGGTCGGCATGCGGCACCAATGTGCGCTTGGGCGCGCTCATCATGGCTCGAATACCGGCAGCTTCTGATTCAGCGCGTTTGCGGCGGTCTTGAAGCTCCTGCGCTTTGGCTGCATCGGCCTGGAATTCGGCAGTCGCCTTGGCTTTAACGGCTGCTTGTGCAGCGCTCACAACGGCTGCTTTGGCAGCTTGATCGGCCGCAATCAGTTCATTGGATGCGGCGGCGGCAGCAGAAAGCTCATCTTTGTCCGGAAAGACGCGCGAGCCCACCACAGGTTTAGCGCTTGCTTTACCCGGTTTTTTGACTTCTTTAGCGGGAACAGCTTGTGCGGCAGCCTGGGCAGTTTGTTCAGCATCAGCTGCTTCTTTAGCGCTTTGCGCATCTTTTTCTTCTTGCAACTCGCGAGTGCGACGCTTTTCTGCCAAGGCATCTTCTTGCAGGCGCAACTGCTCAGCGTTGCGATTGGCCTCGTCTTCACGGCGAATCAGGTCAGCGTTTTGTACTTCAGCGGCCTGTGCTTCAGCGGCTGAGCTTGCAGCTTCGGCTGCTTGGTCGGTGATGTCATCGCGCTTCACAAAAGTACGTTTTTTACGCACCTCGACCTGAATGGTGCGGGCGCGGCCAGTGGCATCGGCCTGCTTGATTTCAGTGGTGGACTTCTTGACCAGGGTGATTTTTTTGCGTTCAGTGCTGGCAGTGCCATGGCTGGACTGCAAATAGCTCAGGAGTTTTTGCTTGTCCGATTCGGACAATTTGTCGTCAGCTTGCGCTTTGGCGACACCCGCATTGGTCAATTGCTCGATCAGCGTTGCGGTTGGTTTATTGAGTTCAGCTGCGAATTCAGCGACGGTGGTGGTACTGGACATAATTGGGTTTCCGTGCGGCCTCCATGATCATTGCTCTTGCGCTGCAGGTGCTTCATCGGTAAACCAATGGGCTCGTGCGGTCATGATCAGGGCCTTGGCATCGTCCGTAGACTGGCCAGTGATATCGGTGAGTTCGTCAACAGCCAGATCGGCCAGGTCGTCGCGTGTGTGAACACCCGATTCGCTCAGTTTGGTAATCAGCTCGAGGGTCAGGCCCTCGATGTCACGCAGGTTTTGCGAGACTTCAGCGACGTCTTCTTCTTTAGCGATTTCCATGGTGAGCAACGCGTCTTTGGCGCGCGT
>JBIKPY010000048.1:0-22572 GCA_044357185.1 Polaromonas sp.
GTCGTGCACGGTCAGCCCCAAGGGCTGGTCCTGCCTCGAGGTCTCGGGCGTGGTTGATGGGCGGGAAGAGTCAACAAGCATGGCAAATCATCAAACAAAGTGAAAATCTAAAAAGGGGAACTCAAAGACTTTTAGCGCGCCGGCGCAAGGGCACGACACCCTGAAACCATGCATACAAAATAAGCACCAAAGCGCACAAACCAAACCACTGAGCGGCATAGCCATGGTGTTTATCAACGCCGGTGTTCGGCGCAGCCCAGTCGCGCTGCAAACCCTCGCTGGCTGCACCTGTTTGCAGCACCAGCACCGGTAGCAATGGTTGGCGGATTTCCTCAGCATACGCCTTGATGTCCAGATTTTGCCGGATCAGCCCGGTGTCGGTGCCCTTGAAGGCATATAACTTGCCAGGCCCGGGGGCCATTCGCCCTTGAATACGCACCTCGGTGGCAAGGGTCTGGATCGGGGCCAGTCGCGCGCGGTCCACAAAGTCACGTGCCATCCAGCCGCGCTGAACCAGCACAACCTTGTCGGTGCCACTGAGCTTCAACGGCGTCACCACCCAAAAGCCAGGCCGGCCATTCATGGGGCGGTTGTCCAGGTACACCGTTTGCGCAGTCAGCCAAAGTCCCGCAATGTCTACTCGCCGGTCGGCCAGCGCTGCTGTACTGGCCGCATCGCCCTCTGTCAATGCTGGCATGTCCACATTGCCCAGCGCCGGCAAGTTCTTTTTTTGCTCCAGTGAAGACTGCAGTGCCAACTTTTGCGAAGCCCGGCCAAGTTGCCACTGGCCCAGCGAAAAAGTCAGTGCTGCGGTCAGCGCCGCGGCCAGTGTCACCAGCCAGAAACGGCTGCGATCTGTCAAAGCTGTCATAGAAGGATAATCATGGTCATGTCATACCTCATCACATTTGCTTTCTTAGCCATTTTGGGCAGTCTTGCTGCAGCGCTTTACTTCATGATGAAAGACGGCACCCATGGCAAGGCCAAGACCAGTCACATGGCGCGCGCGCTGGCTTTCAGGGTCGGCTTTTCGGTACTTCTTTTTGTCTGCATTTTGCTGGCCTGGAAACTCGGTTACATACAGCCCACCGGCTTGCCTCAAACTCGTTGAACAGCTGGGGCCTAAAGCATTGAGCCCAAACAAACCAAAAAGGCCGCAACAGCGGCCTTTTTGAAAAGTAGCGTTTAAGCAAAGCCCGAGGGCTGCACTTAAAGCCAATAGACCAGGATGTACAGACCGAGCCAAACAACGTCAACAAAGTGCCAGTACCAAGCCGCGCCTTCAAACCCGAAGTGACGCTCCGCCGTGAAATGACCCTTGCGCAGGCGCAGCGTGACAAACAGCAGCATCAGCATGCCGACAAACACGTGGAAACCGTGGAAACCAGTCAACATGTAAAAGGTTGAGCCGTAAACACCAGAATTGAGCTTGAGGTTGAGATCGTTGTACAGGTGGGCATATTCGTAGCCCTGTACACCCAGGAAAATCACACCCAGGAGCACAGTAGCCCACATGAAATTGACAGTGCGGGCGCGATGACCTTCACGCAGCGCATGGTGGGCAATCGTCAATGTCACGCCGGAAGTCAGCAGCAAAGCCGTGTTGATGGTCGGCAGCCAGAAAGGGCCCACCGTGCTGAAGGGCTCAATGATGCCGGCCGGCGATGCCGTCACGCCAACGGCCATGCTGGGCCAGACGGCTTTGAAGTCAGGCCACAGCAGCGCGTTTTCAAGACTGCCCAGTTCAGGCACAGAGTGCGAACGCGCCCACCACAGCGCGGTAAAGAAAGCGCCGAAAAACATCACCTCGGAAAAGATGAACCAGCTCATGCTCCAGCGAAAAGACATGTCAATCTTGTGCCCGTACAGGCCGCCTTCGCTTTCACCGACGGCCTGGCTGAACCATTGGTAGAGCACGCCCAGCCAGAATACCAAGCCGAAGGCCAGGGAATAAGCGCCCCAACCCACGCCGTTGACCCACTGTCCCGCACCCAGAATCACGAAGAACAAGCCCACGACGGCCATGAACGGATGGCGCGAAGGCGCCGGCACAAAATAATAAGGGGTTGCCCCGTGTGATGCTGAAGACATGTCTGTTCCTCTGTTCTCTTTTTTTAAATTCTTAAAAATACCGTTAAGCACTCAATAAACGCCGGTTGTCAAAGGGTGAGGGGTCGCTATGGCTAGCCCGGCACGACCCAATTGACCAAACCCACCAGCGCTCCGACGAAAATAAACACACCCACCAAAGCCACCGCAATGATGTGCAGCGGGTTGAGTTTTTTGACATCTTGCTCAAACTCACTGCGTGCGCGCAAACCGACAAAAGACCAGGCCACGGCCTTCACAGTGCGCCACAGCGACAAGCCAGTCAAAGCACGCGGCTCGCTCAAAGGGCTGCCTCCTTGGCCAAAACCAAAGGCAGCACGGGCGCCAGCGCCACAGGCTTGACTGCAGGAATGCTCTGATAACCCGCAGGCGCGGCCGGTGTTTTGCCGCCCACTTCAAAGAAGGTGTAAGACAGCGTGATGGTGGTCACTTCGCGCGGCAACTTGGTGTCAATCACAAAAGCCACTGGCCACTGCTTCTTCTCGCCCGGGGCCAGTGTGTACTGGTTGAAACAAAAACATTCCAGCTTGTTAAAGTGCGCAGCCGATTGGCGCGGCGCGTAGCTTGGAATGGCCTGCGCCGACATGGCGCGGTCTTGAATATTTTGAAACTCGTACATCACCGTGGTCAGCTCGCCAGGGTGCACCTGCAGGCTGCGCGAAGCGGGCTTGAAGTGCCAGGGGCCGCGTGAATTGGCATCGAACTCGACCGTGATGGTGCGTGTCTTGTCGATTTGCGTGTTAGCCGCCTGAGAGGACGAGGCACCCGGAATTTGCTTGTCGCCCAGCGCCAGGATATTGATGCCGGTCATCTCGCAGATCGCGTTGTAAATCGGCACCAGCGCATAACCGAAGGCGAACATACCCAACACGATCACGCCGAGCTTGCCCACCATCTTTGAGTTTTCGCGGGTCTGACTCATGCTGTATGCACCTTCAAACCTAGGCCAACAAAATAGACCGGGCCATGAAACCGGCAAAAAACACCAGCGCCACCGTGGCCAGGATCAGACCCAGGCGGCGATTGTTCTTTTTTTGCTCCGGTGTCATGTCATACCTTGATGGTCAGCGCAGCGCACTCAGGCAACGATCTTGGTAGCGTTGGCATTGAGCTTGGGCGGCGTCTCAAAGGTATGGAAAGGCGCAGGCGAGGGAACTTCCCACTCCAGACCCTCAGCGCCATCCCAAGGGCTGGCGGAAGCTTTGGGGCCGATGCCGCGCATGGTGGGCAGCAAGACGTAGAAGAAGAAATAGACCTGCGCCAGACCGAAGGCCAGTCCGCCAATACTGGCAATCGCATTGAAGTCGGCAAACTGCATCGGGTAGTCGGCGTAGCGACGCGGCATGCCCGCAAGACCCAGAAAGTGCATCGGGAAGAAAGTCACATTGAAAGAAATCAGCGACCACCAGAAATGGATCTTGCCGCGCGTTTCGTTGTACATCACACCGGTCCACTTAGGGCACCAGTAGTAATAGCCGGCAAACATGGCATAGAGAGAACCGGCCACCAGCACATAGTGGAAGTGCGCCACCACGTAGTAGGTGTCCTGCAGCTGGATGTCGATCGGTGCAACCGAGAGGATCAGGCCGGTGAAACCACCCATGGTGAACACGAAAAGGAAACCGACGGCAAACAGCATCGGCGTTTCAAAGGTCATGGATCCCTTCCACATGGTGGCGATCCAGTTGAAGACCTTCACACCCGTCGGCACGGCGATCAGCATGGTCGAGTACATGAAGAACAGCTGGCCCGTCACCGGCATGCCGGTGGTGAACATGTGGTGCGCCCAGACGACGAAGCTCAGGATGGCGATCGAACCGGTGGCGTAAACCATCGAGGCGTAGCCGAACAAACGCTTGCGGGAGAAGGCCGGAATGATCTGGCTGACGATGCCGAAGGCCGGCAAGATCATGATGTACACCTCGGGGTGTCCGAAGAACCAGAAAATGTGCTGGTACATGACCGGGTCACCGCCGCCGGCGGGGTTGAAGAAACTGGTGCCGAAGTGGCGGTCGGTCAGCGTCATGGTGATAGCGCCGGCCAGCACGGGCATCACAGCGATCAACAGGTAAGCAGTGATCAACCAGGTCCAGCAGAACATGGGCATTTTCATCAGCGTCATGCCGGGTGCGCGCATGTTCAAAATGGTAACGATGATGTTGATCGAGCCCATGATCGAAGAGGCACCCAGGATGTGCAAAGCAAAAATGCCGGCATCCATGGAGGGGCCCATCTGCAGGGTCAGCGGTGCGTACAGTGTCCAGCCGGCAGCGGGTGCGCCGCCGGGCATGAAGAAAGAGCCCACGATCATGAGCGAGGCCGGAATCATCAGCCAGAAGCTGAAGTTGTTCATGCGGGCAAAAGCCATGTCAGACGCGCCGATCTGCAGCGGAATCATCCAGTTGGCAAAGCCGACGAAGGCCGGCATGATGGCGCCGAACACCATGATCAGACCGTGCATGGTGGTGAGCTGGTTGAACAGCTCGGGGTTGACCAGTTGCAGGCCCGGCTGGTACAACTCAGCCCGGATGCCCATGGCCAGCAAACCGCCAATCATCAACATGGCAAAAGCGAACAGCAGGTACAAAGTACCTATGTCTTTGTGGTTGGTGGCATACACCCAGCGGCGCCAGCCCGTGGGGGCGTGGTGATCGTGGTCATGGGCGTGATCGTGATGGTCTAGTACGGCACTCATCTGACTTCCTTTAAAAACTGAATTCTTGCGCTGACCGGTCCAGCCGGCCGAAAAAAGGCGGACGACGGATTACTTGCGGGCAGCCACAAACTCGGCGGGCTGCACCACCTGACCGGTCTTGTTGGACCAGCTGTTCTTGGTGTAGGTCACTACGGCCGCGAGGTCGGTGTCGCTGAGCTGCTTCCACGCAGGCATGGCCCCGTTATTCACGCCATTGAGCATGACCGTGATTTGTTTGAGGTGATCTTTGTCCAGAACGAGGGCCGAGCCGTCGAGTGCCTTGATCGGGCCAGCGCCCTTGCCCGTGGCCTGGTGGCAGGCCGCGCAGTTGGCAGCGTAGACTTTTTCGCCTCGGGCGACCAGATCGGTCAAGTTCCAGACTTTGCTCGGATCATCGGCTTTGGCCGCAACTTCCTTGAGCTTGGCGCCCGTCCAAAGGCTGTACTGCTCGGCCGTCACCACTTTCACGTGAATCGGCATGTAAGCGTGTTCTTTGCCGCAGAGTTCCTGGCACTGGCCATAGAAGTCACCGGTTTTCTCGGCACGGAACCAGGTGTCGCGCACAAAACCGGGGATGGCGTCTTGCTTGATACCAAAAGCAGGCACGGCAAAAGCGTGAATCACGTCGTTGGCGGTGGTGATGATGCGCACCTTCTGATTGACCGGCACCACCAGCGGGTTATCTACCTTGAGCAGGTAGTTGTCGATTTCCTGGCCCTTCTTGGGGCCGCCATCGTTGGACATCTGACGATGGGTGGAGTCGAGCGTAGAGACGAAACCAATGCCTTCGCCTTCGCCCTTGATGTATTCATAACCCCACTTCCATTGCATGCCGGTGGCTTTGATGGTCAGGTCCGCGTTGGTGGTGTCTTTGGAGGCCACCAGCACCTTGGTCGCCGGCAAAGCCATGCCGATGACGATCAAAAAGGGGATGACCGTCCAGGCAATTTCCACTGTGGTGGACTCATGGAAGTTGGCCGCTTTGTGGCCGACCGACTTGCGGTGCTTCCAGATGGAATAAAACATAACACCGAAAACGGCGATAAAGATCACCAGGCAGATGATCATCATGAACCAATGCAGCCAGATCTGTTCGGCAGCGATGCGGGTAATAGGCTCAGGCAAATTGAGCTGGTTCACGGCGGGGCCACCGGGCAGGTCTTTGACGGCGGCCAGCGCAGAAGGGCTGAAAGTGAGCAAGGCAGCGAGAACAGCGAGGGTGGCCGAAGCCTGACCGAGCAGCGCCAGTTTGGCCGACGCCAGAATCGCTCGAGCTTGAGTCATGCCAGGCCTTGTTGTTTTGCTTGCGTTCATCGTCATCACTTTTAGAGAAATCATTTGAAGGATCGTTAATCTACTGATTATAAAGTTAGAGTAACTGGTCATTTTGGCGGGCAATCTTGACGCAGCGCTTGCAATTTCGATCTTTAGGCACCCCGCAGGGCAAAACGGATCTCGCGGGCCAGCGCCGGACGCAGTTCCGGGCGCAAATGCCGGCCGATACTGACCCGGTGACCCTGCCCCGACACCTCAATCAAAGACCCGTCGCCGCCTTTGGGCTCCACCCGGACCCATTGGCGCTCAAATTCCGCACGCTCAATGCGACCCGCAGTTTCCAGCTCAACCACCAAGCGCGAGCCTTGCAACATGATTTTTTCGCCGTCACGCGCATGGCGCGCATAAATTAAAAAAGCTGCGCCAAGAACCATCACCTCAAGCCATGCAAAGGGCAGGATCAGGTAGGCACCCTGGGACCAGAAAAAGCCGGCAATGCCCAGGGAAACAACGCAAAGGGAAATGTAGAGTTGGAGCAATTGCGCCGGTGTCACAGAGCAGTTGCGGCGCAATTGCCATTGCATCTCCGGGGCATTGGGCTCACCGGGCATGCGCTCGGTTGCAAAGCGAAATCGAAAGTCGGAAGTCGACAAAAGAAACTCAAAATAAGTAGGGCTTTGATGCAAAAAGCATGAAAGCAAGGGGAAATACCCGTCGAAAAAATAATTGTAGACAAAATCTCTGCCCCGCCTGCTTGCAGGGTCATGTGCGCGGCTGTTGCAGCATGCTGCGCATGTCCTGCACAGAAACTGCACTGAGCGCTGAGACCTTGACCTTGGGCCTGGCTTTGAGCGCATGGCCGTAAATCAACTCAAAAGTCAGTTGCAGGCGTCCGTCAGGCCCGCGCGGCAAACGCTCACTGAGCTGCTGCTCAAGCAGCGCCCGCCAGCGTCGCCCGCGCAAAGCACCAAATCGCCCAGGGTGGAAATTGCGGCCCAGCTCACGCAACTCTTGCAGCAGCCTCGCCGGCGTGTCGTAAGTCAGGGTGATGCGCTCCATGTCCATCACCGGCTCAGCAAAGCCGGTTTGCACCAGCATGTCGCCCCAATCGTGCATGTCGGTGAGCTGATGGCCGGCCGCAGGCCAGCCCAACGCCTGGTACATACCGCGCAATTCACGTGCTGTGTCTGGCCCCAGGCAGGAAAACATCACGAAACCATCGACCGCCAGCAGACGGTGCCATCGGGACAGCAATGCCTGCGGATCAGCCGACTCATGCAAGGCCATGTTGGCCCACAGCATGTTCAGGCTGCCGGCTTCAGGCGCCTCAAAGCGCGCCGCCCGCGCCGTCCACGGCAAGCGCTGCAGGACTTGTTGCCACCATGGCGCGCCCAAGGCACGGCGGGCGTGCAGCGCCTGGCCCGGTTCAGTTTCCATCACATAACCAATAGAGCGGGGGTAACGCCGGCTCAACTCGGCGTGCGCTGCCAGCCCGCCCCGCACGGCACACCAATGCGCCCACAAGGTGGGTTCGAGCTTGATCCACTGCAAGCGATCAAGCATGCGGCGCGCCACCTCTTCATGCAACCAAGGTGTGGAGGCAGGCGCACTGCGCTGCCAGCGCGCAACAGCGAGCGGATCCAAGGTAGGCGGTTTTTGATTCGAAGTCATGCGGGTGCCAGGGGAAACAGTGCTCCCGAACTCAGATCCGGGTCTGCGACTAGTATATGGACCTCATGTTTTTGCGCGCCCTGCCCGCCTTGCTCACGGCTCGCCTGCCCAGCCGGTGTGCTGTCTGCCATGGCTGGCCGGGCGGGCCGGTATGCGCGCCATGCATGAGTCGCTTTGCCCAGCCATGCCAGCGCTGTCACCGATGCGCACTGAGCACCCTGGCCGTCGCTGATCAGGTCCGCCTGCTGTGCAGCCGTTGCCGGCGCGAGCCTTTCGGGCTGGACGCCTGTTTCGCGGCCCTGCCCTATGCCTTTCCATGGTCTGGCCTGGTGGCACGCTACAAATTCGCCGACCAGACCGGCTGGACCCCTTTTCTGGCCGGCCTGATGCTGGCGCAGCCCGGCGTGCGCGAAGCACTCCATGCCTTAGGCCCCCACGACTGGCTGCTGCCAATGCCCCTGTCGGCAGAGCGACTGGGCTGGCGCGGCTACAACCAGGCCTGGGAGTTAACGCGTTCCCTGCAGGGCCAAAGCAGCTGCGCCGCCAGGGCCGACAGCGCACTGCTGCTGCGCACACGCCACACCCGGCCCCAAAGTGAGCTCAAACGCAGCGAGCGCCATGACAACGTCAAAGGCGCTTTTGCGCTCGAACCCCTGCGCGCGGTGCATGTCGCCGGCCGGCGCGTGATGCTGGTCGATGACGTGATGACCAGCGGTGCTTCGCTGCTGGCGGCAGCCACTGCATTGCGACAGGCAGGTGCCGCCGAGGTCAGCGCCATCGTGCTGGCGCGCACGGCGCCGACATAATGCCGGCATGTTTCACATTGTTCTGGTTGCCCCCGAGATTCCGCCCAACACGGGCAACGCGATCCGTCTGGCCGCCAACACCGGCTGCACATTGCACCTGGTCGAGCCGCTGGGCTTTTCGATGGACGACAAGCACATGCGCCGCGCCGGGCTTGACTACCACGAGTACACCCGCGTGCTGCGCCACGCCAGCTGGCAGGCGCTGCTGGCCAGCGCCAAGCCGGCGAAAGAGCGCATGTTCGCGATGACCACACGCGGCTCGGGCAGCGTCTACGATGCGCGCTTTCAGGCAGGTGACTGGCTGGTGTTCGGCTCTGAAACGCAAGGCCTGCCGGTGGAGCTGCGGGAGCAGTTTGCCCCAACGCAGCGACTGCGTTTGCCGATGCTGGCCGGTCAACGCAGCCTGAACCTGTCCAACGCCGTGGCCGTCACGGTGTTTGAGGCCTGGCGGCAAAACGCTTTTGCAATGCCCCGGCCCGGCGAGTCAGGCGAGTCAGGCGAAAGCGTCCCACAGTAATTTTGAACCGGTCAAAAACATGCCGATAGCAATCAAGCGGTAAAAATGCTTGGGGCTGATGCACTTGGCCATGCTCAATCCCACCCAGACACCCACGGGCACCAAAGGCAAAAGCGCCAGTGAAGTGGCCATGTTGCGCGCATCGAGCAAGCCCAGCCAGGCATACGGAATCCACTTGGACAAATTGATGGCAAAGAAAAACCAGGCCATGGTGCATGTGAACTGCACGGGGCTCAGCCGCATTGGAATCACATAAGCGCTGACAGGCGGCCCGCCCGCATGGGCCACAAAGCTGGTAAAGCCCGAGACCATGGTCAAAATAGCGCCCACCCAGCGCGGCGGCGGCACGCTGTCAGGCTTGGGCGGAAACAACAGCCGCTGCGCCAGAAACAAAAGCGTGAAGCCGCCCACCAGCCCCGCGACCAGGTGCGCATCTATCACCTTGAAAAGCAAAAAGCCAATCAGTGAACCCAAAACACCCAGGGGAATCAAAAAGCGCAGAAAAGGCAGGTCCACGTTTTTGCGGAATACGGCCAGCCCGAGCAGGTCCATCACCAGCAGCACAGGCATCAAAATCGCAGCGGCCTGCGGTACGGTCACCGACAAGGCCATCAAGGGCACGGCCAAGGAACCAAAGCCGGTACCGAAGCCGCTTTTGCTGATGCCCAGCAAGAGCACCGCAGGAATGGCGACCGCGTAAAAATACGGGTCGGTGATGAGAGGAAAATTCACGCCCGATTATGGCTGCCCGTGTTGGCGGGCTTTGCCGGCTCAGTCCGGCAGATCCACGCCGAGATAAGCCTTCTGGATTTCCGGGCGAGTCAGCATCTCGCTGGCCTGACCCTCGGCCACGATACGGCCCTCCTCCATGACGTAGGCGCGACTGGCAATGTCCAGCGCCATCGCCACGTTCTGTTCGACCAGCAGCACAGAGGTACCGGTTGCATTGATACGGCGGATAGCGGCAAACATGTCCAGCACAATGGATGGCGCCAGCCCGAGTGAAGGCTCGTCCAGCAAGAGCAGGCTGGGGCAGGCCATGAGCGCCCGGCCGATGGCCACCATCTGCTGCTGGCCGCCTGAAAGCGAGCCGGCCGGGCTCTGCAGCTTGACTTTCAGGATCGGGAACAGCGACAGCACATAGTCCAGTGACTCGGCGCGCTTGGCCTTGGCCGAGGCAATGAAGCTGCCCAACTCCAGGTTGTCACGCACCGTCATTTGCGTGAAAAGGCGCCGGCCTTCGGGCACGATGGCAATGCCGGCTTCGCAAAAGCGATGGCTGTCGAGTTGCGTGACATCACGGCCGTTGAAATTCAGACTGCCGGCGCGCACGCGGTGAATGCCGGCAATGGCATTGATCAGCGTGGTCTTGCCCGCGCCGTTGGGGCCGACCACGCAGACCAGCTCACCGGTTTGCACTGTCAGTGATACATCCCACAAAGCCGGGGCGGCGCCGTAGTTGACGGCAATATTGCTGACTTCAAGCATGTGGCGTTCCGAGGTAAGCGCTAACGACTTCAGGGTTGCGCATGACTTCCTGCGAGGGACCGACGGCAATCAGCTTGCCGTGGTTGAGCACGGCCACGCGGTCGGCCAGCGCCATCACCGCTCGCATCACGTGTTCGACAAAAACGATGGTGGCACCGCGCTCGCGGATTTTGCGTATCAATTCAATCGCCTCGTTGATCTCTGCGGGCGTCAGGCCCGACAGCACCTCGTCGAGCAAGACCAGGCGCGGACGTGAAGCCAGTGCGCGTGTGAGCTCGAGAAATTTTCGCTGATGCAGGTTCAGGTCCTCCGGCAAGGCATTGGCCTTGTCTTGCAGGCCGGTGAATTCCAGCCATTTCCAGGCTTCTTCGGTGGCTTGCTGGTGGTTCAAGGCCGCACCACCGAACATGGCGACCAAGGCCACGTTTTGCAGCACGCTCATGTGCGCAAAAGGCCGTGGGATCTGGTAAGTGCGGGCGATGCCGGCTTGCGCAATCTGGTGCGCCGGCAAACCGGCGAGCTGCCGGCCTTCAAAGAAAATGACGCCGCCTGTGGCGGCGTAATGGCCGCTGACCACATTGATGAAGGTCGATTTACCCGAGCCATTGGGCCCCAGCAAGCCGAGAATTTCACCCTCGTGAACCTGCAAGCTGACCTGGTCCAGCGCCTGAACGCCGGTGAAAGCTTTGGACAAGCCCTGCACTTCGAGCATCACCTTGGGTTCAGCCCGGCTGGCCTGACTGACTTGAGCGGCAGGCGCTTGGGCCGGTGCATGTGCATCGGCCAGCGGCAAGGCAGCAACCGGGTCCGCGGGCGCCGCACCCTGCACAGCGGCACGGCGCTTCAAAAAGTAACCCAGAACGCCGTTGGGCATGAAAAGGATCACCACGATCAGGATCACACCCACCGCGGCTTTGCCCGCCACCGGGTTGCTGCCCGCAGACATGAACAACAAAACAGTAATGAACAAGGCGCCCACCGCCGGGCCCGCCCAGTGGCGCGTTCCGCCCAGCACACTCATCAGCACCACCGTCAGCGGCACCGTGATGTTGAAGGTCTCGCCTGCCGTGACATAAGACACAAACAGCGCATGGATGCCGCCGGCCAGACCGGCCAGCGAACAAGACAGCGCAAACGCCATCAGCTTGTAGCGGAAGGTCGGAACACCCATGACCTCGGCGACGTCTTCGTCGTCATGAATGGCAAACAAGCCAATGCCCAGTTTGCTGGTTTGCACCTTGTAGGCAATCACCATGGTGGCCACAGCACCGGCCAGCGCCATCAGGTACAGCGAAGACGAGGCGTTCGGGCCGATGGCCGGCACCGGCACTGCATTGAGGTAAATGCCAGGGCCGCCGTCAATGCGGGTGTTCAGCACAATGGTGCCGACCACAAAAGTGACCGCCAGCGTGAGCAAAGCAAACAACTCGCCGCGCACCGACTTGACCCGGAACACCACCACACCCAAACCCACACCCAGCAAAGCGGCCAACAAGGCGGCGGCCGGCAAAGTCCATAAGAAGGGCCAATTGAGGTTAGCCGCCAGGCCCGCGGAGGTGTACATGCCGATGCCAAAAAACGCACCATGGCCAAAAGAAAAGTAACCCGAATAGCCCGACAGAATGTTCCAGGACAAAGCCAGGATCACCCAGTGGCAAACCAGGTAGAGAAAAGATTCGTAAAAAGCCGGCAGACCCAACCAGGGCACCGAGGCCAGCAAGGCACCCGCAGCCAGAATGCCGGAGACGGTTTTGTTCATTTTTAAATTTTCCCGGGGCGCAGCAGCAGCAAGAAGATCAGCAGCGAGAACGACACAATCGGCGCCCACGAGGGCGAAGCCACCGCCATGGTGATGGCTTCACTCACGCCGATGATGATGCCGCCCACCAGGGGGCCTAAAGCACTGCCCAATCCGCCCAGCATGACCACTGCAAACACCACACCCACCCAGGCAAAAATCTGCGAGGGCGTGAGCGTGAAAGTCATCGCCAGGCAAATGCCGGCGACAGCCGCCAGTGCGGCGCAAATGCCGGCCAGCACCAAAGACAAGCCTTTTTGGTTGATGCCAAAAGCCGCCGCAATCGGGCCGTCCTCGGCCATCGCGCGCAGCGCTTTGCCCAAGTCGGTGTAGCGCATCGCCGCCCAAATCAACAAGGCAATGCTCACCGACAGCAGCAGGGTCAGCAACTCAGGAATCGGCACATAGAGCGAGCCGACACTGAACTTCATGTCGTTGTAGTGCGTCTCCATGCGGCGGAAATCCGCCGTCCAGATGGCCTGGATGAGGCTTTCAATGACCACCGCAACGCCGAATGTCACCAACAGAGAATTGAAGGGGCTGATCTGAAAACGTGCCATCACCCACTGCATGCCGACACCAAAGGCGAAAAACAGTGGCGGCAAAATCAGCAAGCTCAGCCAAGGGTCCATGTGCCACACAGTGGCCATGTGGTAACTCATGTAAGCGGACAGAAAAACCAGCCCGAAGTGGGACAGGTTGATCTGCCGCAGCAAACCCCAGGTCAGGCCCAGTCCAAGACCGATCAAGCCATACAAACCGCCGATGAATATCCCCGAGAGGATGGATTGCGCCAGTAAGTTAAAACTTGGAAAGCTCATAGAGAAGCACCTTCAAAGGGGAGGTTGGTTACTTGACCTGCAACTTCACGCCGGGTGGTGCGAACTGGGTCGGGTAAACCACAACCCATTTGCCGCCCTGCACTTGCTTGATCTTCATCAGGTCGTCGCCGTAGTTGCTCGGGCCATCAAAACGCAGACGGCCGTGGATGGTGTCTACACGGTTCTTGCGCAGCCAGGCGGCAATCGCTTTGTCGTCAAAGCTGTTGGCGCCGCGAATGCCAGCTTCCAGAATTTGCCAGGCCGAGTAAGACGCGGCCGCTTGCACTTCAACGCTGGTGTCAGGTAAGTTGGCCTTGGTGGCGCGCTCATTGAACACCTTGACGAACTGCGCTGCCACCGGGTTGCTGGTGAAAGGCGCGTGCTCTTCAAAAATGGTCACGGCCAGGGCATTGTTGCCGTCGGCGGCCTTGCTCATCGGGCCGGGGGCGGGGTACAGGTGAAAGTGCAGTGGCGGCGTGTAGTCAATTTTTTTCATCGCGTCCAGCAGCATGTTGCCTTCTAAGCCGATGTCGCCGATCCAAACCAGGTCTGGCTTGGCATCTTTCACGCGCGCGGCGATAGGCCCGAAGTCACGGTTACCGAAGTCCCACTCCAGGAACAAGACTTCCTGCAGGCCACGTTTTTTGGCAATCTCACGGCCGCCGAGCGACATGAAGTGAATCGACGGGAACTTGCTGGTGACGATAGCGATCGTCTTGGGCGGCTTGGGTGAAGCGGCCAGTGCGTCAAACAAGGTGTTGGACACCGTGACCTGAGGATCGGTGCCCAAAGACCACGCAGGGAAATGCATGTCGTACTTGGCCAGCGACGGAATACCGAAAGTGTGGTGAACCAGCACCTTGTTGTAGCGCTGCGCCACACCCATGGCCGACAAAATAGCGCCGGTGGCGTAGGGGCCCATCAGCAAATCGACTTTGTCTGAAGTCACCAGCTGCTCGTAGAGCGTGCGGGCCACATCAGGCTTGGACTGGTCGTCCTTGACCAACCATTCGACTTTGCGCCCGAGCAGACCGCCCTTGGCATTGAGCTGCTCGACATAAATTTCGCCCACCAGCTTGTGCGTCATGGCGGTTGATGACAGCGGGCCGGTCAGGGCCAGCGTGCTGCCGATGCGCAGCGGGCCCGGGGCTTGCGCCTGCGCGGCCGTGCTCAAAGCAAGCACCGCAGTGACAGCAGTCAGCGCGGTGAGTAAACGACTGGCAATTTTCATGGTTGTCTCCTTTGGATTGAATGGGAAGCTAGCGTTGAAAATAAAAATCTCGTTGGCTCAGACCTGGGGTGCTGGCCTGCTCATGATTTGCTTTCATTGGCGGCCGGCGTGTTCAGGAAATCTGTCCGGGCCGGCCAGCCCTTGGCAAAGTGTGGGTTGTGCTGGCCCAGCAGCGGCGGCGCAGTGACACCCAGCGAACGCTCGCCGTCATATGACACCGGCGAGCGCACGGTCCTGAAAGTGCCCGCCACCGGGTGCGGCGCATCCACAAACAATTGCAAATGCTTGGCCTGCGGATCTTCAGGAACTTCAGCCGATGTGTACATGGGCGCATGCGGCACGTCCAGCCCGGCGAGTCGCTCACACCACACGGCGCGCGGTTGCAGCTTGAAAATCCCGGCCAGCACGTGCATCAGCGCTTCCTGGTTATCGATGCGCGCCTGGCGCGTGGCAAAGCGCGGGTCTTCAAAAATGTCGTGCCGCTCCATGGCCGTGGCCAGCCCTTCCCAGAACTTGGGCGGTGAAGACATGTGCAGCGCAATCCACAGGCCATCAGCGCACTCGAGCACATACGACTGCGACACACTGGGGCGGCTGTAAGGGCCCACCACTTCATCAGCTGAAAACAGGTGCGTGAAAGCGTCCAGGTTGAAATGCGTCATCGCCTCCATCATGGACACCTCAACCTGGCGGCCGATACCGGTGGCATGGCGCTCATGCAGCGCGCCCAAAATACCGTAAGCCGCGTAAAAACCGGTCAATGCATCGGCCAGCGCCGGGCCGACCACACGGGGGTTGCCCGGGTTGATTAAAAGGCCTAAAAAGCCGCTGATCGCCTGGGCCACGCTGTCGTAACTCGGCCGGTCGGCATACGGGCCGGTCGGGCCAAAGCCGCTGATAGCGCAGTAAATCAGGCGCGGGTTGATTTTTTGCAAACGCTCGCGGCCGGCACCGATGTTCTCGGCCACACCGGGGCGAAAGTTCTGAATGTAAACATCGGCCTCGCGGATCATCTCGTCAAAGCGCGCCAGGTCGGCGGCTTCTTTGGTGTTGAGCGTGATGCTGCGCTTGTTGCGGTTATAGGTCTGAAAGTGCGGGCTATAGAGCTCGCCCTTGTAGGCCCGGAAAGGATCGCCGGTGACCGGCAGCTCGACCTTCACGACATCGGCGCCCAGATCGGCCAGCAGCATGGAGGCCGCCGGGCCGGTGATGAAGGTGCCGTGCTCGACAACCTTGACGTCTTTAAGAACTTGAGCCATGAATGTTCAGCCTGCCTTGGGCATGCTGCCGGTGTATTCCTGATCCCGGGCGGCCTGGTAAGACAGCGCAAAGCCAATCGGGTCTTCCAACTCTTCGTTCAGGTGGGCAATCAAACTGGCAGTGCGCGCCAGCATGGGCACGCCCTTGAGCGCATTGACCGGAAAACCCACGCCCAGCAACACGGCCGGTATGGCCCCGGAGACATTGAGCTTGAGCTCTTTGCCAACCACTTCAGGAATGACGGCCTCCACCACCTTGGCAATTTCGACATAACGCTGACCGCCACCGGCTTTGAGCGACACCTCGAACAGACTGCCCACGCGAGGGTCGCGCTTTTTATGCTCAGGGTGGCCGTAACCGGCAATCGGCAGCTTGCGGGACCGCAAGTCTGCCACCACGACGCGGGCGGCCGCGTGCAGGTCGCCGCCATGCTTTTCAGCTTCTTTTTCAATCGCCAGGTACAAGCGGCCGGCCGTTTCTGAAGCGCCCAGAATCACCGAGCCCGAACCCAGCAAACCGGCAGCCACAGCGCCCTGCATGGCGTCGGGTGCAGCGGCCAGCGTCATGCGGGCCGCTTGCACGCTGGGCACCAGGCCGTGTTCGGCAATCGCCACCAAGGTGGCGTTGAGCACCGCACTGGTGGCCGCGTCCCCGCGACGACCGGTGACCAGCAAAAAGAAATAGTCACCGAAATTAATATGCCCGATCAGGTCACGCGACAGGTCGGCACCACGCACCACGATGGTGTCTTCGTTGGAGGTGCAGATGGCCGAGCGGGCCACGGTAGCCTTGCCGATTTTCAAAATAAATCTCCTGAAAGGGGACGAAAGTAAATCACATCAGGCGGCAGAAGGCACCAGCCGGAAGTCGTAATGCGCCACGTGATAAGGCTGCGTCATGACGCGGCCGTCCGGTGCCTTGCCGGCCGGGTGCGGCTCGAACTGCACGATCAGGCTGTTGCGCACGCCGAAGACGGCGTCCGAATCAAGATAGGGGCTGTCAGACACAAACAGATGCGTGATCAGGCGCTCGTGGCCGGGTGCGCTGAGCATGGTGTGCATGTGGCCGGGCCGGTTCGGATGGCGCCCCATGCGGCGCAGCATGCCGCCAACCGGGCCGTCATCGGGCACCGGGTAGTAGGCCGGACGGATGGACCAGAAGCGGTAGTTGCCATTGGCATCGGTATGAAAACGCGCGCGCAAAGCCATGGGCGCGTCTGCACCTTTTTGCAGATCGTAAAAACCATCGCCGTCACCCGACCACACGTCCAGCGTGCAGTTGGCCACCGGTTTGCCGGCGGTGTCGGTGACGCAGCCATGGTAGTAAGCCGGCGTGCCGGAACTCACGCCAGTGATGTCCGCGCCCAGTTCCAACTCGGGCGCGCCTTCCCAGAAAAACGGGCCCAGCACAGTCGCCTCAGTGGGCGCAATTTTTGGCGGGTTGGCCTTGAGCGCCACAGCGCCCTTGGCCTGCTCAATACCCACCACCGCCATCGACACACCCAGGGTGTCAGACAGCAGGATGAACTCCTGGCGCTTTTCGTCGCACATCTTGCCGGCGGCCGTCAGGAACTCAATGGTGCCCATCCACTCTTCGGGGGTGAGCTGCACCTCTTGCACAAAAGCATGCACATGCTTAACCAACGCGCTCATGACCTCTTTGAGGCGAGGCTCTTTGCAGTCGGCCATGCGGTCAATGACGGCCTGGGCCAGATCGTGTACTTCGAGTTGCGCCATGTCTTGTCTCCTGTGTTGCCCGGCAGCCCTAAGACGGGCCGCCGGAAGGGATGCTTTTTTTAAAGAACGCTGCAAGCCTGGGCAAAGCTCAGGCGCGGGTTGCGGTCAAACAGTTTGCTGTCGTCGCCGTAACCCAGGTTGATCAGGAAGTTGGCCTGCAGGCGGCCGTCCGGGAAGAACTCGGCATTGACCTTGGCCAGATCGACACCGCTCATGGGGCCGCAATCCAGACCGACGGCGCGGGCAGCAATCATGAAGTAGGCGCCGCTCAAGGTGCTGTTGCGCACGGCCGTGCCGTCGGACATGGGCTTGTTGCCTTCGAACATTTCTTTGGCGCCGGGCTTGTGCCAGACCATCGGCATATGCTCATAAAACTGCATGTCGCTGGCGACGATGACGGTGACCGGCGCCACTTTGGTTTTGTCCACATTGCCGGGGGCCAGCGCCGGAATCAGGCGGGCCCTGGCCTCCGGCGAATTCAAGAACACATAGCGCGCTGGCTGCGTGTTCATGGATGTTGCGCCCATCTTGGCAATGTCATAGACCTGCTGCAAGAGATCGGCAGGCACGGGCTGGTCGGTGAAACCGTTGGCCGTGCGGGCCTTGAAAAAAAGCTGGTCTAGGCAGGCATCAGAAATTCGCATGGGAGGACTTTTAAAAAATAAATAAGAACGAAAGCTTAGAGCATCCGGGGGGCCAGCGGGATTCTGGTTTACTCGGGTTTGATGTCCAGGTCGCGCGTGAGCTTGGTCCAACGCTCGACGTCACGGCGCACCAACGCCCGGGTCTCGTTGGCATTCAAGTTCAGCGGCTTGCCGCCGGCTTTGCGGAAAATATCCACCACATCAGGGGCTTGGGCAATGCGTGCGGTTTCGGCCCGCAAGCGATCCAGCGCCTCGGCCGGTACCTTGGCCGGCGCAAACAGGCCGAACCAGGACTCCAGCTCCAGCGCAGCCACGCCGGTTTCGGTGATGGTCGGCACGTCTGGGTGAAAAGCCAGGCGGTTGCTGCCCGAGACCGCCAGCGCCTTGAGCGTGCCGCCGTCGATCTGGCCACGCGCTGTCGGCGAGAGGTCAAAAAACAAGTCCACGCGCCCGCCCAGCAAGTCCTGGTAGGCCGCCTGGGCCCCGCGGTAAGGCACATGCACCAACTCGACGCCGGCCAGTTGCCAAAGCGCCGCCGCCAGCACATGCTGGCCCGAACCATTGCCACCCGATGCGTAGGTCAGCTTGCGCGGATTGGCCTTGGCATACGCCACCAATTCTTTAAGACTGTTGCTGGGCAGGTCTTTGCGCGCCACCAGCGTGTAGCTGTAAGCCACCGCCAGGCCCACCGGCTCGAAATCGCGCAGGCTGTCATAAGGCAGGTTGCGGTACAGCCCGGGGTTGATCGCCATATTGGAAACCGAGCCGACCAGCAGCGTGTAGCCGTCCGGCGCGGCCTTGGCCACAGCGTCGGTGCCCACCAATGTGCCCGAGCCGGGACGGTTTTCAACCACCACCGCCTGACCGACTTGTTTGCCCAGCCGTTCTGCCATCAAGCGGCCTACAAAGTCAAAGCCGCCGCCGGGCGGCTGTGGCACCACCACCTTGATGGCCTTGGTCGGGAAAGCCTGCGCGCTGACGCCCGTGTGAAAGCCCGTCAGGGCAAGCAGACTGCAGGCCAGCACGCCACGGTGAAATGTTCTTTTGTTCATGTCAGTGTCTCCAGTTTTATAAAAAAGGCCGTCGCTCAACGCTCCAAGGCACCACCGGCCAACCAGCGGGCGCCGCGCTCATACAGCGCCTGAACACCGGGGCCTTTGAGCATGGGCATGTCGAGTTTGACGGTGTAACCAATGCGCGTCTGGATGTAAGCCAGGTGCCGGTAACCCTCAGGGAAAGCGGCCAGCGCCTGCTGGTCTAGCTGCACGGTGGCGCTGGAATCGACCGGGTCAATGCGGTCTTTTTCGTAAATCGGCTGGCGGTGCAAGAGCTTCCATTGGCCCTCGTGGCGCGTCACAAAATCATAAAAACGCCCAGTGCACACCACGTCGCACAGCACCGGACCATTAGCGCCCTCGACCATGCCGCGCTGAGAAATCGTCATCTTGGTCTGGCTGATGGCGCGATCTCCAGCCACTTCAACGGCCGAGCCCCCCAGAAAGTGCAGAATGCTCACGCCCTTGTTCCAGCCCTCCTGGGTGACCCGGATAAAGTCTTTGAAAGGGCCCTGAAACCAGGTCGCCATCATCACGCCCTCGGGATGCCAGACGGTGGCAAAACGCTCCCAGTCTCCGGCGTCGCGCCAAACTGCCCAGCGCTCAACCATCTGGCGTATTTCAAGTTCGTTTTTCATGTCATCGTTCATACACAAGGGTTCCAGTTGCGCTCGGTCTCAAAAAAATCAGGCCTTGGCGGGCATTGAGGGGCTTTCATAGTCCACCTGATGGCGGGCGATGCGCAAATCAGCCAGCTCAGCCTTGACCCGGTGATGCTCAGGGTGGTTGGCATAGCCGTCGAGTGCAGCTTGCGACTCAAATTCAGAATACAAGACCACATCACAGGCGTAGTCCACGCTGCTCGAATCCACACCGATCTCCAGGTGCAGCAAGCCCGGAATGCAGTGGCGCAGCGAATCAAAACTGCGCCGCAAGCGTTCAATACCCGCGGCCTTTTCGGCAGGGTTATTGCCACGCAGGTTCCACATGACGATGTGCTTGATCAATCAGCGCTCCAAAATGGGTAAGTGGTTCGGGCGATTCAGTTCGCCGGCGGGAAGCCGGCTTTTTGCGGCCACAAATTAGAAAATGCATGCACGGTGGTGCTGGCATACAGACCGGCGCAGAAAAACGGCTCTTTGGCCAGCCAGGCATGGGCGGCGTCACGCGAGTCAAAGTCAATGGCCAGCAAGCTGCCGATCATGGTCGTGCCGTCGTCAGCCACCAGCGGCCCGGCAAAGGCGATGCGCTCAGCCGCCGCACCCAGGTAGGCCTTGTGCTCCGGGCGCACACGCTGGCGCAAAGCCGCAGCGTCGGGTTTGTCGAGCAATACAAATGTGTAGATCATGGTGGAGTCGTGCCTCCAGGTAAATATAGGCTCGGGTGACACTTTCACCAAGGCGACTGCAGCAAATGACTTTTTCGCCGTGCGGAACAAAGCCGCCCGCCGGCCGTCTTCGCGGCTAACATCGGGCATGGGGATTAACCCTTGAAAACCACACTGAAAGAGCACCGCTTTGGACCGCTGGACTGAAATTGAGCTGTTTGTGCAGGTGGCCGAAATCGGCAGCCTGAGCCGGGCCGCGGAAGCGCTGGACCTGTCGAACGCGGCGGCCAGCCGGCATTTGTCAGCCCTGGAGGAGCGCCTGGGCGCGCGCCTGGTCGAGCGCAACACGCGCCGGCTGTACCTGACCGACACAGGCCGCGAGTTTTTCAGCCGCGCCCGCACCATTCTGGCCGACCTGAAAGACGCCGAGTCGGCGGTGAACGCCACCGCCCTGAACCCGAGCGGCACACTGCGCATCACGGCATCGCTGTCGTTTGCCATGCACCATGTGGCGCCGCTGCTGCGCGAATACACCGAGCGCTACCCGAATGTGCAGGTGCATGTCGAAGCGGCCAACCGCTACATGGACATCATTGACAACAACATTGACGTGGCCATACGCACCCGCGAGTTCGAGCCGGACTCCAACATCACCATCCGCCGTGTAGCCGAAACCCGCCGCCTGATGGCTGCCTCACCGGCCTACCTGGCAGCGCACGGCGTGCCCAAGTCGCTGGATGAATTGCAAAAGCACAAACTGCTGATCTACACCTTTGCCAACAACCCGAACGAGCTGCGCTTTACCCGCGAAGGCGAAGTGCGCGTGGTCAACGTGGCCGGCCTGCTGGAGTCAAACGACGGGCAGATTCTGCGCGCTGCGGCGTTGGATGGCATGGGCATTCTGGTGCAGCCGACCTACATTCTTTACGAGGACATCGTGGCCGGCCGGCTGGTGCCGGTGCTGGACGATTGGGACTTACCGCGTTTGAACGTCAACCTGGCCTACCCGAGCCGCAAGCATTTGTCGGCCAAGGTGCGGACTTTCATTGATTTCATAGTCGAGCACTTTGACCGCATGGACTACGAGCGCAAGTGGACCAGCCGGTTTGATGGGGCCTGAATTGCTGCGATCTTTCGGCGTTCTTTTGCTGGTTTGAGAGCGGTCAATGGGGTGGGGCCGGCTGCCTCATGCTGGGGTACCAGAAATCGGCTGCCGGCCCCACCCCATTGACCTTGGGTTGTCGTATAAAACCTTCGATACGCCGCTGACATCGGGTTTGAAATTCAACACCAGTTCCGGGCCGTACACCTGGAGCTTGCAAGCCCCTCCCCGGATTGACCAGCTCAAATCACCACCGACTGTTTGCGCGGGGTCCGGCCGGCGATGGCCGATTTCTGGTACCCCAGCATGAGGCCAGCGCCGGCCGGGCCCCGCGCAAACCCGGCAAAAGCAGAGCCCCAACAAATCAACGGCACCGCCCAAAAGCAGCACCGGCCAAAGCATCACCCAGGACGCCGCCCCTCAAACGCATCCTGAAACAAAGCCCGCAAAGCCGCCCGATCCAGCGCGCGCGGATTCGGGTACTGGTTTTGCACCGCGATGTCACAGGCCTTGTCCAGATCTTGCTCGCGCATGCCGATGTCGCGCAAAGCCACTGCCGCGCCGTTGTCACGCGCCAGGTCAAACACCGCCCCGGCCGCGCTCGGGCCGCCCAGCGCAGCGGCGATTTGCTGCATCGCCTCTGGAGCAGCCGCCGCGTTGTAGGCCAGCGCATGCGGCAGCATCACAGTGTGGCACTCGGCGTGTGGCAAATTGAACGTGCCGCCCAGCGTGTGGCACAGCTTGTGGTGCAGCGCCATGCCCACGCTGCCCATCACGATGCCGCACAACCACGCGCCATAAAAAGCATCGGTGCGGGCCGCCAGGTCAGTGGGCTGCTGGCGGATGGCCGGCAGGGCGCGGCCCAGGGCGGCGATGCCTTCGCGGGCCATGAAACTGATCACAGGGTTGCGGTCCGGGGCATACAAGCCCTCGGCCGAATGCGCAATCGCATTGATGCCGCTGGTCACGCTCATGTTCACCGGCAGACCCAGCGTGAGCTCGGGGTCGTAAATCACGCAGCGCGGCACCACCCGCAC
>JBIKPY010000008.1:0-60615 GCA_044357185.1 Polaromonas sp.
CTCGGACGTGGTGAAAGTGGATATTTTGCTCAACGGTGACCGGGTGGACGCGCTGTCCATCATTGTTCACCGCAGCCAGTCGCAGTACCGCGGCCGCGCTGTCGTGAGCAAAATGCGCGAGATCATTTCGCGCCAGCAGTTCGACGTTGCCATCCAAGCGGCCATCGGGGCCAACGTGATTGCGCGTGAGACAATCAAGGCACTGCGTAAAAACGTGATCGCCAAGTGCTACGGCGGCGACATTTCGCGCAAGAAGAAGCTGCTTGAAAAACAAAAAGCAGGTAAAAAACGCATGAAACAAATCGGCTCTGTCGAGGTGCCCCAAGAGGCCTTCCTGGCCATACTGCAGGTAGAAGATTAATGCTCGCTGTCATGAGTTCAATCACGGCCCTGGTGCTGGCGGCTTTTGTGGGCTATGGCGGCGCCTGGTACATCGGTATGGTGGAGGGCAATTTCGCTTTGCTGCTGTTTTTGGCCACCGTGGTCACCGGCGTCTACTGGCTGGCCGAGCGTCTTTACTTTTTACCCCAGCGCAAACGGGCGGCTGAGCTGCTTCAAGTGAGTGTCACGCAGCGTCGCTCGGAACTCAGTAGCCAGGGTCTGCGCACTGACGAAGTCGATCTGGACAAGGCTCGTAACAGCCTCTTGTTGCAGCCCTGGTGGCTGGACTGGACTGCCGGCTTGTTCCCGGTCATTGTGGTGGTGTTTGTGCTGCGCTCCTTTTTGTTTGAGCCCTTCAAGATCCCGTCGGGCTCGATGATCCCGACCCTCATGATCAACGACCTGATTCTGGTCAATAAATTCCACTACGGTGTGCGTCTGCCGGTCTTAAACACCAAGATTTTTGACAAGCACAGCCCCGAGCGTGGTGATGTGATGGTGTTCCGCTACCCGCCCAAGCCCAGCCTGGACTACATCAAGCGGGTGGTTGGCCTGCCCGGTGACGAGGTGGCTTACCTGAACAAAAAACTATCAGTCAACGGCAAGCCCCTGGACAAAACCGCGCTGCCCGAGTTCTTTGACGAGGACGCGCTGCGCTACACCAAGCAGTTCCAGGAAGTGGCAGCCGACGGCCAGCGCAAATACCGCATCCTCAATGAAGACGATCGCCCATCCTTTGTGCAGGCCACCGAAGACTTCCCTTTTCGAGAAAACTGTCGCTACAGCAGTGAAGGCGTGGTCTGCAAAGTGCCGCCGGGTCACTATTTCATGATGGGCGACAACCGCGACAACTCTTTGGATTCGCGATTTTGGGGTTTTGTTCCGGAAAAAAACATCGTCGGTAAAGCGTTTTTTGTCTGGATGAACTTTGGCAACCTCAAGCGCATAGGCGGCTTTGACTAAGCGCTGCCCATCAGCGTTCCGCCGATTACCCAGCCCATGAGTCGCCCAACTGCGCTTTCTACACCCCAGCCGTCCCTGGGCGGGCCGCTGCTGGCGCTGCAACAAAGGCTGGCGCATGAGTTCTCCCAACCCAAGCTGCTGCAGCAGGCGCTGACGCACCGCAGCTTTTCAGTCGACCACAACGAGCGGCTTGAGTTTTTAGGTGACTCCGTGCTTAATCTGGCGGTGGCCGGCCTATTGTACGAGTGCCTGGCTGAACTGCCCGAGGGCGACTTGTCCCGCGTGCGCGCCAACCTTGTGAAGCAAGAGACGCTGCACCAACTGGCCCTTGCGCTGGGCCTTCCCCTGCTGTTGCGGCTGGGTGAGGGCGAAGTTAAATCCGGTGGTCAAAAGCGTCCCTCCATCCTGGCAGACGCCCTCGAAGCCATCATCGGCGCGGTCTATCTGGACGCCGGCTTTGAAAGCGCTTCGGCCCTGGTGCGCCGGCTGTTTAAAGACGTAGACATCACACCGCAAATGCCGGCCATCGGCAAAGACCCCAAGACCGAACTGCAGGAATGGCTGCAGGGCCGCAAAATGAACTTGCCGATCTACCGCGTTGTCGGCACCTCTGGCGCAGCCCATCAACAAACCTTCGATGTCGAATGTGAAATCTCCGAATACGGCCGTGCCGAACGCGGTATCGGCGGTTCACGCCGGGCCGGTGAGCAGGCTGCAGCCTCTGCCATGCTGGCATTCGTCAAGACGCTTGAGAGCTAGACAGCAAGCCACTTAACCTGCGCTGTCCACGGGCAGCCTTTGATGGATTTTCATGACCCAAGGCAAAAAAGCCGCTTCCCCTAAGGACCAGACTGCATCCGGCCTGAGCCCTGTCCAGTCGCCTGAAGCGCTGGAGGCCATGCTGGCCCAGGCCATGACCAGCCGCGCCAGCAACGCGCCGGCCACAGCCACCGAAGGCCAGCGCTGCGGCCTGATCGCGATTGTCGGCAAGCCCAACGTTGGCAAGTCCACCTTGCTCAATGCGCTGGTGGGCCAAAAGATCAGCATCACCTCGCGCAAGGCGCAAACCACGCGCCACCGCATCACCGGCATGCGATCCATCGGGCCCACGCAGTTTGTGTTTGTCGATACGCCCGGTTTCCAAACCCGCCACAGCAACGCCCTGAACCGCTCGCTCAACCGCACCGTGGTCGGCGCTGTGAACGACGTGGACCTGATCGTCTTTGTGGTCGAGGCCGGCCAGTTCAACACTGCCGACGCCAAGGTGCTGGCCCTGCTGCCGGCCGGCACGCCGGCTATTTTGCTGGCCAACAAATTTGACCTGATTCACCGGCGCGGCGACCTCGCGCCCTGGCTGCGCGAAATGCAGGAGCGCCACAACTTTGCCGAGTTTGTGCCCATGTCGGCCAACAATGCCAAAGACATCGAGCGCCTGTTCGGCATCTGTGAAAAATACCTCCCCGAGCAGCCCTGGATGTACGGCGCCGACGAACTGACCGACCGCAGCGACCGCTTCATGGCCGCCGAGATCATCCGCGAAAAACTCTTTCGCCTGACCGGCGACGAGTTGCCTTACACCTCGACGGTGATCATCGACAAGTACGAGGAAGAGGGTAACTTGCGCCGCGTGGCCGCCACCATCGTGGTTGAACGCGACGGCCACAAGGGCATGATCATTGGCGAGAAGGGCGAAAAGCTCAAACGCATAGGCACTGAAGCGCGTCATGAGCTTGAGACGCTGACGGGCGGCAAAGTCTTCCTGGAAATTTGGGTGAAAGTGCGCTCGGGCTGGGCCGACGATGACGCGAGGGTGAAGACCTTCGGATATGAATAGAGCCCCCACGCTCCCCACTGCGTGTGGTTTGCTGCCCCCCGAGGGGGGGCATTTTCCCTTGGGGCGGCCCGGCGGGAAAACTTCGATATCTTTTAGTTTGCTGTAAGCGGTGGCTGTCAAACGATTTTCGGACGAGCCAGCCTATGTGCTGCACCGCTACGACTGGAGCGAGTCGAGCTTGATCCTGGAGGTGTTCACGCGCCGTCAGGGGCGCATTGCGCTAGTGGCGCGGGGTGCCAAAAAACCCAGCTCCAACTTTCGCCCGGTGCTGCTGCCGCTGCAACGCCTGCATGTGGCTTTTGGTGGGGATGCTGAAATCCGCAACCTCAGAAGCGCCGAGTGGCAGGGCGGCCATGTCATGCCGACCGGGGACGCGCTGCTCTCAGGCTATTACCTCAACGAGCTGTTGATGCGCCTGCTGGCGCGTGACGACCCGCACCCGGCGCTGTTTGACGCCTACGCTGTCACTGTCGAGCTGCTGGCCAAGCAAAACATGGACACCTTGCCGGTGGCACTGCGCGCTTTTGAACTGCGCCTGTTGCGGGACATCGGTCTGTTGCCCACCTTGGACGCGCAAACCGCCACCTTGCTGCCGCTCGAGCCCGCCACAACTTATGTGCTGGTGCCGGAGGCCGGGCTGCGTGAATCGCATGATGACGACCGCACCAGCCTCACGGGCGCACAATGGCTGGGCCTGCAACAAACGCTGTCCGATGACGCGACTTTTTCAGATACCGTGCAAGCTTGCCTTCCGATTATTTCCGAGCTCAAACCGCAGTTGCGCGCCTTGCTGCACTACCATTGCGGCGTGAAAGTGCTCAAGACCCGTCAAATGATGATCGACCTGCAGTCGCTCTAATGCCCGCTGTTTTTTGCCCGTTTCTATCCTGATTTATGGCTACTTCTCAACATAACCTATCGAACTCAGCAATGGCCGGCAGCCAAACCGCTTTGTCGGTCAATGTGAACAAGGTCGCTTTGCTGCGCAACACCCGCGCGCTTGGCATTCCCAGCGTGCTGCGCGCTGCGCAGCTGTGCCTGATGGCCGGCGCCAGTGGCATCACCGTGCACCCCCGGCCTGACGAGCGGCATATCAAGCAACATGATGTTCACGAACTGGCCGCCATGATGGGCGACTGGCCGGACCGCGAATTCAACATCGAAGGAAACCCCTTTCACAACCTGATGGAGTTTGTGCGCGAGCTCAAGCCTGACCAGGCCACGCTGGTGCCCGACAGCGCGGACCAGTCCACCAGCGACCACGGCTGGTCATTTCCGGCCGACGCAGCGCGGCTTCGTCCCATCATTGAAGAATGCCACGCGCTGGGTGTGCGCGTGAGCCTGTTCATGGACCCGGTGCCCCAAGCCATGGCCGCCGTGGCTGCGCTGGGCGCTGACCGTGTGGAGCTTTACACCGAAACCTACGCGCGCGCCTGGCCCGGGCTGCACAAAAAAGAAGCTCTACAAGCCTTTGTAAAGACGGCCCAAGCTGCTGCCTTGTGCGGCCTGGGCGTCAACGCCGGCCACGACCTGAACCGCGACAACCTCAGCGAATTTTTGCGTGAAGTGCCCGGCGTGCTCGAAGTCTCTATCGGCCATGCGCTGATTGCCGACGCGCTCGAGCTGGGTTACACCGCCACGGTCAATGACTACCTGCGCTGTATCGACGCAGCATTTGACGCCTCATGATTTACGGCATCGGTACCGACGTTTGTGATGTCCGGCGAATTCGCGCCAGTCTGGAGCGCCACGGCGAACGCTTTGCGCTCAAGATATTGAGTGATGCCGAATTTGCCACCTGGCAGCAGCGCAGCACACGCTGGCCCGAGCGCGGCGTTCGCTACCTGGCCACTCGTTTTTCTGCCAAAGAAGCTTTCAGCAAAGCCGTCGGCATGGGCATGCGCATGCCCATGACCTGGCGGCACTGCGAAATTGCCAAAGCCGCCAGCGGCCAGCCGCACATCGTGCTGCATGGCGAGCTCAAGGCCTGGTTCGAAGCCCGGCAGTTGAGCGCCCACGTGAGCGTGACTGACGAGACCGACTACGCCGCCAGCTTTGTGGTGGTCGAGCAAGCCGGCGGCGCCTAGTTTTTATTTACTTTCTATTTGTATGAACACCAACTCCGGCCAGCACGCCCCTCTCATCATCGACATCGCCGGTCACACGCTGACCAAAACCGACCGCCAGCGCCTCAAGCATCCGCTGACCGGCGGGCTGATTTTGTTTGCCCGCAACTGGGAAAACCGTGCTCAGCTCAGCGCCCTGTGCGCCGACATTAAAAAAGTGCGCAAAGACCTGCTGATCTGCGTGGACCACGAGGGCGGCCGGGTGCAGCGCTTCAAGACTGATGGTTTCACGCACCTGCCGCCCATGCGCGCGCTGGGCCAGATGTGGTTGAAGGACGGCCAGAGCGGTGAAGGCGCAGGTGCCATGGCAGCCACCAACGCCGCAACGGCTTGCGGCTACGTGCTGGGCGCCGAGTTGCGCGCCTGCGGTGTGGACTTCAGCTTCACGCCGGTGCTGGACCTGGACTGGGGCGAGAGCGGCGTCATCGGCGACCGCGCCTTCAGCCGCGACCCGCGCCTGGTCGCTTTGCTGGCCAAAAGCCTGATGCACGGCCTCTTGCAAGCCGGCATGGCCAACTGCGGCAAGCACTTCCCCGGCCACGGCTTCGTCAAAGCTGACTCGCACACCGACATTCCCGTGGACCGGCGCAGCCTCAAAGCCATATTGGCCGACGATGCTGCCCCTTACGACTGGCTCAACACCACGCTCACCAGCGTCATGCCCGCGCACGTGATTTACCCCAAGGTGGATACGCGCCCGGCCGGCTTTTCTGAAAAATGGCTGGGTTACATCTTGCGCGGCCAGCTGGGTTTTGGCGGCGCTGTCTTCAGCGATGACCTCAGCATGGCCGGCGCGCGCCTGCTCGACGGCAAGCAAGTGAGCTACACCGAAGCCGCCGTGGCCGCGCTCAATGCCGGCTGCGACATGGTGCTGCTGTGCAACCAGAGCCTGGACGGCGGCGCCGCCGTGGACGAGCTGCTCGAAGGCATGACACGCGCTCAGGTCAAAGGCCAGTGGGAGCCGCTGGAGTCCAGCGAAGAACGCCGCCTGGCCCTGTTACCCACCAAGCCCGCTGTGGCCTGGGACGATTTGATGCTGGAGCCGGCCTACATGCACGCGCTGGGTCTGGTGCCTTGAGTTAGCCGCTAACGCGGCGGTGGCAGCTGCTCTCCGAGCGCCCGTCGCCACAACCAGTTCAGACTGCGTGGGATGTCTATGGCCATTCTCATTTGCTCGGGCTGGGGCAAGGCCACCGGGGTGCTGTGCCTCTCGGCTACAGCAAAGCTGAAAGAATAGTTCGGCTCCTGTCCCATGCGCAGGTCCGTGATCAACAAACGACTGCCCCGCTGCTCCAGCTTGTAAAAGCCCTTGGTGAAAGCCATCAGGCGCTGCACACCGTCAATACCCTGCAGCTCAGTGGCCAGCGCGTTGCCGCGCAGGAAACGATCGAATTGAATCGTCGGCTGGTCATCAAGTAGCGAATAAAAGCCTTCGCGATAGTCGTCCCTATCCACCGCCACAACCCGCCACAGCACCGAGTTGAAAGGCGTTGGCGTGACCAGTAAGTGCTCAACCACGATGACTTGCTGCGCCAGCGTGGCGCGGGCGATTTGCGTCACCTGTTGTTGCGCGGCAAAACCCCAGACCAGATAGCTCGTGCTGAGCAGCAGCCCGACCCGATTGGCCAGCCGTCCACGGTTACTGCCGTGTGATGCCAACACCCAAATCACACCGACCAGCAGCGGCAGCGTGTAAAGAAGGTCAATGATGAACACGCTGCCGACCCCGAAAGGATGATTGGAAAATGGCAGCGCCAACTGCGTGCCGTAAACGGTCATCGCGTCAAGCAGCGGATGCGTCACCAGCGCCAGCCAGAGCGCCAGCCACCAACGCCAGAGCAAACCCCATTTGCCATGCAGCCGCGCGACCAACACGGAAAAAGGCAGGGAGAACAGGGTCAACCAGAAAATCGAATGGCTTTCGGCGCGGTGCAGCACCATGTTTCGGATGACATCGCCTTGGTCGATTAGGACATCAAGATCGGGCAGTGTGCCCGCGACTGCGCCCCACAGCACCGTCTTCCACACCGCAGTACGGCGGCCCATCACGGCGACTGAAACGGCGGCACCCAGGGCTAGTTGAGACAGGGAATCCATAAAAATGGATTATCTCTGAGCGCTTGTCTTTGGGTTTCAGGAAAAAAAGCGGCACTCGCCGCGGGGGATTGCTGCGTGGGGTGTCAATGCCCAGACCAGTCCAGTTTCCCAACTGCATCCAGGTGCGTGAGGTAGACCCGCAGGTCAAACTCGTACTGGTGGTACTGCGGCTCCATGTAGGTGCAGAGCTTGTAAAAAGCCTTGTCGTGCTCGCGCTCTTTGATGTGCGCGAGCTCGTGGACCGCAATCATCTTCAAAAATTCGGCCGGGCCTTCCTTGAACAGGCTGGCCACGCGGATTTCGCGTTTGGACTTGAGCTTGCTGCCCTGCACGCGTGAGATGGTGGTGTGCGTGCCCAGCGCGTGCGCGATCACCTGCAGCTTGTTGTCGAACAGTACGCGCGACAGCGGCTCTGAATTGCGCAAAAAACGGTTTTTGAGCTCCATCACGTAGTCGTACAGCGCTTTGTCGGTGCGCACCTAATGGGCCTCGGGGTATTTTTTTAGCAAGACCGTGCCCAGTTGCCCGTCGGTGATCAGTTGCTGAACTTGATCTCGCAGCGCGTCGGGGTAGCCTTGGAGGTATTTCATGGGCCAGGGGCGCGGGGCAGGGGGTGGATTCCCGCCTGCGCGGGATGAGCCAAGGCGCGAATCAGTGCTCGCGGCGCAGGGCCGGGAACAGGATCACGTCGCGGATGCTGGGGCTGTCAGTCAGCAGCATCATCAGGCGGTCGATGCCGATGCCGCAACCGCCGGTGGGAGGCATACCGTATTCGAGGGCGCGCACGAAGTCGGCGTCGTAGAACATGGCTTCGTCATCGCCCGAGTCTTTGGCCGAGACTTGCGAGTGAAAGCGCGCAGCTTGTTCCTGGGCGTCGTTGAGCTCGGAAAATCCATTGCCGAACTCACGGCCTGTGATGTAGAGCTCAAAGCGCTCGGTCACTTCAGGGCGGGCATCGTTGGCGCGGGCCAAGGGGGAGATTTCAGTCGGGTGCTCCATGATGAAGGTGGGCTGCCAGAGCTTTTCTTCGACGGTTTCTTCAAAGTACAGCACTTGCAGGCTGGCCAGCGAGCGCGTCGAGAGCCGGTCTTTTTGCTCAGTGCAACCGAGTTTTTTGACGGCGTTGGTCAGCCAAACGGCGTCGTCTACATTCGCGCCGGCCTCGGTGTGCTTCAAAATGGCTTCACGGATCGTCAGGCGTTCAAACGGTTGGCTCAGGTCTACCGGCTTGCCGCCGTAACTCAGTTGCAGCGTGCCGCAGGCTTTGTGGGCCACGTCGCGGATCAGCGCTTCGGTGTAGGCCATCAGGTCGTTGTAGTTCCACCAGGCGGCGTAGAACTCCATCATGGTGAACTCGGGGTTGTGCCGCACGCTGATGCCTTCGTTGCGGTAGCTCCGGTTGATCTCGAACACGCGCTCAAATCCGCCCACGATCAGTCGCTTGAGGTACAGCTCGGGCGCAATGCGCAAAAACATTTCCTGATCGAGCGCGTTGTGGTGCGTCTTGAAAGGCTTGGCGTTGGCGCCACCCGGAATCGGGTGAAGCATCGGCGTTTCGACTTCCAGAAACTCGTTGGCCACCATGAACTCGCGCAAGCTGCTCACCGCCTTGCTGCGCGCCACAAAACGCTTGCGCGCGGCTTCGTCGGTGATCAGGTCCACGTAGCGCTGGCGGTATTTGACTTCCTGGTCGGCCACACCATGAAACTTGTCAGGCAGCGGTCGCAGGCTTTTGGTGATCAGGCGCAGGGCCGTGGCATGGATAGACAACTCGCCGGTTTTGGTTTTGAACAGCGTGCCTTCAGCGGCCACGATGTCGCCCAGGTCCCAGTGTTTGAAGGCGTTGTGCAGTTCTTCGCCCACGCCTTCGTTGTTGATATAGACCTGGATGCGACCGTGAGAGGGGCCGAAGGAGGCGTCTTGAATGGTTGCAAAGCTGGCCTTGCCCATCACGCGCTTGAGCATCATGCGGCCTGCCACATTGACCTTGACGGCCAGGGGCTCGAGCTCTTCTTTGCTTTTGCCATAGTATTGTGCAAACAGCGCTTCGGTGCGGTGACCGGGTTTGACATCGTTGGGAAAAGCAATGCCGCCTGCGCGCAGGGCTTTGAGCTTTTCGCGGCGCTCGGCCATCAGTTGGTTATCGTCAACGGCCGGGGCGGCAGTGGCATCAAGAGGCAGGGCGTTGGGTGTGGACATAGGGCAGCCGGGAAAGAACAGTACAAAAAAGAGTCAAAGGCAAGCGGTCTGCCAAAAGTGCTGATTTTAGGTTTTAAAGCGGGGCTTTGAGACCCGGCCGGCAGGCTAGGTAGAAATTCCGCTGCGATCGAGGATGTCGTTCACCAGTTCCAGCCGTAACAGCGGGTTGTCCAGCGCCATCAGTTGTTGCTTTTGCCTGGCCGGCATGGGCAGCAATTCACTCCAGCGGTTAGCTACCCAGGCGCAGTCATCGAATTGATAGGGGGGCAAGACAGGCATCTGGTCAGCTGGCACATCACGCTCTTGCAGGGTGCGGATCACCTTTTTCAGCCCATTGCTGGCCGCCTGCAAGTCGGACGGTACTGGCACAAGCTGATCGTCGGGCAGGGTAGTAGCCTCTGCCATCCACAGTCCATGTTTGAGTTGATGACTACGGCTTACTTTGAAGCGCTGGGTGCCTGTGCAACGCACCATCACCAAACCGGCTTGCGGCGCTGAAAACTCAGTGATGCTGGCCAGGGTGCCTATGTCTTCAAAGCTTTCAGTCGGGAAATCTCCGTCGCCTGCCTCGGCCTGCAGCCGGCGCACTTCAGTGCCCTGCGTCAGTGCGACCACGCCGAAAGGCGTGCCGTTTTTGCGGCATTTGCCGATCATGTCGAGGTAGCGCACTTCAAAAATGCGCAGCGGCAGCAAACCCCCGGGAAACAGCACAGATCCCAGTGGAAACAAGGGCAGATCAGACAGGGTCAAGGTTTCAGGCATGGGTTTTTACGCGCAAGGTTCAGCCGGGGGCGTGCCGGTGGCACGGCGCCCAGGGCAGTCTCTTAATCGACGGCGTCGGCCGGTTGACGCATCAGCATGGCCAGGGTGGCGGCAATGGTTTTGCGCAATTCGCGGCGGTCGCAGATCAAATCGACGGCGCCTTTGGTTTGCAGGAACTCGGCGCGCTGAAAGCCCTCGGGCAAGGTCACCCTCACGGTGGACTCGATCACGCGCGGGCCGGCAAAGCCGATCAAGGCTTTGGGCTCGGCCATCACCACGTCGCCCACAAAAGCAAAGCCTGCACTCACGCCGCCCATGGTCGGGTCGGTCAACACGCTGATGTAGGGCAGGCCTTTTTTGGCCAGGCGCGTGAGAGAGGCGTTGGTTTTGGCCATTTGCATCAGGCTGAGCAAGCCCTCCTGCATGCGCGCGCCGCCGGTGGCGGTAAAGCAAATGAAGGGCACTTTTTGCTCGATAGCCGTGTGCACCCCGCGCACAAAGCGCTCGCCCACCACGCTGCCCATGCTGCCGCCCATGAAGTCAAACTCAAAACAAGCTACCACCACGCCGATGCTGTGCACCGCGCCGCCCATGACAATCAGTGAATCGGTCTCGCCGGTGTTCTCCAGGGCCTCTTTCAGGCGCTCGGGGTATTTGCGGCTGTCTTTGAACTTGAGCGGGTCGACAGGCAGCACTTCCTGGCCGATCTCGTAGCGACCTTCAGCGTCGAGAAAAGCGTCTAGCCTGGCGCGCGCGCCGATGCGGTGATGGTGACTGCACTGCGGGCAGACGTTCTGGTTTTCCTCCAGGTCAGTCTTGTAGAGCACGGCCTCGCAACTCGGGCACTTGATCCACAGGCCTTCTGGCACGCTGCGGCGCTCGGTCGGGTCGGTGGGTGTGATCTTGGGTGGAAGCAGTTTTTCGAGCCAGCTCATGGTGTTTCCTTAAAGCTTGGGGCAGGGGAAGGCGATTATGCGTCCAGCGCGCTGCGGATACCGGTCAGGAATTCACGCACGACAGGCACCACCTGCTCACGCGGTTGCTGGTCTATCAGCTGAATGATTTTGGAGCCGATCACCACAGCGTCAGCCACCCGGCTGATGGCCTTGGCGGTGGCAGCGTCGCGAATACCAAAACCCACGCCCACCGGCACGCTGACGTGCTCGCGGATGCGCGGCAGCATGGCCTCAACGGCGTCAATGTCGAGCGCGCCTGAACCCGTCACACCCTTGAGCGAGACGTAGTACACATAGCCGCTGGCGACCCGGGCCACCTGCGCCATGCGCTCGGGCGTGCTGGTCGGGGCCAGCAAAAAAATCAGGTCCATGTTGAGCGCACGCAGCTTGGCGGCAAAGTCAACGCATTCCTCCGGCGGGTAGTCCACGATCAAAATGCCGTCAATGCCGGCGGCAGCCGCGTCGCGCACAAAGGCGTCAGGACCACGCTTGAAGTCGTAAGCCTCAACAGGGTTGGCGTAACCCATCAAGACCACCGGCGTTTTGTTGTCTTGCAGACGGAACTCGCGCACCATGGCCAGCACCTGCACCAGGCCGATGCCAAAGGCGAGCGCACGGTCGCCGGCTTTTTGAATCACCGGGCCGTCAGCGCTGGGGTCTGAAAAAGGCACGCCCAGCTCGATCACGTCGGCGCCGCCGGCCACCATGCCGTGCATCAACGCGGGTGTGATGTCGGCAAACGGAAAGCCTGCAGTCACATAAGGAATCAGCGCCTTGCGTTTTTGCGCCAGCAGCGCGCTCATCACGGGCTCAATACGGCTCATGACTTAAAAGCAACCACTTGCTCGGTGCCGGCCGGGCCGCCTTTGACGCCCTGGCCCTGGCAGGAAGGGCGGCAATAAAAACTGGCATTGGACAGGTCGGCCACGGTGCCGATGTCTTTGTCGCCACGACCCGAGAGGTTGACCAGAATCGACTGGTCAGTGCGCATGGTCTTGGCCATTTTCATGGCGTAGGCCACTGCATGGCTGGACTCGAGCGCCGGGATGATGCCCTCGGTGCGGCACAGGTAATGAAATGCCGACAGCGCCTCGGTGTCGGTGATGCCAACGTATTCTGCGCGGCCTATGTCCTTGAGGAACGCATGCTCGGGGCCCACGCCGGGGTAGTCAAGGCCGGCGCTGATGCTGTGCGTCTCAGTCACCTGGCCGTCTTCGTTTTGCAGCACGTAAGTACGGTTGCCATGCAGCACGCCAGGCACACCGCGTTGCAGTGAGGCCGAATGCTTGCCGCTGTCCATGCCTTCGCCGGCGGCTTCAACTCCGATCAGGCGCGTGTTCTCGTGCCGGATGTAGGGGTGAAAAATACCCATGGCGTTACTGCCACCGCCCACGCAGGCCAGCACCGCGTCGGGCTGTTTGCCGTTCAGCATTTCGGGCATTTGCACCAGACACTCTTCACCGATGACGCTCTGGAAGTCGCGCACCATCATGGGGTAAGGGTGCGGGCCGGCCACGGTGCCGATGATGTAGAAGGTGTTGTCCACGTTGGCGACCCAGTCGCGCATGGCTTCGTTGAGCGCGTCTTTGAGGGTCTTGCTGCCCGACTCAACCGGCACCACGGTGGCGCCCAGCAGCTTCATGCGGTAAACGTTGGGGCTTTGGCGCTTGACGTCTTCGCTGCCCATGTAAACCACGCACTCCAGGCCGTAGCGTGCGCAGATGGTGGCCGTGGCCACGCCGTGCTGGCCGGCACCGGTTTCGGCAATGATGCGCGGCTTGCCCATGCGCTTGGCCAGCATGGCCTGGCCGATGGTGTTGTTGATCTTGTGCGCGCCGGTGTGGTTCAGGTCTTCACGCTTGAGGTAAATCTGCGCGCCGCCTTGCTCGCGGCTCATGCGCGCTGCGTGGTAAATCGGCGAAGGCCGGCCTACAAAGTGCTTGAGCTCGTAATGAAACTCGGCCAGAAAAGCCGGGTCATGCTGGTAGCGGGCGTAGGCCGCTTTGAGCTCGTTGATGGCGTGGGTCAGTGTCTCAGACACAAAGCTGCCGCCGTAAATGCCGAAATGCCCGCTGGCATCAGGTTGCTGATAGGAATACATGGTTTTTAACTTGTGGCAATTAGTTGGTCTGCGGCACGCACGGCCGCGACGAACTGGTTGATCTTGTCGGCACTCTTGATTCCCTTGGAAACCTCGACGCCGGAGCTCACATCAACGGCCAGCGTGGTGCAACGCGGCCTGACTTGCAAGATGCCATCGGTCACATTTGCAGGCGTCAATCCACCAGACAAAACGAGGTGAGCGTTGACGTTTGGAGGAAGCTGTGACCAATTGAATGTTTTCCCGCAACCGCCGAATCCCTCGACATGGGCGTCGAGCAAGATGGCCTGGGCTTTGTTAAAAGATGTTGCATAGTTTACGAGATCAAAGCCGGCCTCGCCGGGGGCAGGGGCTTGCAGCGGAATGCGCGCCGCCCGCACAAAAGGCCTGCCGTGGGCCAGGCATTCGGCGGGGGTTTCGTCCCCATGAAACTGCAGCAGCGCATGCGGCAGCAGTGCGCAGGCGGCAGCGACCTTGGCCAGCGACTCATTGACGAACAGCAGCACTGGCGTGACGTAGGGCGGCAGCCTGGCGGCCAGCTCGGCTGCGCGGGCCGGGCTGACGTAGCGTGGGCTGGCTGCATAAATGACAAAGCCGATGGCGTCTGCCCCGGCGGCCACGGCAGCGTCCACGTCTTCTTCACGTGTCAGGCCGCAGATTTTGATTCGTGTCCGGTTCATGGCAGCCAATCATAGGCCGGGGCGCCGGTCGGCAGGGCGTAGCGGTCTTCGTAAACCGGTCCCATGAAATACAGGCCGTCCGGCGAGAAGGTGGGGGCGGCGGCGTCGCGGTCGCGGGCGGCCAGCACCTCCAAAATCCATTCGGGGCTGTGCGCGCCCTGGCCCACGCTGACCAGGCAGCCCATGATGTTGCGGATCATGTGGTGCAAAAAAGCATTGGCCTCAAATTCAAAGCGCCAGTATGGCCCACGCCGCGACACCGTGACGCGCGTGAGCGTCTTGACGGGGCTTTTGGCCTGGCACTGCGCCGCCCGGAAAGACGAAAAATCATGTTCTCCCAACAGGTAAGCGGCTGCGCGCTCGATGGCGGCGCCGTCCATGGGGCGGTAAACCCAACCCACGCGGCCGGCTTCCACGCTGGGGCGCACGGGGGATTCGAGCAGCACATAGGCGTAGCGCCTGGCCATCGCCGAGCCGCGTGAATGAAAGTCGTCAGGCATGTGGCGCGCCCACTGAACGGCAATGTCGCGCGGCAAAAACGCGTTGGTGCCGCGCACCCACGAGGCTTCGTCGCGTTCGAGCGGTGTGTCGAAATGCACCACCTGCATCAGACCGTGAACCCCCGCGTCGGTGCGGCCGGCGCAATTCACGCGAAACTGCTGCGCCGTGAACTGGCCCAGCGCGTGTTCCAGCCGGTCTTGGATGGTGTTGCCCGAAAGCTGGCTTTGCCAGCCTTCGTAGCTACTGCCGTTGTAGCTCAGGCCCAGTGCAACTCTCAATCGCTCACCTGCTTAGGCATTCAATGCCACGGCTCAAGGGGCCTTGGGAGGCGGTTTGTCGCCGTCAGCTTCTGGCGGTTGCAGGTCCAGAGAGATGGAGTTCATGTCAAAGTCAGCCGCCGGGGCGCTTGATGGGGCGACAGGTGCTGGGCTGACCATAGCGATGTCCGCATTGCGAACGGCAGGCTCGTTGGCAGCGACCACACCCGGGCTGGCGCCAGGGTTGAGTTCCAGGTCAAAGTCAATCTTGGCAAAGGGGCTGGTCTGCGGCGCCGGCAGTTTGGGCCCGTAAAGCGGGTTGGCCGGGTCCAGTGACTGCCCTTTGATGCAAATGTCCGGCCATTCCGGCCCCGGCCCGCCCATGGCGCCCAGCGCCCGAACGGCCAGCGCTTCAAAGCCAACGCTGTCTTGGCTTGCAACGCAAAGGTCCATCAGCTCCAGCATGATGTCAATGCGCTTGGGAGTCTTGTCCAGCGCTGTACGCAGCAGGGCTTCGGCCACCATGTCGCGGCCGGCTTCCAGCTCTTTGCGCGCCTTGTAAAGCGGGTCTTGCGGCGGCAGCGGCGTGGTGGCTCTTTCTGCATCGGAGATAAAAGTTTGCTCAGTGACGCGCACATAGGTGGCGGCCTCTTCGGCTGTCATGTCAATGGAAGGAGCGTCAAAATTTTTCGGCACTTCTTGAACCGGGCGGTTGCGGCGCAAGCGCAGCAATACCCAAACCAGCAACAAGCTCAAAAATACACCTGCTGCGGGCAATACGGCATCGTCTTTTGACAGCCGGTCGATCAGGTTGGGCTTGTCTTCGCCCAGGGCCGGCGGTGCTGGCAGGTTGATTGCCGGCAGGCTGGCGTCGGCAGCGGTAGGCACATTGGCTGCGGCAGGCGCCGGGCTGCCGGCGGGCGCCGTGGCCGGCAGGCTGTTTTTACTCAAATCGCTCAGGTCTTTGATGTTTTTCGAGAGCTCGGCCAGCCGCTGGGCATCGTCTTTGGCTTTGCGTTCCTGGCTCAGTTTTTCTTCAGCGCTGCCGCCGGCTTGCACTGCGCCCTTGGACAGGGTGAGCTTATCGGTGGCCGCAGCGTCTGGTGATGCGTCTTTCACGGCGCTTTGCACTTTGCCCGAGGCGGTGCGACCGGCCGGTGCCACGTTAGCCTCTTTGGCTTTGTTGGCCAGTTGCTGGCGGTAGGCATCGAAGTCTTGGCTTTGCAGCAAGATGGTCTTGCGCGCCTCGACGGGGTCCAGTGCCTGCGCCTGGTCGGGGGTGGGTACAGACAGTTCTGCCCCGGCCAGCAGCCGGTTCACGTTATTCGCCACAAAGGCGTCCGGGTTGCTGCGCAACATGGCCAGCAGCATCTGATCCAGTGACACATTGACCGACTTGGCTTGCACTGCCAGCTCGCTGGCGGTGTCGCCGGCCTTGACGGTCAGGCGCGCGCCGCCTTTGGCTGCTACCGGCTTGGGCGCCTGGACTGCAGGCACCGGGGTGCTTGGGGAAGGAACTGCAGCCGGCATTTGCGCCGCTGCGGAGGGCGCTGCTGCTGGTGCAGGGGCTTCCTGTACCGCCGGTGCCACCGGCGCTACGGGCCCCGGCGTGGCCGGCGGCATGATGAGCAGCGTGAAGTCCCGCGTTGTCCGGCCCGAAGCCCAGCTGAAATCGAACACCAGCTCGATAAAGTTCACGGCCACCGGCCGGCTGCCACTGATCTTGAGTACCGCGCGGCCCTCGGGCAAGAGCTGCAGGTTGAAGGCCAACTCTGTGTAGACCGACTGGTACTCCAAGCCCAAAGCCTTGAAGGTGGCCGCAGGCGAAACCTCTGCCTTGAAGCTTTTCGCGTCAGCCTCACTCACATCCCGCAGCTCCAGTTCTGCCCGCAGCGACTCGCCCAAGTAGGACTGCACTTGCATCCGGCCCAGACTCAAGGCTTGCGCGTTGAAGCAGGACAGGCCGCCCAGCATCAGCAAAGCCGCTGCCACAAGCCGGCGCCATGTGGCCAAGGAGGCTGCTGGAAGTCGGGTTGTCATGGCAGGCGAGTTGGGCATGGTGAAGGCTCAGTTCTTTAGCAAAATCCGCAGCATGCGGCGCAGCGGTTCGGCGGCGCCCCACAAAAGTTGGTCGCCCACGGTGAAGGCACCCACATAGTCAGCGCCCATCGCCAGCTTGCGCACACGCCCGACCGGAATCGTCATGGTACCGGTTACTGCCACGGGTGTCAGGTCGCGAATGCTGGCCTCGCGCGTGTTGGGCACCAACTTCACCCACTGGTTATCGGCGGCGATCATGGCTTCGATATCGGCCACGGGCACATTTTTCTTAAGCTTGAAAGTCAGCGCCTGGCTGTGGCAGCGCATGGCACCGATGCGCACGCAAAAGCCGTCTACCGGCACGGCTGGAGAGCCAAAGCCTTCGCCCTGACCCAGAATTTTGTTGGTCTCGGCCATGCCTTTCCACTCTTCTTTGGACAGGCCCCAGCCTGGCTCGTCCTGGCTTTTTCCGATGCCCAGGTCTTTGTCTATCCAGGGGATCAGGCTGCCACCCAGCGGCACGCCAAAGTTGGCGGTCTCTGTGGCGCTCAAAGAACGCTGCTTGGCAGCCACCAGGCGGTCGATTTCCAGGATGGAGCTTTTCGGGTCGTCCAGCAGGGCTTTGACTTCAGCGTTCAGCGTGCCGTATTGCGTGAGCAACTCGCGCATGTGCTGCGCGCCGCCGCCTGAAGCGGCCTGGTAAGTCTGCGTGCTCATCCACTCGACCAGCCCCGCCTTGTAGAGCGCGCCCACACCCATCAGCATGCAGCTCACGGTGCAGTTGCCGCCTATCCAGTTCTTGCCGCCAGCGGCCAGGGCCTTTTGAATCACAGGCAGATTGACCGGGTCCAGAATGATGACCGCGTCTTTGTCCATGCGCAGGGTGCTGGCAGCGTCAATCCAGTGGCCCTTCCAGCCGGCAGCGCGCAGTTTGGGAAACACTTCGCTCGTGTAGTCGCCGCCCTGGGCTGTGATGATGATCTCGCAGCGCTTGAGCGCTTCGATGTTAAAGGCGTCTTGCAGCGTGGTTTCGTTTTTGGCCAGGGCCGGGGCTTTACCGCCGGAGTTCGAGGTCGAGAAAAACAGGGGCTCGATCAGCTCGAAATCACCCTCTGTCTGCATGCGGTCCATCAACACGGATCCTACCATGCCGCGCCAGCCGACCAACCCTACTAACTTGCTCATTTCAACGCCCTTTCGAAATTAAAAAACAGTGCCAGACCAGACTGTTTGCCCGGCTCGTCTGGCCGGGAGGGCGCACGACGAACCAGACTGGATCAGTCCTTCGTGGTCGTGGTTTTGGTGGTGCATGCACGCGCATCAGCAGCAGCTTTGAAGGCAGCAGCTGAGTTCAACTTGAACACATGGGCGTGAAACATGGCAACCATTGTAACGGCCTCTGGCTGAGTGCTGGATGACGGGGTGCGGCCGGAGAACTGAGGGCTAGAGCCTGATTTCAGGTGACCGACTGCGACACCGTTACCGTTTTCGATACGCAAAACCAACGACGCAAGCTATTTGATCGTTGCCTAAAAATAAATAATAATAATTAAATTAATAGTACTTTTAGTATTATTTATGGTCCTTGGGTACTATCATTAGGCAGATTTTGCGGCCATCAATGCGAAGAAGACACCCCCATGAAACTGTTTTGCATACTTTTATTCGCGCTTTTTGTAGGGCAAGCTTCAGCAGGCCCGATAGATGATGCTACTGCCGCGTATGAGCGTGGAGACTATGAAGCCGAATTGAAGATCACCCGACCGTTGGCTCAGAAAGGCGAAGGCTGGGCGCAATCTGCCCTAGGAGATAGCTACCGAGATGGCAAAGGTGTTGCCAAAGATGTTACCGAAGCGTTGAAGTGGTATCGCTTATCTGCAGCGAAAGGTTTTGCAGGTGACCAGTTCGACTTAGGCAACATGCTTTACAAAGGCCACGGTTTGGTGCAAGACTACGTTGAAGCGATGAAGTGGTTTCGCTTATCTGCAGCGAAAGGTTTTGCACGCGCACAGTTCAGAATTGGCCTCATGTATGACAAAGGCGTAGGCGTGTTGCAGGACTACGCCGAAGCGGTGAAATGGTACCGCCTTGCAGCAGCGCAAGGCGAAGCAAGCGCTCAGGTCAACTTAGGCGCCATGTACGACACCGGCCAAGGCGTGCTGCAGGACTACATCAAGGCACACGCATTGTTCAACCTGGCGGCAACCAAAGGTAACGCAACTGCAGCAAAGAATCGAGACATTGTTGCCAAGCGCATGACTCCTCAGCAAATCGCTGACGCACAAAAACTGGCGCGTGATTGTTCGGCGCGGAACTTCAAGGGCTGTGATTAAGCGGAGTTGATCGCTTGCCCCTGTGGATTTAGCAGTCAGAAACTCTTTGTTCGAGACATAAATTTATGTGAGGTCCCGATGATTAATATTCCACCGGATCAATTGGCGTTTGAAATCGAAGACATCATTCGAGGGATGCCAAGCAACCGGGCTTTCAACAGCAACCCTGACGAGTGCAGCCTCTGGCTTGGCCGCGCAAGTGCTGCAATTAACAAATGGAACTTTGCAAGTGCTATTGCAGATTTCAGACCGTTGATTAATATTTTGTCGGAAGGGGGGGATTATGATTTTTCCGCTACTCTCCGCAGAGTTCGTGTTCTTTTGCATCAAGCGCTCAGTGAACTTCGCATGGCTACGGCTGGTCCGCTATCTGTTGCTGTTGGGACTGGGCGTGTTTTCGAATACTTTGACGAAGTACGCAAGTTGGTTGAGCAGGCGAAGAGCGACGCTTTCTTCATTGATCCTTATATCGACGCGGACTTCGTGACGCGATACCTTCCATTTGTATCAACAGGAACGGAAGTCAGGATTTTGGCGCGGGAGCGTCTAGCGACCCTTGAGCCGTCCATCAAAGCCTTTGCGGCCCAGACGCCGATGAAAATTGAAGTTCGATCGGCAAGTGGTTTCCATGATCGTTATATCCTTGTTGATAGTCTTGAGTGCTATCAGTCGGGCGCATCTTTTAAAGACGGCGCAAAACGTACACCGACTACATTGACACAGATTACAGACGCTTTTAGCGCTGTGCAAGAAACGTACGAGGCTTTATGGAGTCAGGGCACTGTCGTCGTTAAAGTTTGAAATCCGACACTTTTAAAGTTCAAAGTTCAATTGCCAGGCGATTGTGGCCGTCTAACTCTCAGCCACGCATAAAGCGTATTCGGAGCAACGTCCAACAGCTTGGCAATCGCGTGTTTGTCGAGGAAATTGTGGTCAGAACCCATTTCTAAAGCCAATTTTCACCGCCTAATTAATTTGTCTTTTGTTCCCCATGCTTCCTCCCGAGCTCCAAACCTCAGCCCAAACCAGCATCCTCTGCTGGCTGGCCACCGTGGATGCCGACGGCCAACCCAATGTCTCGCCCAAAGAGATATTCACAGTTTTTGACCCCGAACATTTGGTCATCGCCAACATCGCCTCACCCACAAGTGTGCGCAATATCGCGGTCAACCCGCGCGTTTGCGTGAGCTTTGTGGATGTGTTTGTACAGAAGGGCTTCAAGGTCTTGGGCACCGCCCGCAACGTGGGCAAGCAAGATGCGGACTTTGCGACGTGGGCCGCGCCGCTGCAAGCTATGGCCGGGCCGCGGTTTCCGGTTCACAGCGTGATCGTTGTGCGCGCTACCGGGTTCGAGCCTATCTTGGCGCCTAGCTACCGGTTGTACCCGGGCGAAACCACCGAGCAGGCTCAGGTGGCTTCGGCGATGCTGGCTTATGGGGTGCGGCCCGAGTAAATGACGGGCTCGAACCCATTTTGAGGCGACCGCCTTGAAAATAAGTACGCAAAAGCGTACTGTTGACCCGTTCCAAGGAGTTCAGTATGACCACCCTTACAGCGAGTGAAGCTCGCGCCAACCTTTACCGCCTGATCGATCAGGCTGCTGAGTCGCATCAGCCGATTCACATTGCCGGCAAGCGCACAAGCGCTGTTTTGTTGGCCGCCGAAGACTGGCAAGCGATTCAAGAGACTTTGTTCCTGCTTTCAGTGCCGGGCATGCGCGAGTCTGTCAAAGAAGGCATGGCTGAGCCATTGAAGGACAGTGCCAAGGCGCTTGACTGGTGAGCTGGCAGCTGGTTTTTTCAAAGCATGCGCAAAAGGATGCGCAGAAGTTGCTGGCTTCCGGCTTGAAGCCCAAGGCGCAGGATTTGCTCGCAGTGCTGGCGGTCAACCCCTTTCAAAACCCGCCCCCCTACGAGAAGCTAGTGGGTGACTTGACGGGTGCGTATTCAAGGCGCATCAACATTCAGCACCATATCGTCTACGAGGTGTTTGATGCCGAACGCACGGTCAGAGTTTTGCGAATGTGGTCGCATTACGAGTAGTGGCTAAGAATCACGCGTGATCGTTATGAGCGCCACCGAGTTCGAGCCTATCGCCGCGCCCAGCTACCGGTTGTAGCCGGCAGAGACCAATGAGCAAACTCAGGTGAGGGAGTGCGTTTTCAGCCAGTCTTTGAGGGCGGCGTCCACGCGGGTTTGCCAGCCATCGCCCGTAGCGCGGAATGCCTGCAGCACATCGCTGGAAAGCCGGATGGTGGTGGACACTTTGGTTGGCGACTTCTGTGGCCCACGCTGGCGCATACCAAGCGTTTTTTGTAAATTGGGTGGCAGGGCCTCACTTGCCGGGCGGAAAGTGCTCAAGTCTGCGGCGGTCAAGGTGCGAACTTCGCCGTCTGCGTCAATGAGGGAGCTAGGTTTTTTCATAATCTTTCACTTCACGAGGGTTGGCCTTGCGAAAACTGATGACCCTGATGCCGTTTTCTGCCGGCGTAAAGCAAAGCACATGCAAGCGCCCGTCCAAGAAACCAACGGCCACGTATCTCGTTTCAAGGTAGGGCTTGCGCAGGTCTTGCCAGATGATGGCCGTGTCGAAATCAAAATCAGCTGCACGGGTGAAAGACAAGCCTCGAGCCACGACGTTGGCGTCGTTCTTGGCCGAGTCAAATTCGATCACCATGAGCCTGATTGTAGTAACAAATAAGGTTTCTGCACTTTTTTCGGAAAAAACCGCGCCCAGCTTCAATGGGGTCTGTCCCGATTTCAAAGAGTCCTTTGCTACTGCGCCAGAAACCCGCCATCAATCGCCAGCGTATGCCCCGTCACCATTCCTGCGGCGGGGCTGGCCAGGTAGATGACGCCGCCTACGATTTCATCGACTTCAGCAATGCGGCCCATGGGTGTCATGGCTTCGATGCGGGCCATCAGCCCGGGCTGGGCGGTCAGAGACTCGATGAAGTCGGTGCGCACCCAGGTCGGGGCGATGGCGTTGACGCGTATGCCTTCTCGCGCCCACTCGACGGCCAGCGAACGCGTGAGGTTGACCACAGCGCCTTTGCTCGACTGGTACGAAATATTGGGGTAGAGCCCTCCGCCCGATAAGCCCATGATGGACGCGGTGTTGATGATGCAGCCGCGCTGGCGCTTGACCATGTGGCGTGCCGCCAGACGCGCGCACAAGAAAACGCCGGTCAGGTTGACGGCCAGCACGGCGTTCCAGTCTTTGAGTTCGAGCTCGAGCGAAGGCTTGCGAATAGCCATGCCAGCGTTGTTGACCAGGCAGTCGATTTGCCCGGTCAGCGCAACCAGCTCGTCCATGGCCGCGGCCACAGCGGCTTCGTCGCTGACGTCCACGCCCCAGGCTTGCGCCTGAAAGCCTGCAGCCAGCAGTTCGGCGGCCAGCGTGCGGGCAGCGTCTAAATCGCGGTCAAAGACAGCAACGAATGAGCCTGATTTCGCCATGCCGCGGGCAATGGCCCGGCCAATGCCCTTGGCGCCTCCGGTGACGATGGCGGTTTGGCCCTGAAGCGAGAAAGCGCTGCCGGGGTCAAAGCTGAAGGCCGGCTGGTTCATGCAGGGCCGATGATCAGACTCAGGCCAGGGCTTTGACCACCGCGTCACCCATCTCGCGCGTGCCGACTTTGGTCGTGCCTTCGCTGTAGATGTCGGGGGTGCGCAGGCCCTGGCTGAGAACGGCGTCCACTGCCTTTTCAATGCGGGCAGCGGCCTCGGGCTGGCTCAGGCTGAAGCGCAGCATCATGGCCGCGCTCAAAATGGTGGCCAGCGGGTTGGCCACGCCTTTGCCGGCAATGTCAGGCGCGCTGCCGTGGCTGGGCTCGTACAGGCCCTGGTTCTTGGCGTTCAGGCTGGCCGAAGGCAGCATGCCGATGCTGCCGGTGAGCATGGCGGCGGCATCGCTCAGGATGTCGCCGAACATGTTGCCGGTGACCACCACGTCAAACTTCTTGGGAGCCCGCACCAGCTGCATGGCGGCGTTGTCCACGTACATGTGGTCCAGCGCCACGTCGGGGTATTGCTTGCCGACTTCGCTGACCACGTCTTTCCAGAACTGGAAGGTTTCCAGCACATTGGCTTTGTCCACGCTGGTCACGCGCTTGCTGCGCTTGCGTGCCGCTTGAAAAGCCACGTGCGCAATGCGCTCGATCTCGGGGCGCGAGTAGCGCATGGTGTCAAAGGCTTCCTCGCTGCCGGGGAAATGCCCGTCGGTGGCGGTGCGCCGGCCACGCGGCTGGCCAAAGTAAATGTCGCCTGTGAGCTCGCGGATGATCAAAATGTCCAGGCCCGACACCAGCTCGGGCTTGAGGCTCGACGCATCGGTGAGTTGTTGGTAGCAAATGGCCGGGCGGAAGTTGGCAAAGAGGCCCATGTTTTTGCGCAGGCCCAAAATGGCTTGCTCTGGGCGCAAGGGGCGGTCCAGCGTGTCGTATTTCCAGTCGCCCACGGCGCCAAACAGCACGGCGTCGGAATCCATGGCCAGCTTGAGCGTGGCCGGTGGCAGCGGGTGGCCATGGGCTTCAAAGGCGGCACCGCCCACCAGCGCGGTTTCCAGCGTCATGTCCAGGTCCAGAACCTTCAAGACCTTGATGGCCTCGGCCACGATTTCGACTCCGATGCCGTCACCCGGCAGCACTGCAATTTTCATTTTTTTAGCCATTCAAATGGGGCGGCGCAAACCGCAGGGGGGTAAAGGAGCCAGCGCAGAAATCAGACGCTGTGTGTGTGGGCCAGCCAGGGCTTGGTGGCCAGACGCTCCAGCTCAAAGGCCTTGATCTTGTCGGCTTTTTGCAGGGTCAGACCGATGTCGTCCAGACCGCCGAGCAGGCAGAACTTTTTGAAGGCCTGCACCTCAAAAGGCAGCTCTTCGCCTTGCGGTTTGATGACCACCTGGCGCGCCAGATCAATGGTGAGCTGGTAGCCGGGAAAAGCCAGCGCGTCGTCAAACAGCTTGGCAACTTGGGCATCGGGCAAGACGATGGGCAGCAAGCCATTTTTAAAGCTGTTGTTGAAAAAGATGTCGGCGTAGCTGGGCGCAATGATGGCCCTGAAACCATACTGGTCCAGCGCCCAGGGCGCGTGTTCACGCGAGGAGCCGCAGCCGAAGTTTTTGCGTGCCAGCAGGATAGACGCACCTTTGTAGCGCGGCTGGTTGAGCACGAAGTCGGGGTTGGGCTTGCGCGATGCCGGGTCTTGGCCGGGCTCGCCCGGATCCAGGTACCGCCAAGCATCAAACAGGTTGGGGCCGAAGCCGGTCTTGCGTATGGACTTGAGGAACTGCTTGGGAATGATCGCGTCGGTGTCAACGTTCTCGCGGTCCATGGGGGCCACCAGGCCCTTGTGTACGGTGAATTTTTGCATATGGAACTTAAACAAACTTTCGGATGTCAACAAAGTGGCCGTGAACGGCGGCGGCTGCAGCCATGGCCGGGCTGACCAAATGCGTGCGACCACCGGCGCCTTGCCGGCCTTCGAAATTGCGGTTGCTGGTGGAGGCGCAGCGCTCGCCGGGTTCGAGCCGGTCGGCGTTCATGGCCAGGCACATGGAGCAGCCGGGTTCACGCCACTCAAAGCCGGCAGCCACAAAAATTTTGTCCAAGCCTTCGCGCTCGGCCTGCTCTTTGACCAGACCGGAGCCGGGCACCACCAGAGCGAGCTTGACGTTTTTGGCGACCTTCTGGCCGATTTTTTTAACGATGGCCGCGGCTTCTCGCATGTCTTCAATGCGGCTGTTGGTGCAGGAGCCGATGAAGACCTTGTCGATCAGGATGTCGTTGACGGCCTTGCCGGGCGCCAGGCCCATGTAGGTCAGGGCGCGCTCGATGGCATCACGCTTGTTGGCGTCTTTTTCCTTGTCCGGGTCGGGCAGGATGTCGTCGATGGAGAGCACCATCTCGGGCGATGTGCCCCAGGTGACTTGCGGGCGGATCTGGCTGGCGTCGAGTTCGACCACGGCGTCAAAAGTTGCGCCGGGGTCAGACTGCAGCGTGCCCCAGTAGCGCACAGCCATATCCCACTCGGGACCGCCGACAAACTGGCCGGTTTTGGGGTCGGTGCCGGGGGCGAGCAAGCGGCCCTTGACGTAGTCGATTGTTTTGGCATCCACGGCCACCAGGCCGGCTCGGGCGCCGGCTTCAATGGCCATGTTGCAAACCGTCATGCGGCCTTCCATGCTCAGTGCACGGATGGCCGAGCCACCGAACTCAATGGTGTAGCCGGTGCCGCCGGCGGTGCCGATCTTGCCGATGATGGCCAGCACGATGTCCTTGCCGGTCAGGCCCGGGGCCAGTGCGCCCTCGACCTTGACCAGCATGTTCTTGGCTTTTTTGGCCAGCAGCGTTTGCGTGGCCATGACGTGCTCGACCTCGCTGGTGCCGATGCCGTGCGCCAGTGCGCCAAAAGCACCATGCGTAGACGTATGCGAGTCGCCGCACACCACCGTCATACCGGGCAGCGTGGCGCCGGTCTCCGGCCCCATCACGTGGACGATGCCCTGGCGCTTGGAGAGAAACGGAAAGTAGGCCGCTGCGCCGAACTCGGCGATGTTGCTGTCCAGCGTGGTGATCTGCTCTTTGCTGATCGGATCGCTCAGCCCGTCGTAGCCGAGCTCCCAGCCGGTGGTCGGCGTGTTGTGGTCGGCGGTGGCGACGATGGAAGAAATGCGCCAGACCTTGCGGCCGGCTTCGCGCAGGCCTTCAAAGGCTTGCGGGCTGGTCACTTCATGGACCAGGTGGCGGTCGATGTAGATGATGGCGGTGCCGTCGTCTTCGGTGTGGACGACGTGTTCGTCCCAGATCTTGTCGTAGAGGGTGCGCATGGTGGTTCCTTCGGATGCGCTGATTTTAGGGGTATCGCGGGGCGGGTGCTTCTAAAGTCTAGTGCGGCAGTCGGGTCTGCGCTTCAGTCATCCCCGGGCCGCTGCCACAGTGCCGGCCATTGCATTTGCCGGCCGCTGCTGCGCCGAAGGGCAGCAATGTCTTCGGGCGTGTCCGCGTCCTGCACAAAGTGCAGGTTGTCGCAGTCCAAAGCCTGGACTTGCGATGTGTGCGCCTGGCGCCAGTGCTTGCAACCCACCTCAGGCGGGGAGGCCAGCAGAGCGGTGCGCACGCCGGCGGTGAAGATAACGGGGTTGCCAGGCTGGCCCGCCACGCGGGGATACAGCAGCGAGCAGCCTGGCGGACGCTGGTGGAAAGCCTGGACCAGTTGCCGCAGGTCGGCCGCATCAAGCAGCGGTTGGTCAGCCAGCGCCATCAGCACGGCGTCATTGTGGCCGCTCAGGCTTTGCAGGCCCAGGCGCTGCGAACCGACGGGCCCGGCGTCCGGGTCGGGGTTGATCACCACGCTGACTTCCAGCGCTTTGACGGTGGCCTCGATGTCCTTGGCATGGTGGCCCAGCACCAGTACCAGCTCGCTCACGCCGGCTTGGCGCAGGGCCATGACTTGCCGGCAGATCAGCGGCACGCCATCGAGCTCCAGCAGTGACTTGGGCCGCTGCCCCATGCGTGCACCCGCGCCTGCGGCCATCAGCACGGCTGCCAAGCTCAAAGGGCGTTGCGGGGCGGGCGCCGGCGTGTTGGTTGGCATGCGGCCTTCAGTCGATGATCTTGCCGGCGGCCAGTTCGCGTACACGCGGATCGACGTTGTAACCACCAAACTCGGTGTAGCGCAGCAGGTGCCGCGCACAGCGCTGGCAATGCCAGACATCGCACTGGTTGTACGGAAAGAAGGCCGGTGCGACGGGTGCATCCGGCGAGTCGTAGCGCGTGCCGTGTGGATGTTTTTCTTCGAGCGTGGGCTCGTCAATCGACGTGTCACGCAGGGTGCCCACTGCGCTCATCTGGCTGGCTTCCCAGCGGTACTCGGCCAGACTTTCCCAGGCGGTGCAGGCTCCCAATGCACAGCTGCAAGCCTGCGGCGCCGGGGAGTCGGCCAGGGCCAGCCGCAGTTCAGCGGAAGAGGCGATGTATTTCATGCGGGCTCATTATGCGAAAAGCCCGCCGGGCAAGCACGGCGGGCTTTGGGTGGCAGGTTGCCGGCGTTTCAGCGCTGGGCGATGGGTTTGACGTCGCGCGGCACCGCGCCGGTGAACAGCTGACGCGGACGGCCGATCTTGTACTCGGGGTCGCCGATCATCTCGTTGAGCTGGGCGATCCAGCCGACTGTGCGTGCCAGCGCAAAGATGGCGGTGAACAAAGGCACTGGAATGCCAATGGCGCGTTGCACGATGCCGGAATAGAAATCGACGTTCGGATAGAGCTTGCGCGAGACAAAGTAGTCGTCTTCGAGGGCAATTTTTTCGAGCGACATGGCCAGCTTGAACAGCGGGTCATTTTGCAGACCCATTTCTTGCAGTACTTCCTTGCAGGTTTCCTGCATGAGTTTGGCGCGCGGGTCGTAGTTTTTGTAAACGCGGTGACCAAAGCCCATCAGCTTAACGCCGGAGTTTTTGTCTTTGACTTGCTTGATGAAGTCGCCGATTTTCTCGACGCCACCGTTTTTCTGGATGTCGCCCAGCATGTTGAGCGCGGCTTCGTTGGCGCCGCCGTGGGCCGGGCCCCAGAGACAGGCCACTCCGGCTGCAATGGCGGCAAACGGGTTGGTGCCCGACGAGCCGCACAAGCGCACGGTCGAGGTCGAGGCATTTTGCTCGTGGTCGGCGTGCAGGATGAAGATGCGGTCCAGTGCGCGCTCGAGCACAGGGTTGACCTTGTACTCTTCGCAGGGGTTGGCAAACATCATGTGCAAAAAGTTACCCGAGTAACTCAGGCTGTTCTTCGGGTACATGTAGGGCTGGCCTATGGTGTATTTGTAGGCCATGGCGACCAGCGTAGGCATCTTGGCGATCAGACGGATGGCCGAGATTTCGCGGTGTTCCGCGTTGTTGATGTCAGTGCTGTCATGGTAGAAGGCCGACAGGGCGCCGACCAGGCCGGTCATGATGGCCATAGGGTGCGCATCACGGCGAAAGCCACGCAGGAAAAACTGCATCTGCTCATGGACCATGGTGTGGTTGGTCACAAGGCTGGAGAAATCTTTTTTCTGGACTGCGTTGGGCAGGTCGCCGTAAAGCAACAGATGGCAGGTTTCCATGAAGTCGCAGTTGGTGGCGAGTTGCTCGATGGGGTAACCCCGGTACATCAACTCGCCCTTGTCGCCATCAATGTAGGTGATGGCTGACTGCGTGGCCGCTGTGGACAAAAAGCCCGGGTCGTAGGTGAACATGCCGGTTTGGGCGTAGAGCTTACGGATGTCCACCACATCAGGACCCACGGAGCCGTGGTAAACCGGCAAGTCAATGCTGGGCGTGCCGTTGCTGAAGGAGAGTGTGGCTTTGTTGTCTGCGAGTTTCATTTTTACTTCCTTTATAGAGGGGGTCAGGGCGCTGCGTCCGCCAGCTCAATGCGAAACGATGAACAGCGCCAGCACTTCGCGGGCCTGAGGCGTGGAAGCTGATGGTGCTTCCAGTTCATGGGGCTGCTTGCGCTGCAAAAAAAGGTCCATCAAGTCATTGTCCGAAAGGTCCATTAAATCATCCAGGCCTTGGGCTTGCCTGACAGTCAAGGTTTTTTCGTGGCGATTGAAAAACCGCTCAATGAACAGATCGTTTTCAAGCAGGCCCCGCCGGCAGCGCCAGCGCAGCTTGCTCAGAGCACGCTCGTCCAGCAAGGGGGAGCTCAATGCCGCATCAGCGTCTGGCAGTGCAGGGGGCACGGTGCTTGAGGCAGGTTGGTTGAATTGATCAGCGAGCGGCTTAGACCGTGCGCAGAACCATCATCTCTTTGATCTTGCCAATCGCCTTGGTCGGGTTCAGACCTTTAGGGCAGACATCGACGCAGTTCATGATGGTGTGGCAGCGGAACAGGCGGTAGGGGTCTTCGAGGTTATCCAGACGGGCGGCAGTGTCTTCGTCGCGGCTGTCAGCGATGAAGCGGTAAGCCTGCAACAGGCCGGCCGGGCCGACGAACTTGTCCGGGTTCCACCAGAAGCTCGGGCAGCTGGTTGAGCAGCTGGCGCACAAGATGCACTCATAGAGGCCGTTGAGCTCGTCGCGCTCTTCAGGGCTCTGCAAACGTTCTTTTTCAGGCGGTACGTTGTCGTTGACCAGGTAGGGCTTGATCGAGTTGTACTGCTTGAAGAACTGCGTCATGTCGACGATCAGATCGCGCACCACCGGCAGGCCGGGCAGCGGCTTGAGCACGATGGTGCCCTTGAGCGTGCGCATATTGGTCAGACAGGCCAGACCGTTTTTGCCATTGATGTTCATGGCGTCCGAGCCGCAAACCCCTTCGCGGCAGGAGCGGCGGAAGGTGATGGAGGGGTCTTGCGCCTTGAGTTTCATCAAGGCGTCAAGCAGCATGCGTTCGCTGCCGTCGAGTTCCACCTCGATGGTTTGCATGTAGGGCTTCGCGTCCTGGTCAGGGTCGTAGCGGTAGATCTGGAATGTGCGTTTGGTCATGTTGTTCCCGCTGGTCGTGGGTTAGAAGCTGCGAACTGTCAGGGGGATCGAATCCACTGTCAGCGGTTTCATCTGGACGGGCTTGTAAGACAGGCGGTTGCCTTGGCTGTGCCACAGCGTGTGCTTGTGCCAGTCGGTGTCGTTGCGGCCGTTCGGGTGCTCAGGGGTGTCGCCGTAGTCGTCGACCGAGTGCGCACCGCGGCTTTCACGGCGGGCGGCTGCCGACACCATGGTCGCTTCGGCGGCTTCGATCAGGTTTTCGACTTCCAGGGCTTCAATACGAGCGGTGTTGAAGATTTTCGACTTGTCTTTCAGGCCGATGTTGTTGACGCGCTGGCGCAGGGCCGCGATCTTGCGCACGCCTTCGTCCATGATGGCTTGCGTGCGGAAGACGCCGGCGTGTTGTTGCATGGCGGCACGGATGTCGTTGGCCACGTCTTGCGCGTACTCGCCTTCGCTGGCGTTGTCCAGGCGTGCGATGCGGGCCAGGGTGAGGTCAGCCGCATCTGCCGGCAGGCTTTTGTGCGTGGTGGTTTTGTTGAATTCGACGATGTGGTTGCCGGCAGCGCGGCCGAACACCAGCAGGTCGAGCAGCGAGTTGGTGCCCAGGCGGTTGGCGCCGTGCACGCTCACGCAAGAGCATTCGCCCACGGCGTACAGGCCGTTGACCACTTCGCTCTGGTTGGCCGCGTTTTGGATGACCACCTGGCCGTGGATGTTGGTGGGAATGCCACCCATCTGGTAATGAATGGTCGGCACCACCGGGATCGGCTCACGAGTGATGTCCACGTTGGCAAAGTTGTGGCCAATCTCGAACACCGAAGGCAGACGCTTCATGATGGTCTCGGCGCCCAGGTGGGTCATGTCGAGGTTGATGTAGTCCTTGTTAGGGCCGCAGCCGCGGCCTTCTTTGATTTCCTGGTCCATGCAGCGTGAGACGTAGTCGCGTGGGGCAAGATCTTTGTAGGCCGGGGCATAACGCTCCATGAAACGCTCGCCGTTGCTGTTACGCAAGATGGCGCCTTCGCCGCGGCAACCTTCGGTCAGCAACACCCCGGCGCCATGTACGCCGGTGGGGTGGAACTGCCAGAACTCCATGTCTTCGAGCGGAATGCCGGCGCGTGCCGCCATGCCCAGGCCGTCGCCGGTGTTGATGAAGGCATTGGTCGAGGCCGCAAAAATACGACCCGCGCCGCCGGTGGCCAGCAGTGTGGTCTTGGCTTCAAAAATATGCACGTCGCCCGATTCCATCTCGATGGCGGTCACGCCAACCACATCGCCGTTGGCGTCACGGATCAGGTCCATGGCCAGCCACTCCACGAAAAAGCTGGTTTTTTCTTTGACATTTTGCTGGTACAGCGTGTGCAGCATGGCGTGGCCGGTGCGGTCGGCAGCAGCGCAGGCGCGTTGCACAGCTTTTTCGCCGTAGTTGGCAGTGTGGCCGCCAAACGGGCGCTGGTAAATCGTGCCGTCAGGGTTGCGGTCAAAAGGCATGCCCATGTGCTCGAGGTCATAGACGACCTTGGGCGCTTCGCGGCACATGTATTCAATGGCGTCCTGGTCGCCGAGCCAGTCGGAGCCTTTGACGGTGTCATAGAAGTGGTAGTGCCAGTTGTCTTCAGACATGTTGCCCAGCGAGGCGCCGATGCCACCCTGGGCTGCCACCGTGTGCGAGCGGGTTGGGAATACTTTGGAGAGAACGGCCACGTTCAGGCCGGCACGGGCCAGTTGCAGGGAGGCGCGCATACCGGAGCCACCGGCTCCCACGATAACGACGTCAAATTTACGCTTTGGAATTTTGGAGGAGAGGGTCATGATTTTCTTAGAAGCGCCACAAAACTTGAACGGCCCAACCGGAACATGCCACGAGCCAAACAATCGTAAAAACCTGAAGCGACAAGCGAACGGCTACGGGTTTGACGTAGTCCATGAAGACGTCGCGCATGCCAACCCAGACGTGCCAGAGCAGGCACAAAATGACCGCAAAGGTCAATGTTTTCATGGTTTGTGAGGCAAAGATGCCGGACCACTTGTCGTAGCCGATGGTGCCCTTGCTCAGCAGCAACTGCGCCAACAACACGATAGTGAAAATCGCCATGACCGCGGCCGTGACGCGCTGGCTGAGCCAGTCACGCAGACCGTAGTGGGCACCGACAACGATGCGTTTGGAACCGTAATTGACAGACATGCTTGTTGTTCCTGAGAGGCTGGATTAGTAAAGGCCGAAGAGTTTGGCGCCGAGCAAGGCAGTGAGCGTCAGGCTGATGGTCAGCACCACTTTGGCTGAACTTTTGCCGAATTGCAATTCAACGGCTTTATGGCTGATGTCCATCCAGAGGTGGCGCAGGCCGGCCGTGAAGTGGTGCAAATAAGCCCAGATCAAACCCAGCGCGAGCAGTTTCCACAGGAAGCCCGGCAAGCCCAGCATGCCCACGCTGAAGAAATTGGTGAAGCGGGAAAAGGAGATTTCGGAAGAAATGGAGGTGTCGAACATCCAGATGATGAAGGGCATGAGCGCAAACATCATCACGCCGCTGACCCGGTGCAAGATGGAGACCCAACCTGCTGCAGGCAGTCTGTACGTGGGAAGGTCAGTGAAAGCGTTGATATTTCTGAACTCGGGCCGTTGCTTGGCTGGTGTTGTCGCTGTTTCGGACATGCGCTGCTTTCTGTGTGATTTTTGAGTAACAGGTTAGTTAGCAAGACCTGCTCAACATTAAATTCTATTGCAATGCAGCATGAATTTTGCACTGTCTTGATGCAGATCGTTTGTTTTCACAAAAAATGATGCTACCAATAGGGGATTTGTTCGCAAGCTGACACGGGGGTTACAAATCGTCGAGGTTTTTCAGCATAGCGGCGGCGCAGTCCCTTATCGACTGGCGTTCCTCGGGGCTGATCCGGTGCAGGTTCTTGACCATCAGGGCGGTACGCGGGTTGCCGGCAAAGCTGGCTTCGTGGCGGTCCAGAAAGTTCCAGTACAGCACGGTCATGGGGCAGGCCTGCGGCCCGCTGCGTGTGTCGGGCTTGTAAGCGCAGTTCCCGCAGTAGTTGCTCATGCGTTTGACATAAGCGCCGCTGGCCACATAGGGCTTGGATGTAAAGCGTCCGCCATTGGCAAACAGCGCCATACCGGCCGTGTTAGGAAGCTCAACCCACTCGACGGCGTCCACATAGACCGCCAGGTACCAGTCGCACAATGCTTGAGGCTTGATCTGCGCGGTGACGCCAAACATGCCGGTGACCATCAGGCGCTGGATATGGTGGGAGTAGCCGTTGGCCAGGGTCTGGCTGATGCACTGGCGCATGCAGTTCATCTTTGTCTCGCCCGTCCAGTACCAGGCGGGCAGGGGGTTCTCGTGGCCGTAGTGGTTGGCTTCTTTGAGCGCCGGCATGTCCAGAAAATAAACCCCGCGAATGAATTCACGCCAGCCCAGCACTTGCCTGATAAAGCCTTCGACACTGGCCAGCGGCAGACCGCGCTGGTGCAAAGCCGCTTCAGCGGCTTGAACCACTTCAAGGGGGTGCAGCAGTTTGAGGTTGAGTGAGCTCGACAGCAGCGCGTGCCAGCCGAAGTCCAGCCCGGTCCACATGGCGTCCTGGTGCGCACCAAACAGCGGCAGCCGGTGCTCGATGAAATCAGCCAGCGCCAGCAGGGCCTGCTCGCGGGTCACCGGCCAGTTGAAGCGGCTCAGCTCGCCCGGGTGGTCGGCAAAGCGCTCTGCCACCAGCAGCAGCACCTGGCGCGTGATCTCGTCTTGCTCAAAGACCAGCGCCCGGGGCAGGTCCTTCGGGCCGGCTTTGCCAAAGCCTTTGCGGTTATCGGCGTCAAAGTTCCATTGCCCGCCCAGCGGTTGCTCACCGTCCATCAGCACCTTGTATTGCTGGCGCATCTTGCGGTAGAAAAACTCCATGCGCAGACTGGCCGATCGGCCTGCCCACTGGCGAAAAGCCGGCAGGCTGCATAAAAAATGCTTGTCTTCGCGCCACTCCAGCGGGGTGCGCTGGCCCGGGTCAGGCTTGCAGGCTTGTTCTATCAGTGCGCGCACGCGCAGGTCGCCGGGCTCCACGCCGATCACGCGTTCCGGTTGCAGCGCCAGCAGCGCCGCGCGCAGGCCGGTGGCCAGCGTCTGGTCGCCCTCGTGCTCCAGTGCGCGGTAGTGCACCGTGATTCCGCGTTGCCGTAGCTTTTCGGCAAAGTGCCGCATGGCCGACAGGAACAGCGCAGTGCGCGCTTTGTGCGACCAGACGTGGGTGGATTCTTCGAGGGCCTCGATCATCAGCACGGCGTCGTGCCCGGCGTCCAGGCCGTCGAACAAGCTGGAATCGATGTCGAGCTGATCGCCCAAAACCAGCAAGAGATGGCGGCAGGGCGGTTTCATGGCGGGATCCGTTCTGCCGCCGGTGTGCTGTCCTTGCCGCTTTTGCGAGCTCGGCAGGCGTCAGAGCAATATTTCACATCGGCCCAGTTTTTGGCCCAGCTTTTGCGCCAGACCATGTCGCGTCCGCAAACCAGGCAGGGCTTGCTGGGCAGCGAGGCCTTGTTGCCTTTGAAGCCGTTTGACGTCGCCATTCCTTAGCTCAGGCTGTTGCGGTAGTGATGGGTGTCGGTACGGTAGAGGCAGCGCCGCAATTCCATGGGCAGGTCGTTGTAAGTGAAGGCAGTACGCTCTACGCTTAACAGCGGCTCGCCTGCTTTGATGCTAAGCAGTTCGCAGGCCGGCTCGCTGGCCGCCAGGGCCCGGATTTTTTCTTCAGCGCGCACCATGCGCACACCGAATTCGGTTTCAAACAGGGCGTACATCGGGCCGCGGTAGCTGTCCAAGCGTTCGGCCGTTAAGCCTTTGAAGGGGGAGGCCGGCAGCCAAAGGTCTTCCAAAATAGTGGCTACCTGCTGGAAGGACAAGACCCTTCGCACATGCAGCACCGCATCGCCGCTGCGCAAGCCCAGTGCGCGCGCAATATCGGCCGGCGCACGCAGGCGTTTGCACTCAATGATGCGCCGCTGTGCAGGGCCTTCCTTGCTGGCATCGCCGGTGTCCGGCAGCAGCCGTAAAAAACGGTATTGCACTTGCTGCTCAGCGTGGGTGGCGACAAAAGTGCCTTTGCCTTGGCGGCGCACCACCAGGTTTTCGGCGGCCAACTCGTCAATGGCTTTGCGCACCGTGCCCTGGCTGACGCGAAAGCGCGCGGCCAGGTCCATCTCGCTGGGGATCACGTCCCCCGGCTTCCACTCACCATCTTGCAGGCTTTGCAGGATCAGTACTTTGATTTGTTGGTAAAGCGGACTGAAGGCCGGGGTGCCGCCTGGGCCGGCTTTTTGAATGGAAGTCATGATGTCGGGCTGTGGGGTCGATCAGGTCTGCACATGGATGAAAAGTAGTGCGAATGTTATCTTATATAAGACATAAGACAAATTGACCATTGGGGGTTTTCCCGCGTAAAATAATGGGCTGAATCCCAAGCGCAAGTTCACGACTGCGCGTCCAATTGATCAACAACCATCCTGGAGTTTCGTCATGAGCAAAAAACCCGTCCGTGTTGCCGTCACTGGTGCCGCCGGTCAAATTGGTTACGCCCTGTTGTTCCGCATCGCCTCAGGCGAAATGCTGGGCAAGGACCAGCCGGTTATTTTGCAATTGCTCGAAGTGCCTGCTGAAGGCCCGCAAAAGGCGCTCAAGGGCGTCATGATGGAACTCGAAGACTGTGCTTTCCCGCTGCTGGCCGGCATGGAAGCCCACAGCGACCCGATGACCGCCTTCAAAGACACCGACTACGCCTTGCTGGTCGGTTCCATGCCCCGTAAAGCCGGCATGGAGCGCGCTGAGCTGCTGGCCATCAACGGTCAGATCTTCACCACCCAGGGCAAGGCCCTGAACGCTGTCGCCAGCCGCAACGTCAAGGTGCTGGTGGTCGGCAACCCCGCCAATACCAACGCCTATATCGCCATGAAAAGCGCGCCGGATTTGCCGCGCAAAAACTTCACCGCCATGCTGCGCCTGGACCACAACCGTGCTTTGTCGCAAATTGCCGCCAAGACCGGCACGCTGGTCGCCGACATCGAAAAACTCACCGTCTGGGGCAACCACTCGCCCACCATGTACGCTGACTACCGCTTTGCCACTGTGGGCGGCAAAAAGGTCAAAGACCTGATCAACGACCAGGTCTGGAACGCCACCGTGTTCCTGCCCACCGTCGGCAAGCGCGGCGCGGCCATCATTGAAGCCCGTGGCTTGTCTTCTGCCGCATCAGCCGCGAACGCCGCCATCGACCACATGCGCGACTGGGCCCTGGGCTCCAAGGGCAAATGGGTCACCATGGGCATTCCTTCGGACGGCCAGTACGGCATACCCAAAGACACCATGTTCGGCTTTCCTGTCACCACCGAAGGCGGCGAGTACAAGCTGGTCGAAGGCTTGGAGATCGACGCCTTCAGCCAGGAGTGCATCAACAAGACGCTCAAAGAACTGCAAGACGAGCAAGCCGGCGTCGCTCACCTGCTGTAAGGGTTGCAAGCCGCCTGCCGCGGTTGACACCGCACACCATGCAACACCCGCGTGACGTTCTTCTTGGCGCTCAGGCCGCAGCCGGCGTTTTGCCGGTTTGCGACCACTACAGCGGCGTTGAGCCGCGCATGCGCAAAAGCCTGCAGTTGCAGGCCGAGATGAGCCAGGAGTTCGGCGCCTGCGTGTTTGACGTCACGCTGGACTGCGAAGACGGCGCGCCCGTGGGCGGCGAGGCTGATCACGCCGCGCTGGTGGTTTCTTTGCTGCTGGCCGCAGCCCCCGGTGCCCGCGTGGCAGCGCGAGTGCACCCGATTGACCATCCGGCCTTTGAGGCGGACATTGCCACCATCGTCGGCCAGGCGGGTCACCGGCTGAGCCATCTGATGATTCCCAAGGTCGATTCGGCAGCCGATGTTCAGCGCGTTGTCAAAGCCCTGACGGATGTGGGTTCGACCGCGGCTGCGGCTTTGCCGCTTCACGTGTTGATCGAGTCGCCGCTGGCGGTTCACAACGCCTTTGAGATTGCCGGCCAGCCGCGCGTGCAGTCCCTGAGTTTCGGCTTGATGGATTTTGTTTCCAGTCACAACGGCGCCATACCCGCTGAGGCCATGGGCAGCAGCGGCCAGTTCAGCCATCCGCTGGTGCTGCGCGCCAAACTCGACATTGCATCGGCCTGCCACGCGCATGGCAAAGTGCCTTCGCATTGCGTTGTGACCGAATTCAGCGACGCTGCCGCCATGCAAAGTGCCGCGCTGCGCGCCAGCCGGGAGTTCGGCTACACCCGCATGTGGAGCATTCACCCCGGCCAGATCCGCCCGATTCTGGCGGCCTTGGCACCCCAGGCTGATGAGCTGGCGTTTGCCGCAGAGTTGATTGTTGCGGCCGACCGTGCGCAATGGGCCCCCATCAGTTTTCAGGGCAAGCTGCACGACCGCGCCAGTTACCGTTATTTTTGGCAGTTGTTGGAGCGTGGCCACCAAACCGGCGCCCTCCTGCCTGAGGCGGTCCAAGGGTATTTCCTCAGACACGCTTCGGCGGGCTGAGAGCAAGCTGGCTGCATGAAGATTTTTTACATCGCCCCCCTTTTGCTGGCTTGCTGGGGCTTGGCCTTTGAAGCTTCAGCCCAGAACGCCGTGGCAAAAACCTCCAAGCCCGCCGCCAAGCCAGTCAAACCGCGCCAAGCAGCGCCTGCGAACAGCGTCAGTCGCACCGAAATCCGCAGCACGGCCACTCAGATGGCGGCCGGTATTGCGGCAGCTGAAGCAGCGCTCGAGCCGGCTGAGCTGGCAATTGCCGAGCGCGTGCACACGGGCGTGATGCCCTGCGAGGCGGGTACATCCGTCACCCTGGCCAGCGACCCGGCGGCCCCTGGCTACTTTGATATGCAGGGTAAAAATTTCCGTTTTCGCATGGTTCCTGTGAGCACGGTCACCGGGGCGATTCGCCTGGAGGACCGCCAAGCCGGTGCGGTGTGGCTGCAACTGCCCAACAAGTCGATGCTAATGAATCAGAAAATAGGCCAGCGCATGGCCGATGGCTGCATGAGCCAGTCTCAGCTTGTGGTGGCCCAGGCGATGAAAGATGCGCCACCGCCGGACTTGCTGGGCCCGCCTGCGGCCGGGCCTATGCCCGCGTCCCGCCCTTGAATTTATTTAACAAAGTTTCCAACCCCTCTTTTTGTACGACAGGAGAAAAATAGTGTCTGAGTTTTTGACTGCTTACCGCGCCCATGTTGCCGAACGTTCCGCACAGGGCATACCGCCAGTGCCTTTGTCTGCCCAGCAAACTGCTGAGGTCATTGACCTGCTGAAAAATCCACCCAAGGGCGAAGAAAAAACGCTGGTGGACCTCATCACCTACCGCGTGCCGGCGGGTGTGGATGATGCGGCCAAGGTCAAGGCCAGTTACCTGGCGGCTGTAGCGCACGGCACTGAAAAGTGCGCGCTCATCACCCGCCAGCAAGCCACGCACCTGCTGGGCACCATGCTGGGCGGCTACAACATCAGCCCCCTGATTGATTTGCTCGGCGATGCCGACGCTGCAGTGGCCCAGGAGGCTGCCAAAGGGCTGAAGTTCACCTTGCTGATGTTTGACCAGTTTCATGACGTGCAGGAAAAGGCCGAACAGGGCAATGCTCACGCCAAGTCTGTGTTGCAAAGTTGGGCTGACGCGGAGTGGTTCACCTCCCGCCCTGAAGTGCCCAAGTCGATTCAATTGACAGTGTTCAAGTGCGCCGGCGAGATCAATACCGATGACTTGTCCCCGGCGCCTGATGCCTGGAGCCGCCCCGACATTCCGCTGCATGCCATTGCCATGCACAAAAATGCCCGCCCCGGTATCACCCCCGAAGAAGACGGCAAACGCGGCCCGGTCAAGTTCATCGAAGAACTCAAGGCCAAGGGTAATCTGGTGGCTTACGTCGGTGACGTGGTCGGCACCGGTTCTTCACGCAAATCTGCCACCAACTCGGTATTGTGGTGGACTGGTGAAGACATTCCCTATGTGCCTAACAAACGTTTTGGCGGCGTCTGCCTGGGCGGCAAGATCGCCCCGATTTTCTACAACACCATGGAAGACTCGGGCGCGTTGCCGATTGAGCTGGACGTGAGCCAGATGGGCATGGGTGACGTGGTCGAGTTGCGTCCTTACGAAGGCAAAGCCATCAAGGGCGGCAAAGTGATTGCCGAATTCACACTCAAAAGTGATGTCCTGTTTGACGAAGTGCGCGCCGGTGGCCGCATTCCGTTGATCGTCGGGCGTGGACTGACGGCCAAGGCGCGGGCTGCGCTGGGTCTGCCTGCTTCGACGGTTTTCCGCTTGCCGCAGGCCCCGGTGGACAGCGGCCGTGGTTTTACATTGGCGCAAAAAATGGTCGGCCGTGCGGTTGGTTTGCCGGAAGGCAAGGGCGTGCGCCCCGGCACGTATTGCGAGCCGAAGATGACATCGGTCGGCACGCAAGACACCACCGGCCCGATGACCCGCGACGAGCTCAAAGACCTGGCCTGCCTGGGTTTCAGCTCCGACCTCGTTATGCAATCGTTTTGCCATACAGCCGCTTACCCCAAGCCGGTGGACGTGAAGATGCACCACGAGTTGCCCGAGTTCATCACCACGCGTGGCGGTATCTCGCTGCGCCCCGGTGACGGCATCATCCACAGCTGGCTCAACCGCATGCTGCTGCCCGACACCGTCGGTACCGGTGGCGACAGCCACACGCGTTTTCCTATCGGCATCAGCTTCCCGGCCGGTTCCGGTCTGGTGGCTTTCGGTGCGGCCACCGGCGTCATGCCGCTGGACATGCCGGAGAGCGTGCTGGTGCGCTTCAAGGGCAAGATGCAGCCCGGCGTCACGCTGCGTGACCTGGTCAGCGCCATTCCTTTGTACGCCATTAAGGCCGGTTTGCTGACCGTGGCCAAGCAGGGCAAGGTCAATGTGTTCTCGGGTCGCATTCTCGAAATCGAAGGCTTGCCAGACCTGAAGGTCGAGCAGGCTTTTGAGCTGAGCGACGCGTCGGCCGAGCGCAGCGCGGGTGGTTGCACGGTGCACCTGAACAAGGAACCTATCATCGAGTACATCAACAGCAACATCACCATGCTCAAGTGGATGATCGCTACCGGTTACTCGGACGTTCGCACCATCAAACGCCGCATCGCCGCCATGGAAGCCTGGTTGGCCAACCCGCAATTGCTCAAGGCCGACCCGGACGCCGAGTACGCTGCTGTGATTGAGATCGACCTGGCTGAGATTCATGAGCCTATCCTGGCGTGTCCCAACGATCCGGACGATGTGAAAACCCTGTCTGACGTGGCCGGCACCCAGATCGACGAAGTCTTTATCGGCAGCTGCATGACCAACATCGGCCATTTCCGCGCTGCCTCCAAGCTGCTCGAAAACAAGCGCGACATTCCGGTCAAGCTGTGGATGGCGCCGCCCACGAAGATGGACGCCAAGCAACTGAGCGAAGAAGGTCACTACGGCGTGCTGGGCGCAGCCGGTGCGCGCATGGAAATGCCGGGTTGCAGTTTGTGCATGGGCAACCAGGCGCAGGTCAAAGAAGGCGCTACTGTGCTGTCGACATCCACCCGTAATTTCCCGAATCGCCTGGGCAAGAACACCAATGTGTTCTTAGGCTCTGCCGAACTGGCCGCCATCACCTCCAAGCTCGGACGCATTCCGACCAAAGCTGAGTACATGGCCGACATGGGCGTGCTCTCGGGTGCCAGCGGCACGGTGTACAAGTACCTCAACTTCGACCAGGTCAAGGACTACACCGACGTTGCTGCGACGGTCAGCTGAAGGACGCCCGGTTTGCTCGCGACCTTTGACGCTGTTTGCCGGCCATTGCCAGGCGCATGAGTCGCCAGCTCCTGATTGCCGGTGGCGGCATCGGTGCTTTGGCGGCAGCATTGAGTTCGGCCAGGGCCGGCTGGCATGTGCGGCTGTATGAGAAAGCAGAAGTTTTTTCAGAAGTCGGTGCTGGCCTTCAGCTCGGCCCCAACGCCACCCGCATCTTGCAGGGATGGGGCTTGGGCCAGGCACTGGAGCGCTTGGCGGCTTTCCCGGACAAGCTGCTGGTGCGCAGCGCGCCCAGCGGACGCGAGCTGGCCAGTCTGAGCCTGGGCAGCCGCTGCCAGCAACGCTATGGCGCACCCTACGCCACCTTGCACCGTGCCGATTTGCACAGCATGTTGCTGGACAGTGTGCGACTGCGGCCCGAGGTGAAGCTGCATTTGAACTCTCCCGTGACCGGCTACACCGACACGCCTGAGGGCGTGCAACTGGCCTGGGCCGATGGCTACTCTGTTGAGGGGGATGCGCTGATCGGCGCAGATGGTTTGTGGAGCCAGGTGCGCCTGCAGACCTTGGAAGATCATGTCGCCCAGCCGACCGGCCACCTGGCTTACCGCGCGCTGGTGCGTCAAAGCGATTTACCCAAATCACTGCGCAGCCAGCAGGTCAGTGTCTGGCTGGGTCCCGACATGCACCTGGTGAGCTACCCGGTGCGCGGCGGTGAATGGCTCAATGTGGTGATGTTCACGCAGGGTCAAGTGCCGGACGATTACCAGGATTGGGACCATGCCGGCTTGCGTGACAACGTGCTGACCGCCACGGCCGGCCATTGTGCTGAGCTCACGGCCTTGGTCGAGGCGGTGCCCGCCTGGCGTTTGTGGGCACTGTGTGACCGCCCCCCCGTGGCCAGTGCCGCACAGATGGCTCTCGGCAGGGTGGCCTTGCTGGGGGACGCGGCGCACCCCATGCCGCCTTATCTGGCGCAGGGCGCCGGCATGGCAATTGAAGACGCGGCCGAGTTGGGCCGCTGCCTGGCCGGCGTTGTCAAACCTGTGGCCGATGTGCCGTTGGCGCTGCGCCGTTATGCACTCAACCGTTGGCAGCGTAACGCCCGTGTGCAAGCCCGGGCGGTGCGTAACGGGCAGATTTTTCATGCCACCGGCCCGTTGCGACTGGGGCGCGACATCGCGCTCAAGTTGTTGGGGCATCGCCTGCTGGACATGCCCTGGCTGTACGCCGGCGCTTGAGCCTTTGCGGCAAAATACCCGCACACAACCCTAGGAACACCCATGGCCTCCCAAGAAAATAAGCAACATCCCGTCGCTGTCGTCACCGGTGCCGGCACCGGCATCGGCCGTGCAGTCTCGCTGTCTTTGCTCAAAGCCGGTTACAGCGTCGCGCTGGCCGGACGGCGCAGCGAGCCGCTTCAGGCCGTGGTGGCCGAGGCCAAAGCGCTTGGCTTTGACCGCGCCCTGGCCGTGGCGACCGATGTGTCTAAACCCGACTCTGTGACGGCCTTGTTCGAGCGCACGCGCCAGCAGTTCGGCCGCGTGGACGTCTTGTTCAACAACGCCGGCGTAGGCTTGCCGGCAGGCGGCTTTGACGAGCTGACCTTCGAGCAGTGGCAAAACGTCGTCAACATCAATCTCACGGGCTCGTTTTTGTGCGCGCAGGCCGCTTTCAGGGTGATGAAGGCGCAAAGCCCCCAGGGTGGCCGCATCATCAACAACGGCTCCATCTCGGCCCATGCGCCGCGCCCGAACTCCGCGCCTTACACCTCGACCAAGCATGCCATCACGGGCTTGACCAAGTCGATTTCGCTGGATGGGCGTGCTTTCAATATCGCTTGCGGTCAGATTGATATCGGCAATGCGGTGACCGAGATTTCAGCGCGCATGGCCACCGGCACGATGCAGGCCAACGGTCAAATCGCCATTGAAGCCATGATGGATGTGCAGCACGTGGCCAACGCGGTGGTGCACATGGCCAGTTTGCCGCTGGAGGCCAATGTGCAGTTCATGACCGTCATGGCCACCAAGATGCCTTTTGTCGGCCGGGGCTGATCAGCCCAGCTGGCCGAACAGCAAAAACTCCATCAGTGCTTTTTGCACATGCAGGCGGTTTTCAGCCTCGTCCCACACCACCGACTGCGGCCCGTCAATCACCTCGGCCTCGACTTCCTCGCCACGGTGTGCCGGCAGGCAGTGCATGAAAAGCGCATCTGGTTTAGCTGCAGCCATCATGTCCCTGTCTACGCACCACTTGGAAAAAGCTTTTTTGCGGGCTTCATTTTCGGCTTCGTAGCCCATGCTGGTCCACACGTCAGTGGTGACCAGGTCAGCACCGGCGCAGGCTTGCATCGGGTCTTTGAAGACCGCATAGCTTTGCGCTGAGCGGATGCCTGCAATGGACTGGTCCACCTCGTAGCCGCCGGGCGTACTCAGGTGCACTTTAAAGCCGAGGATCTCGCTGGCCTGCAGCCAGGTGTTGGCCATGTTGTTGCCGTCGCCGACCCAGGCGACGGTCTTGCCCCGAATCGAGCCGCGGTGCTCGATGAAAGTAAAGATGTCGGCCAAAATCTGGCAGGGGTGAAACTCATTGGTCAGGCCGTTGATGACCGGCACACGCGAGTGCGCTGCAAATCGCTCGATCTTGGTTTGCTCGTAGGTGCGGATCATCACCAGGTCCACCATGCGGCTGATGACCCGGGCGCTGTCTTCAATCGGTTCGGCCCGGCCCAGCTGGCTGTCACCAGTGGTCAGGTGAACCACAGAGCCCCCCAGCTGGTACATGCCGGCTTCAAAGCTCACGCGGGTGCGCGTTGAGGCTTTCTCAAAAATCATGGCCAGCGTACGGTCTGCCATAGGCTGGTGTTTTTCGTAGGCCTTGAATTTTTTCTTGATGAGCGCGGCGCGCTCAAACAGGTAAGCGTATTCGCCAGCCGTGAAGTCGCTGAACTGCAGGTAGTGGCGTTGCGCAGTCATGCCTTTTCCTTGATCAGCTGTTGGACCAGCGGTACCAAAATGCTGACCACTTCATCGGCCTCGGCAGTCGTCATGACCAGCGAGGGCACCATGCGAATGACGCTGTCGGCGGTCACACTGATTAACAAACCTTTTTCCGCTGCGCGCCCTACCAGCTCGCTGCAAGGAAAGGTCAATTCAACGCCCAGCATCAGGCCGCGACCACGGATTTCTTTGAGGCCAGGCTGGCCGCCCAATTCACGCTGCAGCGCCGCTTTGAGGTGATCGCCCACCTTGACGGCATTGCCCAGCAAGCCTTCTTCTTCCATGATCCGGATGGTCTCGACCCCGGCACGCATGGCCAGTGGGTTGCCGCCAAAGGTACTGCCGTGGTTGCCAGGCGCAAAAATCTTGGCCGCCTTGGGGCCGGCCACCACGGCGCCTATCGGCACCCCTGAGCCCAGGCCTTTGGCCAGCGGCATCACGTCCGGCAGAATACCGGCCCACTGGTGCGCAAACCATTTGCCGGTGCGGCCCATGCCGCATTGCACTTCGTCGATCATCAGCAACCAGTCCTGCTCATCGCAAAGCTTTCGCAAGGCGCGCAGGTAGTCAACGTCCACCGGATTGACGCCGCCTTCGCCCTGGATGGCTTCCAGGAAAACCGCCACCACATTAGGGTTGCCGGCGGTGGCTTTTTTCAGGGCTTGCACATCATTGAGTGGCACGCGGATGAAACCTTCCACCAGCGGGCCAAAACCGGCTTGCACTTTGGCGTTGCCTGTGGCGCTCAGGGTGGCGATGCTGCGGCCGTGAAAGGCCTTGTCGTAAACCACGACTTCCGGGCGCTCGATACCCTTGTCATGACCGAATTTGCGCGCCAGTTTGAGAGCGGCTTCATTGGCCTCCAGACCGGTCGAGCAAAAAAAGACATTGCTCATGCCCGACAACTCGACCAGCTTGGCCGCCAGCGCTTCTTGCAGGGGGATATGGTAGTAATTGGAGGTGTGAATCAGCCGGCTGATCTGCTCTTGCAAAGCAGGCACCAGCTTGGGGTGGTTATGCCCCAGCGTGTTGACGGCAATACCGCCCAGCGCGTCCAGATAAGCCTTGCCGTTGACATCCCAGACGCGGCAGCCCTGTCCATGCGAGAGCGCCAGCGGCAGTCGGCCGTAGGTGTTCATGACGTGCGGGGAAGCGGCTTCAACGGGGATGGGGAGGGCGGCGTTCATGGTCGGGCGGGGCTTTCACTTGAGACTCAATTTTTGATTTTAGGTCCACACGTCCGGGCCCGGGCTGACAAGGGCTTAAGTCTTATATAAGATATACTTGTTGTGCAGCGCAGCAAGTGCCGGCCAACCCGGTTGCAGCGCATCGTCAAACGGTCCTTCAAGCAGCCTCTACCGATGGTCTCCAGCAGCGCCAAAGAAATTTTCATTCAGGGCTTGACCCTTGAAGGCAAGACCTTTCGCCCCAGCGACTGGGCCGATCGCCTGTGCGGCGTGATGAGCCAGTTCCGCCCCGGCGGACCCCAGCCCGGCAGCCATCTGACCTACTCACCCTGGTGCGTTCCCACCTTGATTGGCGACGTCAAGTGCGTGGTGGTCAACAGTGAGTTGCGCGAAGTAGAACCTATGGCCTGGGACTTTGCACTGAACTTTGCCAAAGACAACCGCCTGCAAGTAGCCGAGGCTTGTTTGCTGCATGAGGCGCCCAAAAGCGCCCCTAAAACCTGATTGCCAGCTGTTTGGCGAGAGGACATGAAAAAACCGCCCGAAGGCGGTTTTTTCACTTTGCTGCAGCGCACCCTACAAAACGGCGGATGTCACACGAAGTGACAGCCGGGCGATTTGCCTAACGAGTTAGGCGGCTTGGAGGGCCAGGGCTTTGACCTTGGCGGACAGGCGGCTCTTGTCGCGAGCTGCCTTGTTTTTATGGAAGATGCCTTTGTCGGCAACCGTGTCCACAATGCTCTGTGCTTTGGCAAAGAGCTCTGCAGCTTTGGTTTTATCGCCGGACAGAACTGCTTTTTCAACGTTCTTGACGGCCGTGCGGTATTTGGAGCGCAGCGAGGTGTTCGCAGCGTTGAGCTTGATGTCCTGGCGAACGCGTTTGCGCCCGGATGCAAGTCGGGGGTTCTTTTTCTTGGGTTTGGCAGTAGCCATATATAAATTCCTTTAATCCTGGGAAGGAGTCTGTGGATGATGCAGCAAAGCCCATGATTATATGCCAGCCCCCACGCTGGCCCACTTCGTGTGGCTGCGCTGCCCCCCGAGGGGGCGTAAATCCCCTTGGGGCTGCCCGGCGGGGATTTTGGCCAGCCCCCACGCTCAGTCACTGCGTGTACTTCGCTGCCCACTAGGGGGTGAATCTTCCTTAGGGCGGCCCGGCGCCTTAAACTCCTCTTGTGTCACTTTTTAAAGCCGCTTCCACCGTTTCGCTTTTCACGCTCTTGTCGCGGGTCACCGGTTTAGCGCGGGAGTTGTTGATTGCTTCAACGTTTGGCGCCAGTGCCATGACGGATGCTTTCAATGTGGCTTTTCGCATTCCAAATCTTTTTAGAAGGCTGTTTGCTGAAGGCGCTTTCAGTCAGGCTTTTGTGCCTGTGCTGGCTGCCACCAAGGAGCGTGAGGGTGAAGAGGCCACGCGCCTCTTGGTGGACCGGGTGGCCAGTTTATTGGTCTGGGCCTTGCTTTTGACTTGCGTTCTGGGAGTGGCCGGGGCGCCGGTGCTGGTCTGGCTCATGGCCAGCGGTTTGCAGCAAAGTCCGCGTAGCTTTGAGGCGGCTGTGTTCATGACGCGCTGGATGTTCCCTTACATCGGCTTCATGTCCCTGGTGGCGCTGTCTGCAGGGGTTCTCAATACCTTCAAGCGCTTTGCCGTGCCGGCCGCTACGCCGGTGCTGCTCAATGTGTGCATGATTGCCGCCGCCTGGCTGGGCGCGCCTTGGCTCAAGACCCAGGGCATTGAGCCCATCTACGCGCTGGGCGCGGGTGTGATGCTGGGCGGCTTGCTGCAACTGGCGGTGCAGATACCGGCACTGCTGCGCCTTGGCATGTTGCCCCAGTTCAGCCTGGGCCTGGGCGGCTTGCGCGCCGCTTGGGGTGATGCAGGTACGCGCAGCATCTTGCGACTCATGCTGCCGGCTTTGCTGGGTGTGAGCGTGGCGCAGATATCTCTGCTGATCAATACCCAGATTGCTTCGCACCTGCAGGCCGGCAGTGTGAGCTGGCTGACCTATGCCGACAGGCTGATGGAGTTCCCGACGGCTTTGCTGGGTGTGGCTTTGGGTGTGGTGCTGATGCCGCAACTGGCTGCTTCCAGGGCTGCCAATGACAATGACAAATACTCAGCCATGCTGGACTGGGGCCTGCGGCTGGTGGTCTTGCTGGCGGTGCCCAGCGCGGTGGCGCTGCTGACCTTTGCGCAGCCGCTGGTCGCAACGCTCTACCACTACGGCGCTTTCACCGACGGCGATGTGCTGCAGACCACGCGTGCGCTCATGGGTTACGGCTTGGGGCTGCTCGGCCTGGTCGCTATCAAGGTGCTGGCACCGGGTTTTTATGCCAATCAGGATATCCGTACGCCGGTGCGTATTGCCATCGTTGTGCTGGTCTTGACGCAGTTGATGAACCTGGTCTTGGTGCCTTATTTGCAGCATGCCGGCCTGGCGCTTGCCATTGGCATTGGTGCCTTGATCAACGCTGGCTGGTTGCTGGTGGGCTTGATCCGGCGCGGCAGTTACCGGCCTTTACCTGGTTGGGGACGCTTCGGGCTGCAGGTGGCCTTGGCCAGCGCTTTGCTAGCCGTTTTTTTGCTGTGGGCAGCCCAGGCCTTGAGCTGGACCGGTATGCGCAGCTTGTACGGTCAGCGTATCGGCTTGCTGCTGTTGGTGTTGCTGGTCTCAGCGCTGCTTTATTTCACGACTTTGCGCGCTACCGGCCTGCGTGTGCGCAGTCTGCTCGGGCGCTAAACAGGCTTGGCTGCAAGTCTTTGGTACTTGTGACAAAGTAGCTGCATGCGTCTTAATTTTGATATTCCTTCGCCACTGCAGTACTTTTCAAGTCTGGTACAAAGCGACGAGCATTTCCCGCTATTGGAAGCCGCCGTCAGCCTGGCTCAGGACGAATACCCCGAACTCGATGTCCAGCAGGTTCTCGGCGATGTAGACCAGTTGCTGGCCCGTCTGAAGCGACGCGTGCCGCCGGATGCGCCGGCCATGCAGCGTCTGCGCGCGCTCAATCAGTTTTTCTTTCAAGACCTGAACTTCGGCGGCAACGTCAACGATTACTACGACCCGGACAACAGCTTTGTGCATGTGCTGCTCAAAACCCGGCGCGGCATACCGATCACCCTGGCCGTGTTGTGGTTGGAGCTGGCGCAGGGTATGGACCTGCATGCCCGGGGTTTGTCTTTCCCCGGCCACTTTATGGTCAAGGTCAATTTGCCCAAGGGTCAGGTGGTCATGGACCCGTTCACCGGCCAATCGCTCAGCCGCGAAGAGTTGGCCGAGCGGCTGCAGCCCCTGCACCAGCGTGACGCCAGACCCGATGACATGGAGCCGCCGCTCGGCCTGTACTTACAGCCTGCGGCGCCGCGCGACATCATGGGCCGCATGTTGCGTAACCTCAAGCATATTTACCGGTTACAAGAAGACTGGGCCAGGCTGATCGCCGTACTGAACCGTTTGCTGGTCTTGTACCCGCGTTCCTGGCCGGAGTACCGTGACCGCGGTCTGGCTTTGGCAGAGCAGGGTCAGGCCCAACGTGCACAAGCGGATTTAGAAATTTACCTGGCCCGCGCGGAAGATGCGCAAGACCATGCTGCCGTGGCCGACAGGCTGGCTGATTTGAGACGTGCAGCCAGTTAGGCCAACCAGCCTTAGCTGACGACGACGGCAGCGCCTTCGCCACGCGCGGCGATCACGCCGATCTCAAACACCTTCTCGCCCGCCTGGCGCAGCATGTGTGCGGTGGCCGCAGCGTTGGCAGCGTCCACCACCACCACCATACCGATGCCGTTGTTGAAGGTGCGATTCATCTCAAAGTCCGAAATGGCAGCCGTTGTTTGCAACCAGGCAAACAGCTCAGTTTGCGGCCAGCTGCCTTTGACCAGGCGCGCCGCCATGCCCTCTGGCAAGACGCGGGGAATATTTTCCAGCAGGCCGCCGCCGGTGATGTGCGCCAGCGCCTTGATAGGGTGCACTGCCAGTGCCGCCAACACATTTTTCACGTACAGGCGGGTCGGCTCCATCACAGCCTGCTTGAACGGCTTGCCGTCCAGGCTGGCGGGCAGGGCGTTGCCGGCGCGCTCTATGCATTTGCGCACCAGGCTAAAACCGTTGGAGTGCACGCCACTGGAAGCCAAACCAAGCACCACGTCGCCAACAGCGATGTTCCGGCCAGTCAGTATTTTGGATTTTTCTACCGCGCCGACGGCAAAGCCGGCCAGGTCGTATTCACCTGGCGGGTACATGCCAGGCATTTCGGCCGTTTCGCCGCCAATCAGCGCGCAGCCCGAGAGCTCACAGCCTCTGGCTATGCCGCCCACGACGGCTGCAGCCGTGTCCACGTCCAGCTTGCCGCAGGCGAAATAGTCCAGGAAAAACAGGGTCTCGGCGCCTTGCACCAGCACGTCGTTCACGCTCATGGCCACCAGGTCAATGCCCACGGTGTCATGCATCTGCCACTCAAAAGCCAGGCGCAGCTTGGTGCCTACCCCGTCGGTGCCGCTGACCAGCACCGGTTCTTTGTAGCGCTTGGGTACTTCAAACAAGGCGCCAAAGCCGCCTATTCCCGCCAGCACGCCTTCGCGCATGGTTTTTTTGGCCAGCGGCTTGATACGCTCGACCAGGGCATCGCCTGCGTCAATGTCTACGCCGGCGTCTTTGTAGGAAAGGGGGGATTGGCTCATGCTGATGAAATGGGTTGAGGTCCGCAGCTCGGCGGGCTTGGCAGGTGGGCCGGGTCAAGCCCGATAGAATCCGAGTCATGATTCTAAAGGGTCACCCTGCCCGGACCTTATGCAGCTAATTTTCTTGACCCAACGCGCCAGTGCCGCTCGACCGGCATGAAGCAGATCGCGTTGGATATCGGTCTGGCATCTGCCCCTCTGTTTGCCAACTTCTTCGCCGGTCCCAACGAGGCTGCTCTCAAGCATTTGCAACTTTGGGCCTGCAACAGTTTGCGCTCGCCTGTGCCCACTTACCTCTGGGGTGAGCCCGGCAGCGGCAAAACCCATTTGCTCAAGGCTTTTGGCGAAGAGTTGTGCGCGCAAGGCGCCAGCGTCGGCTGGCTGGACGCTTCTGTTTTAGAGCCGCCGCCCTTTAACGAGCGCTGGGTGGCCGTGCTGCTGGACGATTGCCACCTCTACACTGCTGTGCAGCAGCAAGCGGCATTTAACTGGTTTGTCAACGCTCTGAGCGCTGCCGACGGCCAGCCGCGTTGTGTGTTGGCTGCCGGTTTGACGCCCCCCGCCGACCTGTCCTTGCGCGAGGACCTGCGCACCCGGCTCGGCTGGGGCCATGTTTACGCGCTGCATGCCTTGAGCGACATGGAGCGCCGCGCCGTGCTGCGCCAGGAAGCGGACACCCGCGGTATTTTTCTCAGTGACGAGGCCATGGATTTCATCCTCAGTCGTTTTTCGCGCGATCTGGGCAACCTCATGCAGCTGCTCGATCAGCTCGACGGCTATTCGCTGCAAACCCAACGCGCCATCACGGTGCCGCTGATTAAATCCATGCTGGACAACCCATGAAAAAAGTGGCTTTATTCGATCTGGATTACACCTTGATCCCGATGGACTCCGACTACCAGTGGGGCGAATTCACTTTGGCGCTAGGCTGGTGCGATGGTGAAGATTTCAAACGACGTAACGCCCAGTATTACGAGGACTACAAGGCCGGCACGCTGGATATTCACGACTATGTGCGCTTTGCCACCCGTGCCATGCGTGCCCAGGGCGCTGAAAAATCCGCGCAGGCACATGCCCGCTTCATGCAGACCATCATCGGCACCACGATCCTGCCAAAGGCGCTGGCGCTGGTGCAAGCCCATCAGGCGGCCGGTGATGAGGTGGTGATCGTTACCGCCACCAACGAATTTGTCACCCGCCCGATTGCCACTGCCTTTGGCGTCAAAGAACTGATCGCTATCGAGTTGGCCCGTGATGACCAAGGCGAGTTCACGGGAGAGATCGCCGGCACGCCCTCTTTTCGTGAGGGCAAAGTCACCCGCGTTCAGGCCTGGCTGGCCGCCCGCCAGCTGGACTGGCAAAGCGTAGAGACAGTTTTTTACTCTGATTCGATCAACGACCTTCCTTTGCTCGAAAAGGTCAACCATCCGGTCGCCACCAACCCTGACGCAGCCCTGCGTGCCATTGCTACAGAGCGTCAATGGCGCATACTTGAGCTGTTCACTTAGTTTTTCATGATCAAAAAATTCATCGACAAGCTGTTCGGCATGACCGGCAGCACGGCCGCCTCCAAAGCCCGCAGCAAAAAATCACCTTACGGCCAACGGGTCGAGGTCGGTCCAGAATCGCACGGCATTGACACGGCCTTGGTCGACGACCGCGCCATGGACGTTGTGCGCACTCTCAAGGACGCCGGTTACGAGGCTTTCATCGTGGGGGGCGCAGTGCGTGACCTGCTGGTCGGCCTGCGGCCTAAAGACTTTGATGTGGCCACTGACGCCACCCCCGAGCAGGTGAAAGCGCTGTTTCGCCGTGCTTTCATCATCGGCCGGCGTTTTCGCATTGTTCACGTGGTCTATGGCCGCGGGCGCGAGCACGAAGTCATTGAGGTGTCGACCTTTCGTGCCCATCTCGACAGCAGCCAGGCCGAGCAGGTGGGCGGCAATGAACGCACCAGCAAGAGCGAACTGGCCGGCATGAAGCATGCTGTGGACTCATCGGGACGCGTGCTGCGTGACAACGTTTGGGGCTCGATGGAGCATGATGCGGCGCGCCGTGACTTCACCATCAACGCCATGTATTACGACCCGGAAACGCAGATCGTGGTGGACTATCACAACGGTATCCGCGACGCTAAAAAACGCGTGCTGCGCATGATTGGCGAGCCGACCACGCGTTACCGCGAAGACCCGGTGCGCATCATCCGTGCCGTGCGTTTTGCCGCCAAGCTCAGCGCCTTGGGCTTTAAATTTGAAGATAAGACCGCAGCGCCGCTGCGCGAGATGCGTGGCCTGCTGGCCGACGTGCCGCAGTCGCGCCTGTTTGACGAGATGCTCAAACTCCTGCAAACCGGCCATGCGCTGGCCAGCATTGAGCAGCTCAAAAAACTGGGTTTGGGTACCGGTATTTATCCCTTGCTGGATGTGGTGGTAGAAACGGCGCATGAGCCGTTTCTCAAGCTGGCCTTGCAAGACACTGATCGCCGTGTCGAAGAAGGCAAGCCCGTGGCGCCCAGTTTTTTACTGGCCTGCGTGTTGTGGCCCGATGTACGCGAAGGCTGGGCCAGGCGCACGCAGCGCGGCGAGCCGACCATGCCCGCGCTGCAGGACGCGATCGACGACGCTTTCAACGCCAAGATCGGCGACGTCTCCGGGCGCGGCAAACTGGGTATTGACATGCGTGAGATCTGGAGCATGCAGCCGCGCTTTGAAAAGCGCGTGGGCAGCGCGCCTTACTCCCTGTTAGAACAACCGCGTTTTCGCGCCGGTTTTGATTTCTTGCGATTGCGCGGTCAGACCGGTGAGATCGACAAGGCCTTGCCCGATTGGTGGGAAAAATTCAGTACCGCCTACGACGATGAGCGCCACGAGATGATCGAGCAGGCGCGGCTTGAGCAACAGTCCAAGGCGCCATCGCCGCGCGTGCGTGTACGCAGACCTGAGCTTGATACGGCGCTGGATGCAGCAGCGCTGCAGCCGGGCGGTGATGGTGAGGCTGCACCCCGCAAGCGTCGCCGCCGCCGCAAGAGCGGCGGCCAGGCAGAGGGCGCCGGCAGCGCAAGCCAGCCCAATACCCCTTCCGGGGATTGAAAGCCCGGAGCGCGCCGCCCATGGTGACTGCCTATGTCGCGCTGGGTGCCAACCTGGGTGACGCACATGCCGCCTTGCGCCGTGCACGAGCAGCCCTTGACAGCGCAGCGCACAGTCGGGTCATCGCCTGCTCGGGCATTTACAAAACGCCTGCCTTGGATGATGACGCCGTTCCTATGGACCCGCCATCGCCGGATTACCTCAACGCCGTTCTGGCCTTGGAGACTTCGCTCAGCGCTGAAGACCTGTTGGTTTTTATGCAATCGATCGAAAACGCTGCCGGCAGGCAGCGGCCTTACAGGCTGGCGCCTCGCACACTGGATCTGGACTTGCTGCGCTTTGGCAATCTTCAAAGCGACAAGCCGAACTTGACACTGCCCCATCCGCGCATGATGTCGCGCGCTTTTGTGCTGCTGCCTTTGGCCGAAATTGCGCCAGAGCAAGTGACGCCGGCTGAATTGGCTGCAGTGCAAGCCCAGAAGATAGAGCGGATCGGGCCGCTCACAGCGGCCAAGGACTGAGCCTTCAGGGCGCCAGGCGCTCGCGCAACCAGTCCCCGCCGGCTTGCTGCGTATAGCGCAAGCGGTCATGCAAACGGCTGCGCCGGCCTTGCCAGAATTCCCAGCGGTCGGCCAGCAGCCGGTAGCCGCCCCAGTGCGGAGGGCGCGGTGGCTGCAATAAAAATTGAGCCCCGAACTTGGCCGCATTGGCCACCAGCACACCGCGGCCGCTGATGACCTCGCTTTGCGGGCTGGACCAGGCACCGATGCGCGAGTCCAGCGGCCGGCTGTGAAAGTAGGCGTCGCTTTCTTCGTCAGAGATTTTTTCGACCCGGCCCTCGATACGCACCACGCGCTCGAGTTCGACCCAGTGGAACTGCAAGGCAGCATGCGGGTTGCCTGCAAGCTCCCTGCCTTTGCGGCTGTCGTAATTGGTAAACCAGACAATGCCGCGCTCGTCCAGACCCTTGATCAGCACCACCCGTGTGGAGGGGCGCAAGTCACTGCCGACGGTGGCCAGGGTCATGGCATTGGGCTCAGGAAGCTGGGCCGCAATGGCTTCTTCAAGCCACTTTGAGAACTGTTGCCCCGGCGCTGCGCTGGAGGCGTCTTCATTGAGTTCTGCGCGCTCGTAGCTTTTGCGCAGGTCGGCGATGGAAGTCGTGTTATCGGACATGGTTAGCTCAGTATACGGACGCAGGCTATGGACTATCAGGTCCGCCGGCATGTGCCGGTGTAGCCAGTGCCAGCAGGCGGCCCAGCTCTTTGTCGTGAATCCCCACTTTTTGCAGGCATTCAAATGTTTGTTTGGCGTAATCCAGGGTTGAGCCGAAACGGCCCTGCGATTTCTCAAAAATCTGCCGGTAGGTGGACGTTTCAAGCTGGCCGGTGAAGTTAGGGCTTTTGCGCGAGAGCGTGAAGGTCAGTGCTTTGACGGTGCCGTCTGGCGTTTCGCAGGCAAGCCATTTGGGATCGTAGACGCCGGTGGGCATTTCACGCTCCCACAGCAGCTCCAGGGCTAGCGCAGCACGGACTTTTGGCACTCTGTAGACGATGCCTTTGCAACTGCCGCCGGACAGCAAGGCAAACACCAAGCCCGGGCATTCGGGTGTTCCGCGGTTGACTCGGCTCCACATTTTCAGTGCGCGGTGGTAGCCGCGCAGGTGGGCAGGGCGGTGTTCTTCGAACTCGAATTCAGGCCGCCAGATCAAGGAGGCATAGCCAAAAACCCAAAGATCCGAAACCCCGCCCCATTGCGCATTGACCTGACTGAGCATCGCCTGGGTATCGCGTTGGACGATGGGGCCCGGCGCGGGCATGAAGGGGCGAAGTGGAGGTCTGGATGGCACGGCTTTCAACTGTACTCTTTGGTGCTGCATTTGTCCCGAAAAATTGGTAACCCAACGGTAACTTTAAAGGCTTGGCCGGGGGTGGTAACCGGTTACCATCCACCGAGTAACTAAATTACCGTTTTGAAATTTTCCCGATGCTAAACACCACAGTCCGACTCATCACAGAGCGCATCATTGAGCGCAGCCACACCCAGCGCTCAGCCTATCTGGCGCGACTGGCAGACGCCTCCACGCGAGATGCCAACCCGGACCGCATGGGCTGCGCCAACCTGGCGCACGCATTGGCAGGCGCGCCACTCGATGACCGCTTCAAAATCGTCACCGAAAAAGCCCCGAACATCGGCATCGTCAATGCCTACAACGACATGCTGTCGGCGCACGTGCCGCTGTTGCGCTACCCCGATTTGATCAAGGCCGAGGCGCGCAAGCAGGGCGCCACGGCGCAAGTGGCCGGCGGCGTGCCCGCCATGTGTGACGGCGTCACGCAAGGCACGCCAGGCATGGAGCTCAGCTTGTTCAGCCGCGATGTGATTGCCATGGCCACCGCCGTGGCCTTGTCGCACGACATGTACAACGGCGCGCTGATGCTGGGTGTGTGCGACAAGATCGTTCCCGGGCTCTTAATCGGTGCGCTGCACTTCGGTCATTTGCCCGTGGTCTTTGTGCCGGCCGGCCCCATGCTCTCGGGCCTGTCGAACAAAGAGAAAGCCGCTGTTCGCGAAAAAGCCGCGCAAGGCCTGGTGGGCCGTGATGAGCTGCTGGAATCCGAGTTCAAGTCGTACCACAGCCCCGGCACCTGCACCTTTTACGGCACGGCCAACAGCAACCAAATGCTGCTCGAAGCCATGGGCCTGCATGTGCCCGGCACCGCCTTTGTAAACCCGGGTAACGATTTGCGCGACGAGCTGACACGCGAAGCCACCCGCACCGTGCTGGGCATCACCCAAGCCAGGCGCTACGCGCCGATTGGCCGCATCGTGGACGAGCGCGCCATCGTCAACGCCATGGTCGCGCTGCTGGCCACCGGCGGCTCGACCAATCACCTGATTCATTGGGTGGCCGTGGCCCGCTCGGCCGGCATCACCATTGACTGGAATGATTTTTCAGCGCTTTCTGATGTGGTGCCTTTGCTGTGCCACGTCTACCCTAATGGCAGCGCTGACGTCAACGAGTTCCAGCGTGTTGGCGGCACCGGCTTTGTCATCCGCGAGTTGCTCGATGCCGGCCTCATGCATGAAGACGTGCTGACCGTGCGCAGCCAGGGCCTGCGTGAATACACCCGCGAGCCTTTCATGCAGGCGGGCAATATCGTCTGGCGCGACAGTGGTGATTCCAAAGACCTGAGCGTACTGCGGCCGGTGGAAGCACCTTTCAGTGCGACCGGCGGGCTCAAGCTGCTGCAAGGCAATTTGGGCCGAAGTGTGATCAAGGTGTCGGCTGTGCCTGAAGACCGGCATGTGATCGAAGCGCCGGCCCGGGTGTTTGATTCTCAGGAGGCGCTTCACCAGGCCTTCCAGGCGGGCGAGCTGTCGCGCGACGTGATTTGCGTGGTGCGCTGGCAGGGTCCGCAAGCCAATGGCATGCCTGAGTTGCACAAGCTCACGCCGCCCTTGTCGGTATTGCAGGGCCAGGGTTTCAAGGTGGCGCTGGTCACTGACGGCCGCATGAGCGGCGCCTCGGGCAAGGTGCCGGCCGCCATCCATGTATCGCCTGAAGCGGCGGCGGGTGGGCCACTGGCCAAAGTGCGCGACGGCGATGTGATCCGGCTGGACAGCCTCAAGGGCGAGTTGCGGGTGCTGGTGTCAGACGCCGATTGGGCAGCACGAACGCCGGCTGAGATGCCAGAAGCCTTGCGTGCGAGTAATTCGATGGGCATAGGTCGTGAGCTGTTCACGGGCATGCGCCGCCAGGCCCTCACAGCCGAGGAAGGCGCAGCATCATGGCTTTGATTCAACAGGGCGACAAGCTCACAGCCTTGCAGGTGATGCACGACGCGCCGGTGATACCGGTGATTGTTTTGCATGACATCCGGCAGGCGGTACCGCTGGCGCGTGCGTTGGTGGCCGGCGGCATTCGCATGTTAGAGGTGACCTTGCGCACACCGCAAGCGCTGGCTTGTTTAGAAGCGATTGCCCGCGAGGTACCCGAAGCTGTGGCCGGCGCCGGCACGGTGCGCAGCGCTGCCGATGTGCAGGCCAGCCTGCGGGCCGGTGCGCGCTTTGCGGTCAGCCCGGGCTATACCCAGGCCTTGGGCCGGGCTTGCCGTGATGCCGGTTTGCCGCTCTTGCCCGGCGTCGCCACTGGCAGCGAAATCATGATGGCGCAAGAAGACGGCTACACCGAGTTGAAATTTTTCCCGGCCATGCAGGCGGGCGGCCCGGCCATGCTCAAGGCCTGGGGCGGACCTTTCATTGATGTGCGTTTTTGCCCGACCGGCGGCGTGAGCCTGGCCAATGCGCCGGAGTTTCTGGCCTTGCCTAACGTGGCCTGCGTGGGCGGCTCCTGGCTGGTGCCCGCCGATGCCTTGGCTGCAGGTGACTGGGCTCGCATCACCACGCTGGCGCGCGAAGCCAGCGCTTTACAGCGGCGCGCAGCCTGAGGGCGCTTTAGCGCAGACCCGTACCTGACGCGTTTTCTTTACGTTCGATCAGCTCGACTTTGTAGCCATCCGGGTCGGTGACAAAGGCAATCACGGTGCTGCCGCCCTTGACCGGGCCGGCCTCGCGCGTGACCTGGCCACCGGCAGCCCTGATTTTGTCGCAGGCAGCATAAGCGTCCGGCACGCCCAGCGCAATGTGGCCATAGGCCGTGCCCATGTCGTATTTTTCTACCCCGTGGTTATAGGTCAGCTCCAACTCGGCGTGATCCGGGTTGCTGCCGTAACCGACAAAAGCCAGACTGTATTTGTACTCGGGGTTTTCTGAACGCCGGATCAGCGTCATGCCAAGCACCTGGGTGTAAAACTCAATAGATCGCTCAAGGTTGCCGACGCGCAGCATGGTGTGAAGAAGTCGCATGGAAGATTCCGCTGGTGAAAACGTGGGCCTCAACTGTTGAGGGGCAAAAAGTCATTGTGCGTCAAACCCACGCAAGCGCCAGCCCCTGAGAGCCGCAGCCTCTGCTAGCATTGTTTTTTGCATATCAGGCTGACGTATGAAACTCATCGACTCCATCCTCACCCAAGCCGCCTCTATCGCCAGCGTGCGCCGCGATATTCATGCGCACCCCGAGCTGTGCTTTGAAGAGCTGCGTACCGCTGAAGTGGTGGCACAACAACTCAGCAGCTGGGGCATCGATATGCACCGCGGCATGGGCACCACCGGGGTGGTCGGCATCATCCATGGGCGCGACGGCGGCGCTTGCGGGCGTGGCATCGGCTTGCGTGCCGACATGGACGCGCTGCCTATGCAGGAGTTCAACCAGTTTGCGCACGCCAGCACCGCGCCGGGCAAGATGCACGCTTGCGGCCATGACGGCCACACCGCCATGCTGTTGGCGGCCGCCCAACACCTGGCCAAAAACCGTGATTTCGACGGCACGGTTTACCTGATATTTCAGCCGGCCGAAGAGGGCGGCGGCGGCGCGCGCGAGATGATCAAGGACGGCTTGTTTGACAAGTTCCCCATGCAGGCGGTCTTTGGCATGCACAACTGGCCGGGCGCGCCTGTGGGCACCTTCGCGGTCAGCCCCGGCCCGGTGATGGCGTCTAGCAATGAGTTCAAGATCACCATCCGCGGCAAGGGCGCTCATGCGGCATTGCCGCACAACGGCATCGACCCGGTGCTGGTGGCTTGCCAGCTGGTGCAGGCTTTCCAGACCATCATCACGCGCAACAAAAAGCCGGTGGATGCGGGCGTGATCTCGGTCACCATGATCCACGCCGGCGAGGCGACCAATGTGATTCCTGATACCTGCGAGTTGCAGGGTACGGTGCGCACTTTCAGTGTTGAAGTGCTCGACATGATCGAGGCGCGCATGCAGGCGCTGACCGAGCAGTTGTGTGCCGGCTTTGGCGCCAGCGCTGAGTTCGCGTTTTCACGCAACTACCCGCCCACCATCAACAGCGCCCCTGAGGCTGACTTTGCCCGCAAGGTGATGAATGGCATCGTGGGTGCCGACAAAGTGTTGCTGCAGGAGCCCACCATGGGGGCGGAAGATTTTGCCTACATGCTGCAGGCCAAGCCGGGCGCTTATTGCTTTATCTCCAACGGCGATGGTGCGCACCGCGAGATGGGGCACGGTGGCGGGCCCTGCATGTTGCACAACCCGAGCTACGACTTCAACGACGATCTGATTCCTCTGGGCGGCACTTACTGGGTTGAACTGGCCACGCAGTGGCTGGCTGCACCCGCCAAGGCTTGAGCTCTATCTTTCAGACCGTGTAGTTCAGCGCCATGCGCCCGCCGTCCACCACCATGATCTCGCCGGTGATGTAGCTGGCCGCATCGCTGGCCAGAAAGGCCACGGTATCGGCAATCTCGGCCGGCTCGCCCAGGCGCCGCAGCGGTGTGCGGCTCATGATGCGGGCTTTGGCTTCCTCGCTGGTCAGCACGGCCTTGGCTGCCAGTTCGGTGGCAATCGTGCCGGGCGCCACAGCGTTGACGCGAATCCCCTTGTCGGCCAGCGCCAGCGCCATCACGCGGGTGAGCTGGTTGATGCCGCCCTTGCTGACGTTGTAGCTGGCGATGCTCGGAATCGCCAGCGTGCCGTTGACCGAGCTCATGTTGACGATGCTGCCGCGGCCGGCTTGGGCCATTTCACGCGCCACGGCTTGCGCTACCAGAAAAGCGCCCTTGAGGTTGACGCGCAGCACCGCGTCAAAGTCGGCTTCGGTGATGTCTAAAAAATCACAGGCCTTGAAAATGCCGGCGTTGTTGACCAGCACGTCAATGCGGCCGTGTGCTTTGATGGCCGCGGCCACCAATGCATCGACCTGGGCTTTGTCGCCCACATCGCAATGCACATACAAGCAGCTCAACTCGCTGGCCAGCGCCGCGCCGCGGGTGTCGTCAATGTCAGCGATCACCACCAGAGCGCCCTCGCGTGCAAAGCGCCGGCAGCAGGCTTCACCGATGCCTTGCGCGCCGCCCGTGACCAGGCAGACGCGGCCGGACAGGCCAAATGAAATCAGGGTGTTGTTGTCAGTGTTGGCCTTCATGCCCGGATGGTACCTGCCCAAGCAGCTTTAAAGCCGGCAGCGCTCTCGGCGACTTGGGCGGGCGTCATGCCGGGCTTGAACAGCGCCGAGCCAATGCCAAAGCCGTTGGCGCCGGCAGTGCGAAAAGCGGGCATGTTGAGCGGCGAAATGCCGCCCACGGGCAAGACCAGCGTCTCGGCCGGCAGCACGGCGCGCAGGGCTTTGAGCACTGGGGGTGTGATCATTTCGGCGGGGAATATTTTCAGGCCGCTGGCGCCGGCGGCCAGTGCGGCAAAGGCTTCACTGGCCGTCATGACGCCGGGCAGGCAGACCATGCCCAGGCGCACGGCTTCAGCCACCACCGCAGGGTTGAAGTTGGGCGAGACGATCAGCTCGCCGCCGGCGGAATGCACCTGACGCACATCCTCGGGCGTGAGCACCGTGCCGGCGCCCACCAAAGCCTGCGGAAAAGCCTTGCGCAAGGTGGCAATGCTTTGCAGCGGCTGGGGTGAATTCAGCGGCACTTCAATGAGGTCCCAGCCGGCGTCAACTAAAACCTGGCCGACCGCCAGTGCCTCAAGGGGGTGCAGACCGCGCAAGATGGCGACCAGCGGCAGGCGGGCCATGGCCGTCTTGAACTTAGTGTGGGGTGTCATGGTGTTCAGTGGTTGTCGCGCGGCACAAAGGAGCCGCGTTTACCGACCAGAAAGTCCAGGTCGGCGCCTTCGTCGGCCTGCAGCACGCGGTCGATGTACAGCTTCCAGTAGCCCGATGTCAGCGGTGGCTCGGGCGCCTTCCAGCTTTCGCGGCGGCGCGCCAGTTCTTCGTCGCTCACATGCAGGTGCAAGCGGCGCTTGGGCACGTCGAGCTCGATCATGTCGCCGTTGTGCACCAGCGCCAGCGGGCCACCGGCCGCCGCTTCAGGCGCAGTGTGCAAGATCACGGTGCCGTAGGCGGTGCCGCTCATGCGGGCGTCGCTGATGCGCACCATGTCGGTGATGCCTTTGCGCAGCACCTTGGGCGGCAGCGGCATGTTGCCGACTTCGGCCATGCCGGGGTAGCCCTTGGGGCCGCAGTTCTTGAGCACCATCACGCAGTTCTCGTCGATGTCCAGGGTCTCGTCATCAATGCGGGCGTGAAAGTCTTCAATGGTTTCAAACACCACGGC